>CAMDXM010000101.1 GCA_945878025.1 Pseudorhodoplanes sinuspersici | reverse complement strand
GGCACCGGGCGATGTCCGCCGACCGTGAACGGGAATTTCTCGTGCTCGGTGCCGATCCGCCATTGCGACATCGGCTTTGAGCCCTTTTCGAACCAGGCGACGAGTTCGTCGCGCCGCTCGATAGGCGTCATGTCGATCTGGTCACGGGCCATAAGCAATTCCGGCAAAAGGGCCGCGACCATACACGCGGCTTAGCGAGGTGGGCAATGAGCGCGGGGAATTGCTGCCCCGCATGAAAAGGCAATTGTAGATGGGGCTATTGTGCGCGAGAGCAATAACCTCAAGAGCCGAATATGACGCGTCCCAAAAGACTGGTCCTTGCTCGCCGCCTTGCGGAAACGCTGGCGCTGGCGGCTGTCGGCGGCGCGGTCTTCGGCTTGCCGGGATTGCCCGCCGGATGGCTGTCGGGCGCGATCCTGTTCACTGCGCTGGCCGCTTTGGCCGGACGGCCGGTCAGCGTTCCGCATAGCCTGGCAAGCTGCATTTTTGTCCTGCTCGGCATCTCTCTCGGCGCCGCCGTCACGCCGGAAACGATAAGCCGGATCGCCGCCTGGCCGTTCAGCATGCTCGCGCTCGCGCTCGCGATGAGCTGCTCGACCGTCGCGATCACGGTCTATCTCAACCGCGTGCACGGATGGGATATCATGTCCGCTTTGTTCGCCGCGGCGCCGGGCGCGCTGTCGCAGGCTCTGGCGCTCGCGGCCGACACCGCATCCGATCTGCGCTCGGTCGCGATCGTGCAATCGGTGCGGGTGCTGGTGCTGGCGGTGGTGATGCCGCTTCTCATCGCCGGGCTCGGGATGACCGGCGCGGCGCCGGAGCCGGTGCCGTTTCCGCCGTTGCGCGAGAGCGCCGGCGAGCTCGCCTTGCTCATCATCGTCTCGACGGCCGCGGCCCTGATCGCGCACCGCGTGCGGCTTCCGGGCGGATTGATCGTCGGCGCCATGCTGACCTCGGGCATTCTGCACGGCATCGGCTTCGTGCGGATCAACCTGCCGCCCTCCGTCATCACCGCGTCGTTCGTGGGGCTCGGCGCGCTGATCGGCTCTCGGTTTTACGGCACCGATCTCGTGCGCCTGCGGCAGCTCTTTTATGCGTCCTTCGGCGCGCTCGTGGTCGGGATGACGGTCGCCGGGCTTTTCGCGGCGGCGACGGCCTGGGCGTTATCGCTGAGCTTCGCCGATGTGCTGATCGCCTATGCGCCGGGCGGGCTCGAAGCCATGACGATTCTCGCTTTCGCGCTGCATCTCGACCCGGCCTTTGTCGGCGCGCATCACCTGTGGCGCTTCTTCTATGTGTCGGTGATGATGCCGGTGGCCGTGGCCTATGTCGCGCGCCTGCGGCAGGTCTCGGAAGAAAAATCGGAATAGCAGTGCGATCCAGCGAAAACCTGTCCCGGACTTGGTTCGGGATGGAAACCGTGTCGATGTCTGCTTTCAGGGATAAACGGGACGTGAAGCGGGAAAACCGCCACGTCCGTTTTTGACCCAAAGCGGACATACATGCCGCCGGACATGTTTCGTCGGGGGATACCGCTTGATGGCTTCCGCGTACTACAGGAAATTGCTAGCATTCACGCCGACCCTCCGTCATATGGGGATTGTCGGAGCAGGCGGGCGCGTTTCACGCCCGCCTCTCGATCGGTTCGAGAGATCATGCTCGACGTTCTGATGAACCTGATGATTATTCTGTCTTTCGGCTTTCCCGCGGTGCCATGGTTCTTTGGCGCGCGACGGGGGCGGAGAGGAATCTGGCTCAGCACAGGATGTGTCGTCGTCATCCTGTGTTTGTTTCCGCTATTGTTTTTTGCTGCTTGCTTTGCCTCGAATTGCGGACAGGGGGCGATAGCCATCTTCACGCTGGGGCCGATCTGGATTGGTTCGGCATTGCTCACGCTGATTTCGGCGGCGTTTGCTCACTACAAATTCGCGCGCTAATTTCTGCTCATCGTTGACGTTAACGCAGGCTCCATGTGGATACTTGCCAGGCTCGAACGCAGATGCGATGTCCGCTATTGGCACTTAGCTGACGTTGCAGCACATCAGTCGAATGTCCGCTGTCGGTGTAACAGCGCACATGCCGGTCGCTCTTTCTTGTGAGTACACGCCCTCGGCGTTATTCCGCCGCCATCGCGCGCTTGAGCGGCAGGTTGAGCCGCTGCCAGACATCGATCAGCGCCTGCGCCAGCGCGTCGATCATGTGATCGTCATGATAGGGCGTCGGCGTCACGCGCAGGCGCTCGGTGCCTTTCGGAACGGTCGGGAAATTGATCGGCTGAATGTAGATGCCGTGCTCGCTGAGCAGCATGTCGCTCGCAGCCTTGCATTTTTCAGGATCGCCGACCGCGATCGGCACGATATGGGTGTCGCTCGGCATGACAGGAAGGCCGGCCGCGGTCAGCACCGCCTTGGTGCGCGCCACGCGGTCCTGATGCCGCTCGCGTTCCCATTGCGACGATTTCAGGTGCCGGATCGAGGCCGCGGCCGCGGCGCAGACCGCCGGCGGCAACGCGGTCGTGAAGATGAAGCCCGGCGCGTAGGAACGCACCGCGTCGCAGATCTCGGCGCCAGCCGCGATATAGCCGCCGAAACAGCCGAACGCCTTGCCGAGCGTGCCTTCGAGCACGTCCACGCGCGCCATCACACCGTCGCGCTCGGCGATGCCGGCGCCGCGTGGGCCATACATGCCGACCGCGTGCACTTCGTCGAGATAGGTCATAGCGCCATATTTATCCGCGAGATCGCAGATCGCCGCGATCGGCGCGAGATCGGCATCCATGGAATAGATGCTCTCGAACACGATCAGCTTCGGCCGCGCAGGCCCCGCTTCCTTCAGCAGCGCCTCGAGATGGGCGAGATCGTTATGCCGGAAAATCTTCTTCTCGCAGCCCGACTGGCGGACACCTTCAATCATGGAGTTGTGGTTGAAGGCGTCGGACAGGATCAGGCAATCGGGCAGGAGCTTGGCGATGGTCGAAATGCCGGTCTCGTTGGAGACATAACCCGACGTGAACACCAGCGCCGAGGCCTTGCCATGCAGGTCGGCGAGTTCGTGCTCGAGCTCGACCAGCGGATGATTGGTGCCGGAAATGTTGCGCGTGCCGCCGGCGCCGGCGCCCATGCGGGTCGCGGTCTCGACCATGGCGCCGATCACCTTCGGGTGCTGGCCCATGCCGAGATAGTCGTTGGAGCACCACACGATGATCTCGCGCGGGCCTTGCGGGGAATGCCAGATGGTCTGCGGAAAGCGGCCGGCGATGCGTTCGAGGTCGGCGAATACGCGATAGCGGCGCTCGTCATGCAGGCGGGTCAGGGCTTTGGAGAAAAAGGTATTGTAGTCCATATCAAATCGCACTTCCGGGCCGGAATCCCGGCACCCCTGACCTCTCGCCTCTTTTTAGAAGCGTTCAAGGCTGTTTGTCGAGGCGTTATTGAGCCCGGCGCATGCCGGTCTGCCTTGATCCGTATCAAAATGGGGACAAACGGAACCGGGCCGCATTTTCCGCGTTTTCTCCCCATACCGACACACGGAGCAAGGAGGTGGCCTATGGGACGCGGGTTACTGCTTTGGCTGATCGGCATTCCGTTGCCAATCATTGTGATCGTCTGGCTGTTCGGTGGGTTGGCCTGACCTGCCGCAAGCTGAAAATCCGCCCGGCCAGAAGCCGGGCGGTTTTTCATGTAGCGCCATGCGACGCCCGTAACCGGGTTTCAGGAACAGACCGTCACCCAGTTGACGCCGCCCTGGCCGTTGCCGCGCGGATATTGGTGGCACTTCAGCATGTTCACATTCGAATGAATGCGCGGCTGTTTGACGTCCACGCGAACCGTGCCGACATTGCCGACATGGGTTGAAACGCTCACGCCGCCCATGCGGGCGGATGCGAGCGCAGGCGAGAGCAGCATCGCCGCGATGGCGATGGCATGAATGATTGTCTTCGACACGATCTTCTCCGATTCAGAAAACAGGCATCTGCGCCGTGCGGGGCTTCATGCCCATCGACAGCGTGCCTCATGGGCGTTGGTCGCCCGGCATGCGGGGAAAGTTCAGTTCGGCGGCGCTGGAAAATGGCGCTGCCGGACAGGATCGAACCGAAGAGGCCCCCGGAATTTTCATGCTTCGCCGGTGCAACCGGACGAACCCCCGTTCGTAGCTACCCGATGACAAGGGCGCATCGATGCATAGAGGGGCAAAGCCAATGCAGAACTTTCATGGATTGCTGGAGAATGAGGGCCGCGCTTACAGCAATTGGGGCTTAAGCCGCGCGACCAAGCCCGCGGTCTATGCCGAGCCGATCAGCTATTCGGATGTGCAGGCCGTGGTGCGCGATACGCGGCGTTTCCCGGCGCCCGTCAGCCCGGTCGGCTCGATGGCGTCGGTGACGTCGACCATCGTCAATGACGGCGGAACGATGCTGTGCACCCGCAAGCTCGATGACGTCATCGGCCTCGAGCGCGATGAAACCGGGCGGCAGGTCGTGCGCGTCCAGGCCGGATGCCGCCTGAAGAAGCTCAACATGTGGCTGCAGGCGCGCGGCGTCGAATTGCCGTTCCAGGCCGAGATCGGCGAGGCGAGCGTCGGTTCGGTCGCGGTCGGCGATACCAAGGAATCGTCGCTCGATGGCCCGGGATATTTTTCCGCCCATGTGGTCGCGCTGACTTACGTCGACGACAAGGGCGAATTGCGCACGATCTCCGACCACAAGGACGGCGCGGCGTTTCATCAATTCAAGTGCTCGTTTGGATTGCTGGGCATCGTTGTCGAATGCCAGGTCGAAGTCCGCCCGGCGACATTGTGCAGATCGGACATATCGATCGCGGGATTTGTCTCGCCGGAAGACCTTGCCGCCGGATTGCTCCGCGCACGCGGGGAATGCGACGCGCTGCTTGCGATCGTGTTCCTGCATCAGCTCGCAAGTTTTCTGGATCAGCGTCACAAGGCCGGCCCTGGATCGGTCACGCCTGCGGCATCACAGCCTGCCTGCGATGAATTCCGCGTGGCCAAGCGTCTTGCCATCCAGCACGGATTCGAGGGCGTCGAGGTGCCGCAGCCCAAGGGCCTCGTTTATTCGCGCGCCGACCTTGTCAACGAATATTGGCGGCCGACGGCGGACGAACGCCGTCTCGATTTCCAGTATTACGAGCACGACCTCAGCCAGTTCACCCGCGTCATGGTGGAATCGTACAAATTCACCAAGGCCTTCCAGGACGAAACCGGATATGTCCCCAACGGCTGGGCGACTTATTTCGTCAATCGCCCCGACACGGCGAAAAAGCCGTTCGGGCTGTATTCGAGCGGCAAAGGCGTGTCGTTTTCGTTCGACTCGTTCTGCTCGAATCCGGCCGACCCGCGATGGGTTCGCTTCGGCAAGGAGTACAACAAGCTCGCGTTGTCATTGGGCGGGAATGTCTCGCCGATCCAGACGCAATGGCTGCAGCGCGGCGATCTTGAAATTCCAAGGATGCTGGCGCGGCCGCGATTCACCACGAAATATTACGAACAGTTTCTCGACTGAGGGGACTTCGTGGTGCTGCTGGACAGGATTGAACTGTCGACCTCTTCATTACCAATGAAGTGCTCTACCACTGAGCTACAGCAGCGATTGAAGGGCCCCGAAGGTGAATCTCCCGCGCGGGCGCGGGACTAAGTGCCACAAGGGGGGCATGACCGCAAGGATGGGAAGGCCCGCTTGCGGACCAAGCGTGGCCGGGGCTAGGGAAGGGCCTCAAGGCAAAGAAGGCCAGAGTTAAAGACATGTCCGAAAAGGGAAAAAACCCGGGTCCGGCGGCGAGGACCGAGCGGCGCGCGGAAGCCTTGCGCGAGAACCTGCGCCGCCGCAAGCTGCAGGCGCGAAGCCGCGGCGCGGCGCCCGGCAAGGCTGATGAAGACCGGCCGGCGGAGCAATCCGGCCCGGATACGGGCAAGCGCTGACACGATACCCACTTTCGCCCTAATCGCACGGCGTGGTGGTTTGGCCGGCGTAACAGTGAGGCGGGGGCTCGAAATGGATCGCATACGCATCAGTGGCGGCAAGCCGCTCAATGGCCGCATCCCGATTTCCGGCGCCAAGAACGCAGCCCTCCCGCTGATGATCGCGAGCCTTCTGACCGAGGACACGCTCGTCCTCGACAACGTGCCGCATCTCGCCGACGTCATCCAGCTCCAGCGCATTCTCAACAATCACGGCGTGGACGTGATGCTGTCCGGCAAGCGCGGCGGAGACGCCGAGCATTCCGGCCAGACCGTCAAGATTTCGGCCGAGAAGATCGTCGACACCACCGCGCCTTACGAACTCGTGTCCAAGATGCGCGCGAGCTTCTGGGTGCTGGCGCCGCTGGTTGCGCGCATGGGCAAGGCGCGGGTTTCGCTGCCGGGCGGCTGCGCCATCGGCACGCGCCCGGTCGATCTTCTGCTGATGGCGCTGGAGCGTCTCGGCGCCAATATCGAGATCGAGGCCGGCGATGTGGTAGCGAGCGCGCCCAGAGGTTTGCGCGGCGCGGAGATCGTGTTTCCGAAAGTCACCGTCGGCGGAACGCATGTCGCCATCATGGCGGCGGTGCTCGCCAGCGGCACGACCGTGATCGAGAACGCGGCGCAGGAACCGGAAGTGAAGGATGTCGCCGATTGCCTGGTGAAAATGGGAGCCAAGATTACCGGCGCCGGCACGCCGCGCATCGTGATCGAGGGCGTCTCGAAGCTCGGGCCGACGCGTCACAGCGTGCTGCCGGACCGCATCGAGACCGGCACCTATGCGATGGCGGTCGCGATGACCGGCGGCGACGTGATGCTGGAAGGCGCGCGCCCCGAGCTTCTGCAGAACGCGCTCGACGTGCTGGTTCAGGTCGGCGCCACCGTGACCTCGACCAATGAGGGCGTGCGGATCGTGCGCAACGGATCGGGGCTTGCGCCGGTCGAAGTCACGACCGAGCCGTTTCCGGGTTTCCCGACCGATCTGCAGGCGCAGCTCATGGCGCTGATGACGCGCGCCAAGGGCACCTCGCGCATCACCGAAACCATTTTCGAAAACCGCTTCATGCATGTGCAGGAACTGGCGCGGCTCGGCGCGCGCATCTCGCTCGACGGCCAGACCGCGATGATCGAGGGCGTCGACCGTTTGAAAGGCGCGCCCGTGATGGCGACCGATCTGCGCGCCTCGGTGTCGCTGGTGATCGCGGCGCTCGCCGCCGAAGGCGAGACCATGGTCAACCGCGTCTATCACCTCGATCGCGGTTTCGAGCGGCTTGAGGAAAAGCTCGGCGCCTGCGGCGCGGAGATCGAGCGCGTCAGCGAATAGCGTATCTTTTGCATCCGGAGAGAAAAATGCGGTTTCTGAATTGCATGTCGGGGGCGCTGGCGTGCCTTGCGCTTTCGGCTTCGCCGGCGCGCGCGGCCGATTGCAAGGACGCGATCACCGGTCTTCTGACCGAACATCTCGGTGTCGTGGCGTCCAAGGTGGTTCCGCGGGCGGACCTCGTCAAGGATCTCGGCGCCGACGACCTCGACCACGTGGAACTGGTCATGGCCATGATGGCGACGTTCGACATGGAGGTGACGGACGCGGATGCCAAAACGCTCAAGACCGTCGGAGACGTCATCGCCTACGCGAACAGAAACGCGAAAACCGGCTGCCGTTGAATGCGAATGACGCCGCCATCGATGACCGGACGGATCGGATCGAGTGCGTCAGCGAATAACCGGCTCAACGCCGCGCGACGGACAATCTCGATCTGGAATCGGCCGCGATGGCGGGATTCGGGCCGGCTTCGTCGAATCTGACGAGAATGTCAGCGATCGGATTCGCGGCCCAGGCGTGAGTGACAAAATCCCGGTGCGAGATGTCGCCCGTCGGCAGGAATGTCACGCTTCCCGGCAAGCGGTTGAGTTTCAATTCCGAGCCGAATGCGATCGACTTGTCAGTCAGGAGGCGCTCGAGTTCGGCATTGAACCGCCGGATGTGAGGCGTATAGGCGCTGACGAAAAACGCCGTCTTGTTGCTTGCGATCCAGTTCGCGAATTTTTCGGTTCCGGAATAGAGCGCATCGAGCAGCACGATTCCGCGGATGCGTGAATTCGCGCCGCCATGCTCCAATATCGACAAGGTCGGTCCAAAACCGCCGCTATAGGCCACGATCACGATCGGCATCCTGGCGAACGCGCGCGCGGCTCTGGGGTCGCCGTTCAGCTTTGCAAGCTGCCTGGCCGATTCGTCGAGAAACCGCTTGAAGCCGTCCTGTTGCCAGAATTTTCCGGAGCTGGAATCCGCGGCGTTGACCGCGAATTGAGGCGCGACCAGCACGGCGTTGACGCCCGACGCCGAGATCTGCGCCGGCACCTGCTGCCGTTCGCGAACGTCGTCCGAAAGATTGGCTCCGTGCCCGTGGAAGAAGACGACGATCACACTCGGCTTGCCGGCGTCGAAACCGTCCGGAATGTGAAGGAGCACGCGGCTGTCCTTGAACGTCTCGGAATCGCGCTGAAACGTCTTGTCCGATCCGGGTATCCTGCCGCTATAAGGGAACGGCGCGGTCTCGAAATCGATCATCGAGGTCTTCGCCTCGCGAACCGCCGGACCGCGCGGCAAGGCCGGGGGAATTGGCAGCGGCACGGCGGCGGCGACCGGTATTTGCGGCGGGGCCGGCGCGGCGATGTCGGCCGCGGGGGTTTTCGCGGGCGCGACGGCGGCAAGCCGGTCGCTTTTCTTTTTGTCCCCGCCCTTGTTCTTGCCGCTGTTCGCCTGATTGATTTGCTGTTCGAAAACGCTCCATCCGCGCGCGATGATCTCGGTCGGAGTGGCGTCCAATTTCGCGGCGGCCTGCGGCTGTCCGACAACTGGCGACGTCTGGACAAGATCCCGCTCGCCGGGCGCGCCGTCATCCTTGGCGCGAACGGACATCACTGGAGAATTGGCTTTTATGGATTGGTCGGCCGCTTCGTCGTCGGGCCCTGTTTGCGAAAGCGAAATTCCGCCGCTGCGAAGCGGCGATCTGAATTCGCTGTAGAGAAACACGGCGCTCGCCAAAGCGGCTGCGATCAGCATGCCGGTTGCAAAATAGAGCGCCGTCCTTGCGCGCCGGAGTTCGCGCACGCGCTCGGCATCGTCGTTCGGCCGGGGCGCCCAGGCGACGTATCGTTCGGGCCGCCGTTCGAGCGCTGAATCGGCGCTGGAATGGCGCGCGCGCGCAATCGCGCCCGGATTTAAGGACGGTCTCTGAAAGGACTGCGCCGGCGCCGGATTTCGATGGCCAGTTTGCACGTAGGTTCCATCCGAATGGCGGGCAAAATCGCCGATCAGTATGGCCAGATTAGGCCCTGCCGGCCTTCGGCCTTCAATCGAAAGACCGCAAACACGGCAGGCCGGCGCCGCGGGACTATCGCCGGCAGCCTAGAAACCCGATGGTTAACAACCCGCTAATCCGGAGTCAGTTCGGCTTTTAGTTCGGTTTGGGTTCGGCAATCCGGGTCGCCAGCAGCATATTGGATTCATTCTTGCGCCAGCGATAGCCGATGCCGAAATCGAGCGGAATCGGATTGCCCTTGCGGAACAGCTCGGACATCTGGGGCTGGTATGTCCCGGGGAAAATCTCGATCGGGCCGAGATAGCGGCCAAGCGGCTGAAACCGCCATTTCTTGGCGTCGAAATAACCGAGCGGGATTCCTGAATCGTCCTGCAGGATCAGGGCGCTGTGCTCCAGCAGGAACTTGCGGACGGTGGCGAAATTGCCGCTATGCATGAGATACGACGCGCTTTTCACAAAGCTGTCGCCCATCCCGAGCTTGTCGCAGAACGCGAGAAATCCGCTGGCCTTGAGGCCGCTGTCGGACAGGTCCGTGCTGAAATAATAAAGCGTCTGCTTGCGGCCGTCCTGGCCCGCCGAAAAAACAACCTTCACGCCTTTGGCGTTCGACGATTTCACGCCCGCATCGTTCGCCGGCCGTGCGACGCCCTCGGCGTCGATATTCACGAAGCTGATCTCGTGAATGGTCTTGCCGGATCGCACCAGAAATACCGAGATCAGCGGCAGCGTTCCGTAGACCGGTCCGCTGCGCAGCTCGCTTTTCATGTCCTTGGTCCGAAAGAAGCTCAGCGTCAGCAAGGTGCGCATCGACACCGCGAGATTCCGGAGCGAACCGGGCAGCGTGCCGGCCGGCAGGCGGTCCAGCTGAGGGATTTCGCCGGCCGGCTCAAGTCCGCTCAGCACGTAAGTCGCCGCATTGGGGAAAAACGCAACGGCGTGCAAGGCGTCCGGCCCCGCGAACATGTAGAACATCGTGTCGCGCGGCGACGTCAGCTGCGCCTTGGAAAATTCGCGGATCGGCGACAGATGAAGCTTTTCGTTTTGCGCAAAAATCGAGTCGAAATATTTCGCATGCTGCTGCCAGTTCGGATTCTTCGTCAGCGCCGCGAGAGGCGACGAGGCCGAAGGCTGCAATCCTGCGAGGTATCGCGCGGTGTCGTCCGGTGCCGATATTTCGGCGCTGCGCGCCGGGACATCCGAAAACGCCAACAGGCATAGCGCTGGAACGATGAATTTGATGATCGACATTGATGATGATCGCTCTTTTCAGGAAATTCGAGGCGAGTCCGGGGACGGCGCTTCAGGAGACGAACGAGACATAGCATAGACCGCAAGACCGGCGAGCATGATCGCGAAGCCCGCGAAGGATTGCAGCGGCCGGTTGACGATCAGGTAATACATCATGAACAGCATGACCGTGAGAAAAATGAGCGGCGTCGCCGGGTATCCCCACGCGCGATAGGGCCGCTTCAGGTCCGGCGCCGTCATGCGCAGCTTGATGACGCCCGCCACCGTGAGAAACGACGACAGCGTGAGGCTGAACTGGATGAAATCCAGCACCGCCTCGAAGCTCTGGGTCAGCAACAGGGCCGTCGCGATCACAAGCTGCAGCATAATGGCGCGCGCCGGCACGCCGGTCCTGGATCTCTGCGCGAGAAACCTCAGCAGCGGAATGTCCTCGCCCATCGTCATCGTGACCCTTGGCCCGATCCACATCATCGCGCTGATGGAGGAAATGAGCCCAAGACAGATCAGCATCCCGACGATCCGGCCGCCCGATTCCCCGAAAATCGAGACGCCGGCGATCATGGCGACGTCGAGCTGTCCCGCCATCTGACTGGCGGGCGTGGTGAAAAGAAACACCGCGTTGAGCGCGACATAAAGCACGATGACGATCGCCGTGCCGAAAAAAAGCGCGCGCGGAAGATTGCGGTGCGGGTCGCGCAGCTCTCCGAAGATATAGGTCGCGGCGTTCCAGCCGGAATACGAGTACATCACGAACACAAGGCTGATGAAAAACGGCGCGCTCACGATATGTTTGAAATCGTCCGCGCTCGGCGCGAATGAGATCGGCTGGCGCGTTCCGAACATGAAGCCGGCGACAATGAAAATGACGATCAAGGCCAGCTTGATCGCCGTCCAGACGTTCTGGAACAGGCTGATATGCCGAAGGCCGCTCAGATGCACGAGCGACACAAGCCAGATCACCGCGAGTCCCGACGCCAGCGGCGGCACGTCGGGGGCGATGGATTTGAAGTAAACGCCGAACGCCATGGCGGCGAGGGCGACGGGCGCCGCGAAGCCGACGGTCCCCGACAGCCAGCCGGCGAGAAAGCCAAGCGCCGGATGATAGATGCGCCGCAGAAAGTTGTATTCGCCGCTCGATCGCGGAAACATCGAGGCGAGCTCGGCATAGGATATCGCCCCGCACATCGCCGCCACGCCGCCGACGACCCACAACAGCATCAGCGAAAAGCCCGAGGAAATATCCTGGACCTGAAATCCAAGGCTCGTGAAAACGCCGACGCCCACCATGTCCGCGACCACGATCGCAGTCGCGGTCACGAGCGATACGGTGGCGCCGGACGCGCCGGCGGGAACAGCATTTGCCATCAACGATTTCTCCTGCCACGGCGGCGAAATACTACGGGATATGACCGGCTTGATGGCCAGAATTGTCTCGCTTTCAACGAATATCTGAATATCCGGATCGATTGATGAACGCCATTATGCCGCGATCCCCGGATTGAAGCCGGCTGTTTACGGAACTTGCGTGCGCCGCTCCGGCTTCCTAGAATCGGTTTTATCGATCGGTGAGCCTGCCATGGACCTGCTGAAACTCGTCGCCCTCGACAAGGAAGACCTCGAAATCGTCTCGGCGCACCTGCAGGATGCGGTCGTGACGGTCGGCGAGATCGTCTGGCTGCCGGAGGATCACCGGCTGGTCGTGGGGCTCAACCGCTTCGACTGGGAAGCCGCGAGCGCCGAAATTCCGGCCTGGCAGCGCCGCCGCTCCGCCCTGCGGTTCGACCGCGTATTGTCGTTCAAGAGCCGCAATATCACGCCGGCCGACAAGGACAAGGCGCTCAATCTGCTCGCGCTCGACTTTGCGGAAACGGATGCGCCCGCGGGGACCGTGACGCTGTCCTTTTCCGGCGATGTCGCGCTGCGGCTCGACGTCGAATGCATCGAATCGGAAGTGGTCGATCTGGGGCCGGTCTGGGCCACGGCCTGCTGCCCCGATCACGAAAAGAGCGAAGGCGAAAAAGTCTGAAGGCCGATGCAGGCCGTGTGATAATCGCACGGTCATGGAATCGGCGCTCCCTCCAGCATTGCAAGCCGCGGTCAACGCCCTGCTCGAAGGCCGGCCGCGCGGGCCGATCGCGGAGCGTTCCGCGAAAATCTCCGAATGCTATCGCGGCGGCGGTCACTCGGGCGCGGCCATCGTCTCCGAAACCGATGTGCTGGCCTATCTGCTGGCGCGATTGCCCGCGACCTATGCGGCGATGGCCGCGGTGCTCGATGAGGTCATGGCGCGCTGCGATTTTGCGCCGAAGACATTGACCGACATCGGAGCGGGCCCGGGCACGGCCAGCTGGGCCGCGGCCGAGGCATGGCCCGCGCTCGAACGCGTCGCCATGATCGATTCCAGCGCGGTGTTTCTGGATATGGCGCGCAAGCTCGCCGCCAATAGCCCGCGCCCCGCGCTCACTCACGCCACGACATCGATTGCAGATGCGACGCGCTTGCGTGACTTGCAGCCCAGCGATTTGGTGATCGCCAGTTACGCGCTGGCCGAATTGCCGGAAAAGTGGATGACGGGCGTGGCTTTGACGCTATGGAGAGCCTGTACTGGCATTCTTATTCTGGTCGAGCCGGGCACGCCCGCGGGATATGAACGCATCGTGACCTGCCGGGCGGCTTTGCTGGCCGATGGCGCGAAGATTATCGCGCCATGTCCGCATGTGTTGCCGTGTCCCATTGTGAAGCCGGACTGGTGTCATTTCTCGCAGCGGCTGGCGCGGTCGCGCGACCATATGATCGTCAAGGCGGCC
>CAMDXM010000100.1 GCA_945878025.1 Pseudorhodoplanes sinuspersici | reverse complement strand
CAGCCGGAGCGCCAGGCGCAGCGGCAGCGCCACCCGCGGCCGGGGTCGCGGCGGCGGCGGCAGCCGCGGCAGCGGCGGCGGCTTCGGCCTGCGCTTTGAGTTCTTCCGCGTAGCCCGAAGGCGGCACGATGGTGACCAGCGTCGTGTCGAGCTGGGTCAGGATTTTCACGCCCTTCGGCAGATCGACCTCGTTCAGATGCTTCGAGTAATTGATTTCGAGGCCGCTGACATCGACCACGATCTCCTCGGGGATCGATTCCGGCGAACAGCGCACTTCGATCGTGTGCGTGACGAGGTTGACCGCGCCGCCGCGCTTCACGCCGGGCGAGTTTTCCGCGCCGATGACATGCACGGGAATCGCGACGCGAATGAGCGCGCCGGCGCCGAGCCGCATGAAATCGACATGCACCGGGTGGTCCTTGATCGGATCGAGCTGGAAGTCGCGCGGGATCACGCGGTGCTTCGCGCCGTCGATCTCGATGTCGTAAAGGGTGGTGAGGAACCGGCCCGCAAAGATTTTCTGGCGCAGATCCTTGTGATCGAGCGCGATGGTCAGCGGGGGTTTCTTGTCTCCGTAGATCACTCCGGGCACGAGGCCCTCACGACGCACCGCCCGAGCAGCCCCCTTGCCGGCTTTCGGACGCGCCGTCGCTTTCAATTCCTTGACGGTCGCCATAGCTGTAAGTCCTTGTTCTAGCGTACAGATTTAAGTGAAAACCACGGCATGCCTCCAGGGGTGCGGGGGCCGCGGTCGCGCGGGCTTATAGCCCTAAAGCGCCTGCCAAGACAAGGAAAGGCTGAGAAATCGCGGATTTACACGACCGGCGGGGTGCTGTCGGGCCCGGCGGCGTAAGTCGGCGGGGCGGGCGGCGAGCTTTGCGAGAGCTTGGCCTCCAAAGCCGCGATCCGGGCTTTGAGCGCCTCATTCTCCTCGCGTGCGAGCCGCGCCATGTCCTTCACGGCCTCGAATTCCTCGCGTTTGACGAGGTCGAGGTCGCGCAACCAGCGTTCGGCCTGGGTCTTGAACACGGTGTCGACCTCGCGCTTCACGCCTTGCGCCACGCCGGCGGCGTCATTCATGAGCCGCGCGATCTCGTCGAAAAACCGGCTGGTCGTCTGTGTCATCGCAAATCTCCCGCGCGAACACGTTCTTGATCAGGATATGGCCCGTCATCGCGATCCCGCAAGCCTTTCGGGGTTGACTTCGCGGGCTGCCTGACCGCAAACGGGCATATTCGGGGGCCCCGCGATGCCATTTCTGGTGTTGGACTTTCCAGCGTTCGATCCGGTGATCGTGAGCATCGGTCCGTTCGCGATCCGCTGGTACGCGCTCGCCTATATTTTCGGAATTCTGCTCGGCTGGCTCTATGCCCGCGCCATCATCCGCAACGAGACGCTGTGGGGCGGCAAAGCCCCGATGACGGTCGTCGACTATGACGATTTCATCGTGTGGGTCACGCTCGGCATCATTCTCGGCGGCCGTATCGGCTATGTGCTGTTCTACAACCCGGCTTATTTCCTCGCGCATCCGGGCGAAATCCTGCAGCTCTGGAATGGCGGCATGTCGTTCCATGGCGGCTTCGCGGGCTGCGTGATTGCCGTGTTGCTGTTCGCCTGGCGCCGGGAGATTCCGGTTCTTTCGCTGGGCGACATCACCTGCGCCGTCGGCCCGATCGGCCTGTGCCTCGGACGGCTCGCCAATTTCATCAACGGCGAATTGTGGGGACGCCCGTCGGACGTGCCCTGGGCGATGGTGTTTCCGAATGGCGGATCGCAGCCGCGCCATCCGAGCCAGCTTTACGAAGCGGCGCTCGAAGGCGTTGTCCTGCTGCTGGTGCTGACCTTTGCCATCCGCGCCGGCGCGCTCAAGCGACCCGGACTGGTCATCGGGCTGTTCGCAATCGGATATGCGCTCGCCCGCAGTTTCTGTGAAATGTTCCGCGAGCCCGATGCGCAGCTTGGCTTTCTGTTCGGCGGCCTTACCATGGGGATGCTGCTCTCGGCGCCGCTGTTTCTCGCGGGCTTAAGCTTTGCGGTTTATGCGCTGAGGCAAGGGTCTGCGCGGCGGAGCTGATCGTGGACGCAGTCACTCCCCTCGAACTCGAAATCCGCCGCCTGATCGCGGCCGCGGGACCGATGTCGGTCGCGCAATATGTCTCGCTGTGCCTGACGCATCCGGTTCACGGCTATTACGTCACGCGCGATCCATTTGGAGCGTCTGGCGATTTCACCACCGCGCCGGAGATGAGCCAGATGTTCGGCGAATTGATCGGGCTTTGGGCCACCGCCGTCTGGAAGATGATGGGATCGCCGGACAATGTGCGGCTGATCGAGCTTGGCCCCGGCCGCGGCACCATGATGCGCGACGTGCTGCGGGCGATGAATGTCGCGCCGGCATTTCGAAAAGCGGTTGTGGTGCATCTCGTCGAGGTCAGTCCGACGCTGGAGAAAATGCAGCGCGAGACGCTCGCCAAATCTGGCGCCTTGATCCATTGGCATCGCGACTTGCCGGAAGTGCCGGGCGGACCCGCGATCATCCTCGCCAACGAATTCATCGACGCATTGCCGGTGCACCAGATGATCAAGCAGGCCGAAGGCTGGCATGAACGCGTGGTCACGCTCAACGCCGCCGGCAATCTGGTTTTCGGCGCGTCCTCCCATCCGGTCGCGAATTTCGAGCGCGTGCTGCCGAAGAATGTGCGGGCGGCGCCGGTCGGCTCGATCTACGAATGGCGGACCGACAATATCGCGTTCGAAATCGCCCGGCGCGTGCGCGACAATGGCGTCGCGCTGATCGTCGATTACGGCCACGGCCAAAGCGATGTCGGCGATACCCTGCAGGCGATGGGACAGCACGCCTTCGCCGACGTGCTGTCGTCGGCGGGCAGCGTTGACATCACCGCGCATGTGGATTTCGAGGCGCTCGGCGCGGCGGCTGAAAGCATGGGCGCCGCCGTGCAGGGTCCGGTCGACCAGAGCGATTTTCTGCTGCGCCTTGGCATCGAGGCGCGCGCCGACGCCTTGGCGGCGGCGGCTTTGCCGGACAAGAAGGCGGAGATCGGGGCGGCGCTCGCGCGGCTGACGCAGGGCGGGCGAACCGGCATGGGCCGCCTGTTCAAGGTGATGGCGCTCGCCGATCCGAAGCTTGGATCCTTGCCTGCGTTTGAAACCGAATGACGATCACCTCGCCCACGCTCTCTGCGCTGTCGGGCATCCGCCATGCGTTTTTCACGCGCGCCGGCGGCGTGTCGTCCGGCATCTATGCCAGCCTCAATGGCGGCGTCGGTTCGCAGGACGATGCCGCCCATGTGGCGGAAAACCGCGCGCGCATGGCGCGCATTCTCGGAGTCTCGCCGGAGAATCTCGTGGGCGTGTACCAGATCCATTCGCCCGACGTGGTTGTGGCGGAAAACCCCTGGGACGCGTCGGCGCGCCCGAAAGCGGACGCGATCGTGACCCGCGTAGCAGGGCTCGCCATCGGCGTGGGCACCGCCGATTGCGGGCCGGTTCTGTTCGCCGACGGGACCGCGCGCGTGATCGGCGCCGCGCATGCCGGCTGGCGCGGCGCGTTCGGCGGCGTGATCGAGGCGACGCTCGAGGCCATGGAAAAGCTCGGAGCCAGCCGGAGCAATATCGTCGCCGCGCTCGGGCCGATGATCCGGCAGCCGAATTACGAAGTCGGCGGTGAATTCTTTCGCGCATTCATCGAGGCCGGCCGGGACAATGACCGCTTTTTCAAGAACGCCGCGCGGCCGGATCATCACATGTTCGATCTGCCGGGATACATCGCGGCCCGCCTATCACAGGCGGGCGTGCGTGAAATCGAGGATTGCGGATTGTGCACCTATGCCGATCCCGGCCGGTTCTATTCGTATCGCCGCTCGCAGCACCGCAGTGAACCGGATTATGGCAGGCATGTGAACGCCATAGTTCTTTCGCATTAACACTTAAAGCTCGCGCCCGCGCTGGACCCGTTCTGAAAATCCCGCTACGGAATGACCAGCCGGTTTGCCACGGGTTCGCAGAAACCCGGTCGATCCATCAGGCGCTCGGGGACGTGATGCAGAGTTGGTCGGGGCGCGCGCAAGCGCGCAAGCAGTGCGTGGCTGCGCTTTGGCTTCGTGTCGCGTTGATCGCAATCTGCGGTCTTGGCGCCGCGGCTTGCACGACCACCGGTTCCCGGCCGGGGCCGAATGCAACCATCGCATTCGAATCGATCGATGGCCCGCCGCCCGCGACTTTCCGCAAGCTCGTGCAGAAACTGAACGAGGAAGCCGAGGCGAGAAAAGTCCCGATCGTGTCGCGCGAAACGCCGGCGCCCTATCGCATCCGGGGCTATGTCGCGCTCGCGATCCAGAAGAAGCAGAAGCGCACAATCGTCTCCTGGGTCTGGGACGTTTACGACACCGACCAGAAGCGAAGCTTCCGTCTGACGGGCGAAGAAATCGCCGGTCCGGCCGGGCGCGACGCCTGGGACGCCGCCAACGACGAGGTGCTCGGCCGCGTTGCGCGCGCGGGAATGGAGCGTCTTGCGGCCTATTTCCAGTCGCCGGGCTCGGTCACGCCTGAGCCTTCCGCCGATCCCGCGCCGAACGATGGCGGCGACCGCGGCACGACCGTGGCTGCGAAAGACGATTTTCGCCCTGAGTCGCAGGGCATTTTCCGGCTGTTCCGGAACGAACCGGCTGCGCCCGAGGCAAGCCCGCCGGCGCAAGCGGATGCGGGCGAGGGGGCTTCGGACGAGACCATTCCGCTGCCGCGCCGGCGCCCGGCGGCTGCCGGACGCGGCGACGACAAGGTGGCGCTGCTCGCTCCCGGCCTGTAAGAGCGTCCTAGCGGGCGAAATACCTCCGGATAAGAGACTTCCTTGTTGCCGGACCGGCGGGCGGCTTGTTATCACGCCCGCCTGATGGGTTTTTGATGCGCTTGCGGTCAGGCTTTCGCCGCTGACGCACGAACGACGGCGAGGACAAGGAATGGCCAAAAACGGAGCGATCAAGCTCGTCGCCGGCAATTCCAATCCCGTGCTCACGCGCGAAATCGGCGAATATCTGCAGACGCCGATGACCAAGGCGGTGGTCCGGCGTTTCGCCGACATGGAGATTTTCGTCGAAATCCAGGAAAATGTCCGCGGCGCGGATGTGTTCGTGATCCAGTCGACGTCGTTTCCGGCCAACGACCATCTGATGGAATTGCTGATCATCACCGACGCGTTGCGCCGCGCGTCGGCCCGGCGCATCACCGCCGTCATTCCCTATTTCGGTTATTCGCGGCAGGACCGCAAACCCGGTCCGCGTACGCCGATCTCCGCCAAGCTCGTCGCTAATCTGATCACCCATGCGGGTGCCAACCGCGTGATGACGCTCGACTTACATGCCGGTCAGATCCAGGGCTTCTTCGATATCCCGACCGACAATCTCTATGCGTCGCCGGTCATGGTGCGCGACATCAAGGAGCGCTTCGATCTGGAGAAGCTGATGGTGGTCTCTCCCGATGTCGGCGGCGTGGTGCGCGCGCGCGGGCTCGCCAAGCGCATCAACGCCCCGCTCGCCATCATCGACAAACGGCGCGAGCGCGCCGGCGAATCCGAAGTGATGAACGTGATCGGCGAGCCGCGCGGGCATGTCTGCATCCTGGTCGACGACATTGTGGATTCCGGCGGCACGCTGGTGAACGCGGCCGACGCCTTGCTGGAGCAGGGCGCGACCGAGGTCTATGCCTATATCAGCCACGGCGTATTGTCCGGCGGGGCGGTGCCGCGCATCACCGGCTCGCGGCTGAAGGAACTCGTGATCACGGATTCGATCCAGCCGACGGAGGCCGTGAAAAACGCGCCCAATATCCGCGTGCTGCCGATCGCGCAGCTGATCGGCGAAGCGATCGGGCGCACGGCCAGCGAAGAGTCGGTGTCGAGCCTGTTCGACTAGTGTTCCGAATCCGAATTTCGCATTAATTCGCAGCACCCGAGGGTGCGAACTTCGGATTCCAGGGGGACACTGGCAACTCATGATTCTCGTGTGGTTTTGGTTCAGACGTTCCCTTGATGGACTCGCCGCAGTGATCAAGGGAACGTCTGAACCACCACACGAGTTTTTCATTTGAGCATGATCTGGTCCGACCTTGCTTCGCCCGCCGAAGCGGGCTTCGCGAAGGCGGCAAACCGGTTCCCACCCCGGATCAAATCCGGGGCAAGCTTTTTCGGGATCATGCTCTACCCCTGAGTCAACCTGCCGCACCCCTGGCTGTGGACACGCCGCCCGCGCGCGTTGCGCGGATTCCGCAAATCACAGCCAATCGTCCGGCGGTCTCGTTCTCGCTTTGGAACGCGGAATCCGAGCGGGTATAGTCGAATCGTCAAGTGATTCGTTTTCGTCAGGTCAATCCATCCGAGTGTCCGGGGCCCTGCGGCAAAACGCAGCCGCTTCGCAAAGCATCCGGTTGCGTTTCGTGTGCGGCCTTTCCGCAATCCGGTTTCGCAATCGGCGGGTGAAGATGTCTTTGGCAGAAATCAACGCGGCCCCACGGCACAATCCGCTCGACGTGGTCGAGCAATTGGCGTCCGGCAACGACTGGTCGTTCGAGCGCGCGGGCGAGGACGAAATCACGATCCTGATCAACGGGCGCTGGTCCGATTATCAGGTCTCGTTCACCTGGATGGACGAACTGGAAGCGCTGCATCTTGCTTGCGCCTTCGATCTCAAGGTGCCGGAGCGGCGGCAGGCGGAAGTGCAACTGCTCATCGCCCACATGAATGAGCAGATGTGGGTCGGCCATTTCGATCTCTGGTCGAAGGACGGCATGGTGATGTTCCGCCATGCGCTGGTCCTGGCCGGCGGAATGGAAGCCTCCGGCGAGCAATGCAAATCCGTGCTCTCGACCGCGCTCGACTCGTGCGAGCGGTATTTC
The DNA here is from genome assembly GCA_945878025.1 of Pseudorhodoplanes sinuspersici. Lineage (GTDB taxonomy): Bacteria > Pseudomonadota > Alphaproteobacteria > Rhizobiales > Xanthobacteraceae > Pseudorhodoplanes > Pseudorhodoplanes sinuspersici_B. The sequence goes on along the minus strand of CAMDXM010000100.1, from coordinate 6,501 downwards.
CCGGCCTTCCAGTTCGTGCTGTGGGCCGGCAAGCCCGCCCGCGAGGCGCTGGATGCCGCCATGTTCCAGACCTCCGGCGAGGCGTAAAGCTTCGCCTGCTGCGCCATCGCCTTACCCCGATATTTGGTGATACTGGATTGTCCGTTCGAACGGGCGATCACGGATGGTTGCGATGACAGCGGCAAGCGGCAACAGTCTCGAAAAGATCGGCGGCCTCGCTCTGGTCGGCGCCGGCAAGATGGGCGGCGCCATGCTGGAAGGCTGGCTGGCGCTCGGACTCAACCCCCGCAATGTGTCGATCTTCGATCCCCATCCGTCGCCGGAGATCCAGTCGCTCGCCGCGAAGGGCGTCGTCATTAATCCGGCGAAAGGCGCGGCCGGCAAGCCGTCCGTCGTCATCCTTGCGGTCAAGCCGCAAATGGCCGCGGAGGTGATGCCCGCCGTCGCAGCGCTTGCAGGCGCGGATACGCTGGTGCTTTCGGTGATGGCGGGCAAGACGCTGGATTTTCTTTTGGCCGCATTGCCCGGCGCGGCCATCGTGCGGGCGATGCCCAATACGCCGGCCGCGATCGGGCGCGGCATCGCCGTGCTGGTGCCGAATGCGAAAGTGACACCGGCGCAGCGCGCCGCCGCGACCGATCTTCTGTCCGCAACCGGCAAGGTCGAATGGATCGGCGATGAATCGCTGATGGACGCGGTAACGGCCGTGTCGGGATCGGGACCGGCTTATGTTTTTCTCCTGACGGAAACGCTGGCGCAGGCCGGCATCGCAGCGGGCTTGCCGAAGGAGCTTGCTGAAAAGCTTGCGCGCGAGACCGTCGCGGGCTCTGGCGAATTGCTGCATCGCTCGCCGCTCGATCCCGCGACTTTGCGTAAAAATGTGACATCGCCGGCAGGCACGACGGCGGCGGCGCTCGATGTGCTGATGGCGCCCGGAGCGCTTGATGCGTTGATGACAAAGGCGGTCGCCGCGGCGGCCAGGCGGTCGAAGGAACTGGCTGGGTAACCGGGTTCCGGCCATGGAACGGCCCGCTTTAACTCCCTAAGTTAGGGTGACGGTTCCGAACGCGCAGGAGACGGCCATGACCGATACCGGCATCACGAACACAGGCGGCGGATTATCGATCCGCGACCGGATCGTTGCCGCCATGATGGAATTGCTCGCTGAGGAATCCTTCGAGCAGATCGGGCTTTCCGACGTCGCCAGGCGCGCCGGATTGTCGCTCGCGCAATTGCGCCATGAGTTTTCCTCCACGCTTTCAATCCTTGCCGCGCACATGAAGGACGTCGACCAGAAGGTGCTCGCCGGCGGCGGCGCGGACATGGCCGAGGAATCGCCGCGCGAAAAACTCTTCGATGTCCTGATGCGCCGGCTGGAAATTTTGGCGCCGCACCGGCAGGCGGTGCGTTCGCTGATGCGCTCGGCGTGCCGCAGTCCGGGGCTTGCTTTTGCGCTGAACGGTCTTGCCGTTGCGTCGCAACGCTGGATGCTCAACGCCGCCGACATCAAGGTCGCCGGAGCGAAAGGCATGGTTCGCGCGCAGGGTCTTGCCATGCTGTTCGCCTGCGTCATGCAAACATGGGTGAAGGACGAGGATCCGGGTCTCGCCCGCACCATGGCGGTGCTGGACCGCGAATTGTCGCGCGGGCAGCGCTGGTCGGGTTTCCTCGACGACGTCTGCCGCCTCCCTGGAGGTTTGAGCGGCCTGCGATCCCGCCGTCGCCGCCGTCGCGAGACGCCCGACGACGCGCCGATCGCGGCGTAATACGCCGATCAGACCGGCACGCGCACGGTCGCGCGCAAGCCGCCCATCGGGCTTTCGCCCAGCATGATGTCGCCGCCATGCGAGCGCGCGATGTCGCGGGCGATCGCCAATCCAAGCCCGGTGCCGCCTTCATTCTGATTGCGCGCATTGTCGAGCCGCAGGAACGGCTTGAACACTTCCTCGCGCATATTGACGGGAATTCCAGGCCCGTCGTCGTCCACCGTCACCGTCAGCCAGCGATGGTCGCGCTGTCCGGAAATGGCGATCGACGGCGCATGGCGCGCGGCGTTGTTCACGAGATTGGTGAGGCAGCGTTTGAACGCGGCGGATTTCACGGTCACGATCGGATGGCCGTGGAATTCGGCCTTGGCCTTGTGGCCGGTGCGCTCGGCGTCGCTCTTTAATTCCTGCAGGAAGTCGGCCATGTCGGTCGGCGCGGATTGTTCGCCCATGTCGCCGCGCGCGAAGGCGAGATAGGCCTCGAGCATCCGGCCCATCTCATCGACGTCCTTGCGCATCGCTTCGATCTCGGGGCCGTCGCCGAGCAAGGCCAGTTCCAGCTTGAAGCGGGTCAGGATCGTGCGCAGGTCGTGCGACACGCCCGCGAGCATGGCGGTGCGCTGTTCGATGGCGCGCTCGATGCGCGTTTTCATCTCGATGAAGGCGAGCGCCGCGCGCCGCACTTCGCGCGCGCCGCGCGGCCGGTAATTCGGCAGATCGCGTCCCTTGCCGAAGGCTTCCGCCGCGTCGGCGAGTCGGAGGATCGGCCGGATCTGGTTGCGCAAAAACAGGATCGCGACCGTGAGCAGGACCAGGGACGTGCCGACCATCCAGAGCAGGAAAATTTCGGAATTGGAGGCGTAAGCGGCGCTGCGCGGCGCGAAAATGCGCATGACGTTTCGGTCGAGCTGGATGCGGATTTCGACCAATGCCGATTTGCCGACCGTGTCGATCCAGAACGGCCGGCGGATCTGCTTTCGCAATTCCACCGAGAGCGCCTGATCGAGCAGCGAGAAGAACGGCTTCGGGCCGGGCGGCGGCATGTCGGACGCGGGCAGGAAATCGAGAACGAGGCCGAGTTTCTCCTGCGCGATCTGGCGGATCCGCTGCTGGTCGGCGTCCTGCGGATAGCCGCGATAGACTTCGATCAAAGCCGCGATGTCGCTGACCACGCCCGCGGACAATTTCTGCGTCACCAGATTCCAGTGCCGCTCCATGAACACGAAGGCGACGACCGATTGCAAAATCACCATCGGCGCGATGATGATCAGGAGCGCGCGCGCATAAAGGCCGGTCGGCATGATCCGCTTGCCGACGCGCCCGAGCCGGTCCCAGGCGAGGGCGACGCGATTGACGGCGCTGCGCAAGGACTTCCGCAAGGTATTGGTCCCTGCGTCGAGGGTGGTCACGGGGTCACCACCAGCCGGTAGCCGATGCCGCGGACGGTCTGCACGAACAGGGGATTGGCGGGATCACGTTCGATCTTGCGGCGCAGCCGGTTCACCTGCACGTCGACCGCGCGCTCATTCGCGGCCGGATCGTTTCCCGCAAGCGCGAGCCGCGGCACGGTCTCGCCCGGCTGCGCGGCCAGCACCGCCAGCATCTCGCGCTCGCGATCGGTGAGACGCACCACGTCCTCGCCGCGCCGCAATTCGCCGCGCGCGATATGAAAGACGAATTCCCCGAACCGCACCGATTCCACCGCGACCGGAACGTTCGGCTGCGCGCGCTTGAGAATATTGGCGATGCGCAGCGAGAGTTCGCGCGGCTCGAACGGCTTGGCGACGTAATCGTCGGCGCCGATTTCAAGGCCCTCGATGCGCATCTCGGTCTCGTGGCGGGCGGTCAGCATCAGGATCGGCACGCTGGACGTCTTGCGCAGCGATTTCGCCAGATCGAAGCCGGATTCGCCGGGCATCATGATGTCCAGGATCAGGAGATCGAAATGCAGGCCGCCGAGCTTGGCGCGCGCTTCCGCCGAATTGTCGGCGGTGGTCACCCGATATCCCTCGCCGGCCAGGAAGCGCGACAACAGATCGCGGATGCGCCGGTCGTCGTCGACGATCAGCAGATGCGGCGCGTCGTCGGCGGGCGCCGGGGTGGACGCCTGGGATGCAATGCTCGTTGCCGGCATCCTGTGATTACCTTCAGGGTTTGGGTTTCCGCGCCTGGTCGGCACGCGCGATCGATTGCAGGACGCCGTCGCGGCCATCGGTGTCGATCATGGCGATCAGGAAACGCCGCGCCTGTTCGTGCGCGGCGGGACCGAGTTCGGACAAGGCGCGGGAAATTCGCGCCGTCTGCAGGCCGGCGAGTTTCATCGCCAGTGCTTCGCCCTTCGGGGTGGCGTAAAGAAGGCGCTGGCGGCGGTCATTGGCCCCTTCCTTCTGGACGATATAGCCCTGATCGACGAGTTGCTTGAGCACGCGGCCAAGCGATTGCTTGGTGATTTTCAGGATCACGAGCAGGTCGGCAACCTTCATTCCCGGATTGCGGTTGACGAAATGCAGGACGCGATGATGCGCGCGCCCGAAGGCGAATTTGGCCAGCGCGTCGTCGGGGTCGCTGACGAAATCGCGATAGGCGAAGAACAGCAATTCGATGAGGTCCCAAATGGGATCGTCCGGCCGGCCGGCCGGATTCTCCGCTGTCGCCGGCCGGTTCGGCGGCGTTGTGTAATTTAGGTCAGCCATATTGACATAAATTGGGTTTATTGTTACCTAAAGTGACCACCTTACGAAAGGATCGTACCCGAAAGGCAGATTCGGCTTGTGGTACGGCGCTTTTACGGATCGGCCGAACCATATCGGGACTTGGCCCGCCTGGCAAAAGCGGGATAGCTGGAAAGAAATTTGGAGGCGGCGCGCCGACGCCGTTCCGCGGAGGAATACGCCATGGCTCAATCCTACGACCGTCTTGAAGGCGTCATCTGGTACGATGGCCAACTCGTTCCCTGGAAGGATGCCAATCTGCATGTCTTCTCGCATGGCCTGCATTACGCCAGCGCCGTGTTCGAGGGCGAGCGCGCCTACGGCGGCGAAATCTTCAAATGCACGGAGCATTCGGAGCGCCTGAAGCGCTCCGCGCAGATCCTGGATTTCGAGATTCCCTATTCGGTCGCCGAGATCGACGCGGCCAAGCGCCTGGTGGTGGAAAAGAACGGCAAGAAAGACGCTTATGTCCGTCCGGTCGCCTGGCGCGGCTCGGAGATGATGGGCGTCTCCGCGCAGAACAACAAAATCCATCTCGCCATCGGCTCGTGGGAATGGCCGAGCTATTTCGATCCGGCCGAGCGGCTGAAGGGCATCCGGCTCGATCTCGCCGATTACCGGCGGCCCGATCCGAAGACCGCGCCGTGCCTCGCCAAGGCCGCAGGCCTCTACATGATCTGCACCATCTCCAAGCACAAGGCCGAACGCAAAGGCTATGCCGACGCGATGATGCTGGACTGGCAGGGCCGCGTCGCCGAATGCACTGGCGCCAACATCTTCTTCGTCAAGGATGGAAAGATCCACACGCCGCTCGCCGATTGCTTCCTGTCCGGCATCACGCGCGCGACCGTGATCGAGCTTGCCAAAAGGCGCGGCTTCGAGGTGATCGAACGGCGCATCATGCCGGACGAGCTGACGAGCTTCTCGGAATGTTTCATCTCCGGGTCGGCGGCGGAAGTGACCCCGGTGTCGCAGATCGTGGACTGGAATTTTAATCCGGGCGGGATCACCAAGCAATTGATGGACGATTATTCCGCCGAGGTGCAGCCGAAGAAGGGCAAGGCGGCGGCGTGAGCCGCGTGCATTTTTCCATCGTCATGGCCGGGCGAGCGCGCAGCGCGAAGGCCCGGCCATCCACGTCTTGCTTTCCCTTTGCGTCAGCCAAAGACGTGGATGGCCGGAACAAGTCCGGCCATGACGCTTGAGAGAATTGCGGACATCGCGAAACAGGCTGGCCGTGACGGCGAGGAATCGCCCATACCTTGTCAGTTCGGCGCTTCGAAAGCGCGGCGATAGCGTTCCGGCAGATGGTCGGTGAGCGTCGGCGTCAGAACGTATTTCTGATAGGAGCCGAGCCAGCCGCTGCGTGACGACGGCAGGAAACTGCCGGTCGCAAAGTCTCGCAGCCGCGCCCGCAAGCCTTGCTTGATCGTGTCCAAGAACAGAGGGTCGTCGCAATCGCACAGGGATTGCGCCTCCGCCCCGGTGAAGCGGCCGCCGCGCTCGCACGCGATCATGCGCCCGGCATGACGGAAACCGAGCGCTGACGGCGGCAAGGTCGGGACGATATCGAGCCCGTGAACGAGGCGATAGCTGCGGTCGCCGAGACCGCGCGCGTTGTATGACGCGGCAAAGGCCTGCGAACCGACGCGCGGCGCGCCGAAGGTGTAGACGCCGGATGCCTTGATCTTGCGCTCGCGCAAGAGCCGCTCGGCAGCGATGATTGCGAGCGCGCCGCCAAGACTATGACCGCCGGCGAAGACCGGCCGCGCAACGGCCTCCGGCGTCAATGCGGCCGAAACATCCGTCCAGACGGCGTCGACGGCGTCTGCGAATCCGCGATGAATATCGCGCGCCCGCGCGCCGAGATTGAAATTCGTGATCCAGTTGGCAAAGGCGACCGGATCGGTTCCCGCAAAGACCATGATCGTTGCGCCGCGGCCGGAAGCGACGATGCCGCGTGTGCTGGAGAGCGGCAGCCCGGATGCTTTACCGGCGATCAGCGCAATCGGTTCAAGACCCCA
>CAMDXM010000099.1 GCA_945878025.1 Pseudorhodoplanes sinuspersici | reverse complement strand
TCGTCACCCGGCTCTGCGTCGCGGCGATGATGGCGGTGCTCGCCACGCTCGTGATCTTCCTGATCGCCAATACCGTTCCAGGCGATCCGGTTCTGGCGCAGCTCGGCGATCTTGCCGCATCGAACAAGGAATTCGTCGCATTCTGGCGCGCGAAATACGGCCTCGATCTGCCGCTTTGGGAGCGCTATTTCATTTTTCTGAAAGGCCTGTTCCACGGCGATCTCGGCATTTCGATTGCGACACAGCGTCCGGTGCTGGACGATATTTCCGCCTACGCGCCGGCGACCATCGAACTTGCGACCGCGGGCTTCCTGATTTCCGTCGTCGTCGGGATCCCGCTCGGCATTATCGCCGCCGTACGGCGCGACTCCTGGGTCGATCACGCCGCGCGATTCATTTCGCTGCTCGGTGTATCGTCGCCGACATTCTGGCTCGCCTTCATCGTGCTCACGATTTTCTATGGCGAGTTGCAGATCGCGCCTGGGCCCGGCCGTCTCGACGCGATCGCGTTTCCGCCGGCGAAAATAACCGGGCTGTTTCTGGTCGACAGCATCATCAACGGCGATTGGGCGACGTTCAAGGATGCGCTCGCCCATCTCGTTCTTCCCTCGTTCGTGCTCGCGGCGGCGACGCTCGGCCTGATCACGCGCACGACGCGCGCCAGCATGCTGGAAAGCATGCAGCAGGATTATGTGCGCGTGGCGCGCGCCAAGGGGCTCACAGAGAGCAAGATCGTCACGGGACACGTATTGCCGAATGCGCTGATCCCCGTGGTCACGCTTGGCGGTCTGGCCTATGCCCAATTGCTGACCGGAGCCGTTCTGACCGAAACGATTTTCTCATGGCCGGGTCTTGGCCGTTACACCTTCCGCAGCGCCGCGGCGCTCGATTTTCCGGCGATCATGGGCATCACGCTCGTGGTCGCGGTCACTTATCTGATTATCAATCTGCTCATCGATATCAGCTACGCGCTGCTTGATCCGCGGGTGGTCCGGTGACGGCCGCCGATATTGCAAGCCGGGAGGCCCCGCGCATCGCGCCGCCGGCCTCGAAATTGCGGCGCTGGATGCGCCGTTATGCGCTTGCGAGCCTTGGCGCCAGCATCATCGTGTTCTGGATGCTGGTCGCGCTGTTCGCGCCTTTGATCGCGCGTTATGCGCCGGACATCGTCGACGTCACGATCCGCTTGAAGCCGCCGTCGTGGCAGCATTGGCTCGGAACCGACGCGCTCGGCCGCGACGTATTCTCGCGCCTGATCTATGGCTCGCAGATTTCACTGTTCACGGGCTTCGTGGTCGTGATCCTCGCCGCCGTGTTCGGCACATTGATGGGCGGGATCGCCGCCTATTCGCGCGGCAAGCTCGAGGAAGTGATTATGCGCATCACCGATCTCGTGTTCTGCTTTCCGCCGATCATTCTCGCGCTCGCCATCGCGGCCGCGCTCGGCATCGGCGCGACCAATACCATCATCGCCATGCTGATCGTGTGGTGGCCGAAATTCGCGCGCCTCGCCCGCAGTCTGATCATCGTCCAGCGTTCGCAGGAATATGTGGAAGCCGCTATGGTTTTGGGCCTGAGCCCCGCGCGCATCCTGGTCCGCCACATCATCCCGAATTCCGTCGGTCCGCTGATCGTGCTGGTTACGCTCGATATCGGCAACGCCATTATCACATTCGCCGGTTTGTCGTTTCTCGGGCTCGGCGTGATTCCGCCGACCCCCGAATGGGGCTCGATGGTGGGCGAGGGGCGCGAGCTGATCGAGCAATGGTGGGTGGCGGCGTTTCCGGGGCTCGCCATTCTCACGATCGTGGTGGGTTTCAATTTCATGGGCGACGGCATCCGCGATTGGCTCGACCCGAAATCCAGAAGGCGCTGAGAATCCGGCATGGATGACGTAACCCGCGCCACCGAGCATAAATCCAACCCGGCCGGACATACCGGCCCGGTTATGGACGTGCGCGATCTGCGCACGCAATTCTTCACCGATGAAGGCGTCGTCCGCGCCGTCGACGGCGTCAGCTTCCAGGTCGGCACCGGCGAGACGCTCGGCATCGTCGGCGAATCCGGTTCCGGGAAAACCGTCGCCGCCTTGTCGCTGATGCGGCTGCTCGACGAGCCCGCCCGCATCGCCAGCGGCCAAATCCTGTTCCAGGGCCGCGACATCGTGAAGATGACGCCGGACGAATTGCGCGCCTTGCGCGGCGCCGGCATCGCCATGGTCTTCCAGGACCCGATGACCTCGCTCAATCCGGTGCTGAAAATCGCGCGCCAGCTCGCCGAGACCATGCTGGTGCATGGCATGCTGAACGAACAGCAGGCGCTCGAACGCTCGGTGTCGCTGCTCGGCCGGATGGGCATCACGGCGCCGCAACGCGCGATCGACAGCTACCCGCATCAATTTTCCGGCGGCATGCGCCAGCGCGTCATGCTGGCGATGGGATTTTCCAACGAGCCGGCGCTCCTGATCGCCGACGAGCCGACGACCGCGCTCGACGTGACCATCCAGGCGCAAATTCTCGATTTGCTCGCGGAGCTCAATCGTGATTTCGGAACGGCCATCGTTCTGATCAGCCACGATCTCGGCGTGATCGCGAGCGTGTGCTCGCGCGTGATCGTGATGTATGGCGGAGAGGTGGTGGAGGAGGGGCCGACGCAGAAAATCCTGTCGGATCCGCGCCACCCTTATACCTGGGCCCTGATCAACGCGGTGCCGCGCATCGACCGGCATGTTCCGGGCGAAAAGCGCCTCGTCACCATCGACGGCACGCCGCCCGATCCGATCAACTTTCCGGCCGGATGCCGCTTTGCCGCGCGTTGCCCGTTCAAGATCGAGCGCTGCACGCAGCATCCCGATCTCGTCGAACTGATGCCCGGCCGCAAGTCGCGCTGCTGGGTGACGCAGGACGGCAAGCCCCTGCCGCCGCCCGCGACACGGCTGGCCGCGCCAATCCTGCCTGCGGAAGCCAAAGTGTCAGCGGCGCCGAAGAGCGTTCCGGCGCCGATGCTGCAATTGCGCGGCGTGGTGAAACATTTTCCGCTGCCCAAGGACACATTCTTCGGCAAGCAGCGCGTCGTGCATGCGGTCGATGGCGTCGATCTCGATGTAGCCAAAGGCGAGACCGTGGGCCTCGTCGGCGAATCCGGCTGCGGAAAATCGACGCTCGCGCGCGTCATTGCGCGCATCCATACGCCGACCGCGGGCTCGATCAAGTTCGACGGTCACGAGATCGCGGAAGCCTCGCAGTCCGAAATCCGTCCACTGCGCCGCCGCATGCAGATGGTGTTCCAGGATCCGTATGCGTCGCTCAATCCGCGCATGACGGTATCGCAAATTCTGAGCGAGCCGTTGCGTTTTCACGATATGACCCCGGCCGGCGCCGCGACCATGGCGCGCGTCCATGAACTCCTCGATGTGGTCGGGCTCTCGCGCAAGGCGGCCGATCGCTATCCGCACGAATTTTCCGGCGGCCAGCGCCAGCGTATCTCGATCGCCCGCGCCTTGTCGGTGAAGCCGGACTTCATCATCGGCGACGAGCCGATCTCCGCGCTCGACGTCAATATCCAGGCGCAGATCATCAATCTGATGATCGATCTGCAGGAGAAATTCGGTCTCACCTATCTGATCATCGCGCATGACCTTGCCGTCGTGCGGCATATTTCGGACCGCATCGTCGTGCTCTATCTCGGACGCATCGCCGAAATCGCGCCGGCGGAAGCCTTGTTCGACGCGCCTTTGCATCCCTATACGCGCTATCTGATTTCGGCGGTGCCGATCCCCGATGCCGACGTTGAGCGTGGCCGCAAGCGCCTGCCGCTGACCGGCGAGCCGCCGAGCACCATCGATCCGCCGTCGGGCTGCCGCTTCCGCACGCGCTGCCCGATCGCAAAATCGGTGTGCGCCGAAGTCGTGCCGCCAGTGGTCGAGCACAAGCCCGGCCATTTCGCGGCCTGCCATTTCGCGGGAGAGTTTTGAGAGGAGGTTTTCGTGCGACGGGTCACTGCTGATGAGGCCGTTCAGGTCATCCGTTCCGGCGACACCCTGATCATCGGCGGATCGGGAGGCGGGCACGCCGTGCCGGAGGCGCTGATGGCTGCGCTCGAGCGGCGCTTTCTCGCGGAAGGCGAGCCGCGCAGCATCACCGCCATTCATCCGGTCGGCCTCGGCGACGGCGACACGCTCGGCGCCAATCATCTTGCGCATGAAGGCATGCTCAAGCGCATCGTATCCGGCACTTTCGTGAACTCGCCGAAAATCTCCGACCTTGCGATCGCGGACAAGATCGAGGGTTATACGCTGCCGCAAGGCGCGATGTCGCAATTGATGCGTGAAATCGCCGCCGGCCGCGCGGGCCTGTTGACGCAGACCGGCCTGCATACCTTCGTCGATCCGCGTCATGGCGGCGGCCGCCAGAGCAAATGCGCCAAGGACGATATCGTCGAGCTCGTGCAATTCCGCGGCACGGACTATCTCTTCTACAAGCCGTATCATTTCGACGTCTGCTTCATCCGCGGCACCACGGCCGATGAAGACGGCAACGTCACCATGGAGCAGGAAGCCTTTTTCGGTGAAATGCTGTCGGAAGCGCAGGCGACGCGGCGCTGCGGCGGCGTCGTCATTGTGCAGGTCAAGCGCATGGCGAAGCGCGGCACGCTGCCGGCGAAACAGGTGAAAATCCCCGGTATTCTCATCGACTATGTCGTGGTCGAGCCGGAGCAGCGGCAGACCTATGAGACCTATTACAGTCCCGCTTATGCCGGCGAATTGAAGATTCCGCTCTCGGATATTCCAGCGCTGCCGCTCGACGCGCGCAAGATCGTGGCGCGCCGCGCAACGATGGAGTTGTTTCCGGGCGCGGTCTGCAATCTAGGCTCCGGCATTTTCACCGGCATCGCCAATGTCGCCGCCGAGGAGGATGTGCTCGAGGAGATTTGTCTCACCAACGAGCAGGGCATGATCGGCGGCGCTCCGGCGTCCGGCAACGAGGCCGGCGCGTCGCGCAATTTCGCAGCGATGATCGATCAACCCTATCAGTTCGATTTCTATGACGGGGGCGGGCTCGATCTCGCGTTTCTGTCGTTCGCGGAATTCGACGAACAGGGCAACGTCAATGTCAGCCGTTTCGGCAACCGCATCGTCGGCCCGGGCGGCTTCATCAATATCAGCCAGAACGCCAAGTGCGTGATTTTCGGCGGCACCTTCACCGCGGGCAAAAGCGATCTCTCCTGGCCGGACGGCAAAATGAAGATCGCGAGTGACGGCAAAGGCCAGAAACTGGTCAAGGCGGTCGAGCAGATCACCTACAGCGGACGGTATGGCGCGCAGCGGGGCCAGCGCGCGCTCTATGTTACGGAACGCGCAGTGTTCGAGCTTGACGCGGGGGGCGTCGAATTGATCGAGACCGCGCCGGGCGTGGACGTCGATCGCGACGTGCTGGCGCGCATGGGATTCAAGCCGAAGATCGCACAAAATGTGAAGACGATGGATGCGCGGTTGTTCCAGCCCGGACTGATGAATCTCGCGCGCGAACTTGCCAACAAGCCGCGTCCGCGCCGTTCGCCCCGTCTTGATCTGCCGGAAGCGGCGCAATGATCGAGACATTTCTGAAAGTTGGTGAACGCGCGGAATTCTCCAAGACCATCGGGGAGGCCGATCTCGTTCTGTTTTCCGGGCTGACCGGGGATTTCGACCCGATCCATGTCAACGAGGATTATGCAAGGCAAACCGCGTTCGGCCGGCGCATCGCGCATGGCGGGCTTGTCATGGGATTGCTGTCGACCACCGCCTCGATGATGTCGCGCCGCTCGGTCGAGCGCGGTGCGCAGGCCGTGCCGGTTTCCATCGGCTACGACCGCATCCGCTTCATCAAGCCGGTTTTCATCAACGACACCATCACGGCGCGCTATACCATCGAGGAGATCGATTCCGAGCAAGGGCGCAGCCGGTCGGCGGTCGAAGTCGTGAAGAGCGACGGCGAAGTCTGTCTCGCCGGCACGCACATCATGAAATGGGTGAAGCGGTAATAGCGCAATTCGTCAGTTGCGCGCCGCCTTGCGCAGATGATCGAGCACGGGCGCGCTCGGCCAGCAATCGAGCGGCAGCGCGCCCGCCTTCTGATAGGCACCGAGCGCCGCGCGCGTCTGCATCCCGGCCTTGCCGTCGATCTTGCTTTGATAGAGCCCGCGCTTCGTCAGGATCGCCTGCATCTCCTCGACCTGCACCGTGCGCAGCTGGCTGGTCTTGCCCCAAGGCTGCTCGAAGCCGCGCCCGCCCGCGATGCGGTCGGAGAGTTGCCCGACGAACAAAACATAGAGATCGGAGAAATTATATTCCTTGATCACGAAGTAGTTCTTCGGCGTCAGGAAGGCCGGACCGAGCGCGCCTTCCGGCTGCAGCACGGACGCTTCCTCCGATAATTCCACAGCGGTGAGCACGCGGCGATACGACGGCACGAAACCGAGCCGCAGCCATTCGCGCATCGGCTTGACGATTTCCGGTACGCCTTGGGTGCAATCGAAATTCGAAGGCGGGCGCGCTTCATAGGCCCAGCGCCGGCCGCGCTGCCAGCCTTTTGCGGCGAGCTGCTTCGCGGCGGAGGCCAGCGCATCCGGGATTGAGTTGAAAATATCGGCGCGACCATCGCCGTCGAAATCGACGGCATGCTTGTAGAGTTCCGACGGCAGGAATTGCGTCAGTCCCATCGCGCCGCCCCATGAACTTCTCATCTCGGCAGGGCGCGCCAGGCCATCCTCGACCATCTTGATCGCGACCAGAAATTCCTGCCGGAAATAATCCTTGCGGCGTCCGAGATAGCCTTGCGTCGCCAGAACGCGCAGTGCGTTATGAGGAAGCTTGTAGCGGCCGAAATCGGTTTCGCGGCCCCAGATCGCGAGCACCACCGGCCCCGGAACGCCGAACTCCTTTTCGATCCGCGCAAGCGTCTCGCGATGTGTGGCGGCCAATGCGCGGCCATGCTCGGCGAGGCGAGCGAGCGATTTTTCATTGAGATAATCGGCCGGCGTCTGCACGAATTCGGCTTGCCCGGGCGGCGGCTTGTCGGGGCGGCCGGGAATGACAAGATCGGGAAGCGTCAGGTCCGGCTCAAGTCCGCTCGTCGCCTGCTCGAAGACATTGCGGGAAATGCCAAGCCGTTGCGCATCCGGCCAGAGCGCGCGCAGCCATTGCGCGAACGCGGCGTCGGCCGCATGCGCGGCCGGCGCCATGGCCAGGAACGCAAAGAAGAAAAGCAGGAGCCGCGCCGCCGCCGATATCATTCCTGATGGCTTTCTTACGTCCCGATCAGCTTGACCAGGAATTCTGGCCGAAGGCCCCATCCCAAAAATCCCGCCAATCCGAAAACGATGCCCGTCGTGCCGGACGCCCAGGCGAAATACAGCATCGGGTAACTTTGAATCAAAGCCGCTATCGCCGCGACAGCGATGGCGATCGAGATAAACGCTTCCGATATGTCGAACTGGTCGTCGTGCACGTTCAGGCGGTCATATGTGGCGTCCTGTTCCTTGGCTTTGGCCATCGTCTCTTTGGACCGCTGTTCGTATTTGGCGATATCCGCTTCGTAGGCCGCGGCTTGCTTCGCGGCCAATTCCTTGCTGATACCGCCGTTCGTTTCCATCAGGCGAAGCGTCGCGAGCGCGTTCTCGTCGACATGCAGCTTGATGCGCGCGGCCTGGTATTCGTTCCAGGCATCGACGGACACGGCCTGGGCTTTCGCCATGGCCTGGACGATATTGTCGTCCTTGACCTTCGAGATCGCCAGAAACACCGTGATGATCACGACCGTGATGGCGACGAGATTGTTCAAGCTTCCGTCCGATTTCTGGTCCTTGTCGTCCAAATCCATCCTGCCTCCCCATTTCGTCAGAACGTGTGGCGCGCCCGTCACATTTGCCCGGCTCTCGCACGACAAATGTCTGAAGTACAGGCCCGCGGGCCTTTTCTCCCGGCCTTCGATAGTGCCATATTGCGGTTGGCAAAGGGATCGGAAGCCAATCAAGTGGCCAGCGGGCGCGCTTTTTTCTCTGGCGGGGGCGATTTGTTGAAATCCGGGAAACGCTGGCTTGCGCCGTTTTCGGCGGCTGCGCTGTGTCTCACCGCGTGGGGTGCGGCCGCCGCCGAGCAGGGGCTGTGGGAGCGCGACAAGCTCACCGGCGATTGGGGCGGTGCGCGCTCGGCGCTGGAAAATCGCGGGGTCGTCGTCACCCTCGATTATATCGGCGAGACGCTGAGCATCCAGCGCGGCGGCTTGCATCGCGGTACGACTTATGAGGGCCGGCTCGACGGGATCATCAATACCGATCTTGAAAAACTGATCGGCTGGACCGGCGGCTCGACGCATGTGCGCGCGTTCCAGATCCACAAACATCGCCACAACGCGGCCGATCTCGTCGGCAGCATCGCCGACCCGAGTAATATCGACGCGACGCCGGCCACGCGCCTGTTCACCGCATGGTTTCAGCAAGACTTCGGTAAATTCGCTTCGATCCGCGTCGGCCAGCTTGCGGCCGACGATGAATTCCTGGTTTCGGCCACCGCCGGCGGCCTGATCAACGGCACCTTCGGCTGGGCCGCGATGACGGCGGCGAACTTGCCGAGCGGCGGCGCGGCGTATCCGCTGGCGACGCCGGGCGCGCGGCTGCAGGTCAATCTGACGGAAAGCTTCTCGCTTCTGGCCGGCGCGTTCAGCGGCGATCCGGCCGGCAAGCGCTGCTACGACGACAACCCGGACGCCAACCCGCAGATCTGCAACAAGCACGGCACCACCTTCAGTTTCAGCGGCGGCACGTTCTGGATCGGCGAAGCGCAATATCAGCTCAATCAGGGCAAGGACGCGACCGGCCTCGCATCCGCCTACAAGATCGGCGCCTGGCGGCATACCGGCAACCGCTTCGCCGACCAGCATTTCGGCGATGACGGCACCGGCACGGGCACGCTGGTGTCGCTCGCGAACGAGCCGCCGCTGCCGTTCAACCACACCGACAATTGGGGCATCTACGGCGTCATCGATCAGATGCTGTGGCGCGCAGACGGACGAAGCGTCAGCGTGTTCGTGCGCGGCGGCGCGTCGCCCTCCGACCGCAATCTCGTCTCGCGCTATATCGACGGCGGCGTCGGCTTCAAGGGACTGTTGGCAAGCCGTCCTGACGACACGCTCACCTTCGGCGTCGCACATTCGAAAATCAGCAAGGATGCCGCAGCGCTCGATCAGGACATTCTGGCGCTGAACGGGCCGCCCTATCCGATCCGCAGCGCCGAGACCGTCTACGAGTTGAGCTATATCGTGCAGATTGCGCCGTGGTGGACGATACAGCCCGATATTCAGTACATCGTGCGGCCGGGCGGCGGCATACCGCATCCGGATGACGGATCGAAAACCGTCGGCAACGCGTTTGTGATCGGCGCGCGGACCACGATCAATTTCTGATTAGGCGCGTCTCTCACTCCGCCTCATCCTGAGGAGCGCCGAAGGCGCGTCTCGAAGGATAGGGCGGCCCGGTCATTGGCCTCGATGGTTTGAGACGCGCAGCTTCGCCTCGCTCCTCACCATGAGGTTCAAGTGCCGCGCCCGTGGCGAATTTCTACCGCGTAAACTTCTTGTACTTGATCCGGTGCGGGATGGTGGAATCCGTCCCGAGCCGCCGCATCTTGTCCTGCTCGTAATCGTGGAAATTGCCCTCGAACCATTCGACATGGCTCTCGCCTTCGAAGGCGAGCATGTGGGTCGCGATGCGGTCGAGGAACCAGCGATCATGGCTGATGATGACCGCGCAGCCGGCAAAGTCTTCTAGCGCCTCTTCCAGCGCGCGAAGTGTATCGACGTCGAGATCGTTGGTCGGCTCATCCAGCAGCAGCACGTTGGCGCCGGATTTGAGCATCTTGGCAAGATGCACGCGGTTGCGTTCGCCGCCGGAGAGATCGCCCACTTTCTTCTGCTGGTCGGCGCCCTTGAAATTGAACGACGAGCAATAAGCGCGCGAATTCACCTCGCGCTTGCCGAGCTGCAGCATGTCGGCGCCGCCGGAAATTTCCTCCCAGACCGATTTCTTGCCGTCGAGCGTGTCGCGCGACTGATCGACATAGCCAAGGTGAACCGACTCGCCGACCGTAATCGTTCCGGCATCCGGCTTTTCCTGCTTGGTGATCATGCGAAACAGCGTGGTCTTGCCGGCGCCGTTCGGCCCGATCACGCCGACAATGCCGCCGGGCGGCAGTTTGAAGGTGAGGCCGTCGATCAGGAGGCGATCGCCATAGCCCTTCTTAAGGTCCTCGACATCGACCACGTTCTGGCCGAGGCGCTCGGTGACCGGGATGACGATCTGCGCGGTCTGCGTCTGTTTCTCGCCCGCCTGTTTGAGCAGGTCTTCGTAGCGCTGATAGCGCGCCTTGGATTTGGCCTGCCGCGCCTTCGGGCTGGCGGAGATCCATTCCTGCTCGCGGTCGAGCGTGCGCTGGCGCGATTCCTCCTCGCGCCCTTCCTGTTCGAGACGCTTTCGCTTCTGGCCGAGCCAGGACGAATAATTGCCCTCATAGGGAATGCCGCGGCCACGGTCGAGTTCGAGAATCCATCCCGTGACATTGTCGAGGAAGTAGCGGTCATGGGTGACGATCAGGATCGCGCCCGGATAATTGCGCAGATGGCCTTCCAGCCACGCCACCGTCTCGGCGTCGAGATGGTTGGTCGGCTCGTCGAGCAGAAGGAGTTCCGGCGCGTCGAGCAGCAATTTGCAGAGCGCCACGCGGCGGCGCTCGCCGCCGGAGAGCTTCGAGACATCGGCATCGTCCGGCGGGCAGCGTAACGCGTCCATCGCCTGATCGACCTTGGAATCGAGATCCCACAGGCCCTTGGATTCGATCTGGTCCTGCAATTTGGCCATCTCGTCGGCGGTTTCGTCGGAATAATTCACCGCAAGTTCGTTGTAGCGCTCGAGGATCGCCTTCGACTTCGCCACGCCTTCCATCACGTTTTCGCGGACGGACTTTTTCTCGTCGAGCTGCGGCTCCTGCGGCAGATAGCCGACGCGCGCGCCTTCGGCGACCCAGCCGTCGCCGGTGAAATCCTTGTCGAGGCCGGCCATGATCCGCAGCAATGTCGATTTGCCCGAACCGTTGACGCCGAGCACGCCGATCTTGGCGTCCGGGTAGAAGGACAGATGAATGTTCTCGAGCACCTTGCGGTTGCCCGGATAGGTCTTGGACAGACCTTGCATGTGATAGATGAATTGCCGGCCGTTCATGGTCCCTCGCGCGGCGCGCCTGAAAAGCGATGTCTGGGTGCGGGCGTTGATGTAACGGTGCGGCCCCGCAAGGGCAAGCCGGAAACCGTTTATTGACGCTGTTTCCGCGGCGGCGCTTGCAAAGGATTCACGAATTTCCGGTATGAACCTGATCGTTGGGTCCGCGACCAAAAACCATGGCCGGCGTCATTGGCCATCGCGGAAACAGGGGTCTTCGTCATGGCCGCCATCCGGGCCACTATCGCGTCGCATCCGCAGATTCCGCCGCTTTCCGGACTTGGCCGGACGATTGCCGGTTGCTTCGCGGCCCTCAAGCGCCGCCTGTCCGATCCTTACCGGCCCGAACGTCATTATATGCGCGGCCCCGGCCCGAAATGGCTCGAACGCCACCCGCCCCGCTGACATTACCTTGCCGCGGGCCTGCGCCCCGCTAATCCCTCTAGCGCCGACCCGTCATCCTTGGGATATCGTCCGGCCAGCCTGCCGGTCTCTTATCCACGGATGTCCCCATGCCCGTTCGCTGCGCGATCCTCGACGACTACCAGAATGTCGCTCTCACCCTGGCCGACTGGGGGAAGGTCGAGGCCGACGCCGAGGTCAAGGTCTTCAACGAGCCATTCGGCTCGCCCGACGAAGCCGCCAAGGCGCTCGCAGGCTTCGAGATCGTCTGCGTGATGCGCGAACGCACGCCGTTTCCGCGCGCGATGTTCGAGAAGCTGCCGGGCCTGAAGCTTCTGGTCACAACCGGCATGCGCAATGCGGCAATCGACATGCAGGCGGCCAAGGAACAGGGCGTCACGGTCTGCGGCACGGATTCGGCGGGACATCCTACCGCCGAACTGACCATCGGCCTTCTGATCGATCTCGCGCGCAAGATCAGTTTCGAGAATGCGCGCATGAAAGCCGGCGAATCCTGGCAGACGACCGTCGGCGGCGACTTGCATGGCAAGACGCTTGGCATTCTCGGGCTCGGGCGGCTTGGACAGCGTGTCGCCAAGGTTGGTCTCGCGTTTGGCATGAAAGTCGTCGCCTGGAGCCAGAATCTCACGCCGGAGAAATGCCGTGAGGCCGGCGCCGAATATGCCACCAAGGAAGAACTGCTGGCAAAATCCGACTTCATCACCATTCATATGGTCCTGAGCCCGCGCTCGCGCGGGCTCGTCGGCGCGCATGAATTGTCGCAGATGAAATCCTCCGCCTATCTGATCAATACTTCGCGCGGTCCGCTGGTGGACGAAGCCGCGTTGATCGCGGCGCTGAAGGACAACCGGATCGCGGGCGCCGGCCTCGATGTCTACGATGTCGAGCCGCTGCCGCGCGATCATGCGTTGCGCACATTGCCGAATGTGCTGCTCACCCCGCATCTTGGCTATGTCACCGCCGACAATTACCGCCTGTTCTACGGCCAGACCGCGGACGCCGTGCGCGCTTTCCTTGACGGCAAGCCTGTCCGCGTCATCGAAGCCTGACAGAGAAATTCCGCTCCATGCCGTCCAATATCCGTTTTCGCACCGCCTTCGTCCCGCACGATCTCGAAGCGCCGGTCGTGGGCGCGGCGAGCGGACCGCTCGCGGGTCTCGCCGCCGTGGTCAAGGACATGTACGACATCAAGGGCGCCAGAAGCGGCGGCGGCAATCCGGATTGGCTCGCGCAGACCAAGCCGGCGGCGCGCAACGCCAGCGTGATCCAGAAACTCCTCGATGCCGGCGCGGCCATCATCGGAAAAACCATCAGCGAGGAATTCTTCTTCAGCCTGATCGGCGCGAATGTTCACTACGGAATCCCGGTCAATCCGCGCGCGCCCGGCCGCGTGCCGGGCGGCTCGTCGAGCGGCTCGGCTTCGGCGGCGGCTTCCAATGCCTGCGACTTCGCGATCGGCAGCGATACCGGCGGATCGGTGCGCATCCCGGCGTCGTTCTGCGGGCTTTACGGATTGCGCCCCAGCCATGCGCGCGTCGACATGACCGGCGCGATGGACATGGCGCCTTCGTTCGACGTCGGCGGCTGGTTCGCGAATGCGCCGGGGATTTTCCAGCGTGTCGGCGGCGTTCTGCTTGGCGGCGAGCGCGTCGATGCGCCGATCGCCAACATGGTCGTGCTGGACGACGCCTTCGCGGAGGCGGATCTGGGCGTTGCGGCGCTGATGACAGCGGCGCTC
>CAMDXM010000098.1 GCA_945878025.1 Pseudorhodoplanes sinuspersici | reverse complement strand
GATATATTCGTGTTCCGGGCCATTCACGGTGTCGCGCGAAGGCGCGCAGATCGCCGCCAGTCCGGTGGTGCCGTGCGTCCAGGTGATGACCGGCCATCCGCCGCGCGGCGGCTCGCCGTTCGGAATCGAAACCGTGCCGGAGACCGGCGCGATGCGTCCTTTGTCGTCCGTCGAGCGATACAGAACGAGAATGTTCCGGGCGGCGCTGGGCAGCGCCATCGTGCCGTCGAGCGCGCGCGTCCAGATCACCGAGCCGCGTGGACCCGCGGGCAGACGCGAGGGCGGCGCGTAGAATGCGTCACCGGCGGGGCCGGCCGGAATGGCCTGCGCCGCGGCGGGAAGTTTTGTCAGCACGACCGCGAGCGCGCAGGCGCCCGTTACGATCAAACGACGTACGAGCGGCATGGGCATGGCTTTCTTTTGAGGGGTGCGTCTCCAGATAAGGGCAGAACGAATTAAGGTGAGGTAAATGTTTCCTTGGCGCGACGACGACCGGATGCCGGTCCGGTCCGGAATTCCACAGGCCGATCGCGCCAAGCGGCGCGCGCCGCGTCGGGGCGCTGCTATCAAAACCAGCGCGCGGGTTTCAGGCCGGCAATGCGCCGACCCGCCGGCCGCCCGCGATGCCGTGCCAGAAGCCGTTCGAAAACGGCGCGGGAATATCGAGCGCCGCGAGCCACGCCTCGGCTTCGGACGCTTCGATCCGGCCGGCGATCCGGTCCGCGAATATTTCGGCCACGGCCACCATGTCGAGCTTGTGCGGCACGAGGCGAAAGTGATCGATGCCCATCGCCTGCATGTCCTCGATTTCGCCGAGCAGGTTGACGTAGCTGTGCGACAGCGTCTGCACGCCGTTGACGACCAGAAAATCCTGCCCGGCGATGGTCCGCAGCGGCATGCCGTCTGGGTCTTGTTCGCAGACGAATTGGCAATTGTCCTTGCTGCGGCCATGCGCGCGGGCGTGATAGCAGCGCGCGGACAGCGCGAGCGAAGCGCGGCCGAACACCTGGACTTCGATGCCGGCGCCGAGCGCGGCGGCTTCGGTGGCGAGCCGCGCCGCGACATCGCGCGGCAATTCCACCGGCAGGGCGAAATGCGTCGCGCCCTTGCCGGCGAGATAGCGCATCGTGCATTCGTTATAGACATTCATCAGCGGCCCGATCCGGTGCGCGCGTCCGGACCGGTGCAGCAACCCGGCGGTGTTGTTGATTTCGATCTCGTGGCTTTCGATCTCGCACAAGGCGGCGATCATGTCGCGTTCGCGTTTCAGCGTTACGTCGGACAAGGACGACAGCACCACGCGCTTGCCGCCGCGCTCCAGCCGCTCGATCACGTCCGGGTAATGCTGCTCGAAAAACGGCGTGCGTTTGGAGCAGACCACCTCGCCGAGATAAACAATATCGACGGGCGCCTCGTCGGCGATGCGCGCATAGAAGTCGAGCTTGTCCTGCGCGCTCCAGTGGAACAGGATCGGGCCGAGGGTGAGTTGCGCTGTCATGGATCACCGCCACTTCTTGGTCTTGAAGGCGCCCTCGGTCTCTTTCTGTCCCTCGGTCAGGGCGATGAGATCGGCGAGCGCGGGCGTTTCGCCCGCGAGCGTCTGGTCGATCGCCTGGCGGAAGGCCGACACCACGCTGCGCACATAAGCGCGCGAGCGTTGCCGCCCTTCGATCTTGAAGGCGTCCACCCCGGCTTCGATCAGCGCCGGCAAGAGCGCAGAGAGGTTGAGGCTGACCGGTTCCTCGAAGGCGTAATAGGCCTCGTCGCGCGCGGGCGCGAGATAGCGGCCCTTGCAGATGGTCGGATATCCGGCCTGCTCGGCGGGCCCGAAGCGATCGATGGTGAAAGCGCCGAGCCGGGTCGCGACCGATCCGTCGGCGGCGCGGTCATAATGCACGTCGGCGGCGGGCGAGCAGACGCCATCCATATTGGTCGAGAGGCCGCAGACATAATTGGTGAGGCTGCAGCGCCCCTCGATCATCAGCCCGTGATTGCCGAAGATGAAAGTCTCGATCTCGCAGGGAATTTCCGCCGCGAGGGCGCGGATCTCCGGCACCGTCAGGATGCGCGGCAGCACCACGCGCCTGACGCCGAACTCGCGGCAATAATAGCGAATCGCCTCCGGGCTCGATGCGGCGGCCTGCACCGAGAGATGCAAGCGGCAGCCGGGATGCACGCGCGCGGCATATTCGGCGACGCCGATATCGGCCACGATGAAGGCATCGACGCCAAGGCGCGCGCCAAGATCGACGGCGCCGCGCCAGAGTTCGAATTTGCCCGCCGGCGGAAATGTGTTGACCGCGAGCAGCACCTTGGTTCCGGCGTCGTGCGCATAGGCGACCGAGGCTTGCAGTTCCTCCGGCGTGAAATTGAGCCCCGGAAAATTGCGGGCGTTGGTCGCGTTCTGCATTCCGCAATAGACCGCGTCGGCGCCGGCATCGACCGCGGTGCGAAGCGCCGCGGGGGTTCCAGCCGGGCAGACCAGTTCGGGTCTTTTCATCATGCTGCCCTTCTGTCCGCCTTGGCCCGGCTGCCGGCCTGCCGGATCGCGATCAGCGCGATGCGCCCGACCGGGCCGAACAGGTCCGCCACCCGCGCCGCAATCGAGCCGTCAACGTCGTCGAGCGCGTTGCGCAAACACACCACGGCCTCGGTATTTCCTGTCACATCGAGATCGCGCGAGAAAAAGAGCGCATCGCCATCCTCGCCGCCGTCGACGAGCCCGAGCAGGTCGAGAAACCGCCCGGCGATGCGCGCATCGTGCTCCGGTTCGGCATCGCGGGCATATGCGCGAAACAGCAGATTGTCCGGGTCGGGGCGCAGCAGCAGCAGGAAGGGCAGGCCCTGCGCGTCGATCACGAAGCGCGCCTTGCGATGCGGGCCGAGGCGGTTGAACAGGGACGGATTTCCGGCGGCGATGTGTTGCACGATGCGCCGCAGGACCGGTTGCAGCAGAAACAGCGGCGCGGGCGGCAGCAGCCGCCTGATTCCGGTTTCTGGAAGGATTGCTGCCATCGGGGTGCGTTCGAATTTGATAATTATCAACACGGCCGTGGGCAGCGCGACTTGATGCAAATCAAAATAACTCAGCCGGTCACAGCTCTTTCACGCCGGCGCGTAGCACAGAAGCACGCTGCCGTTTCCGAAAGCGCGGGATTGCATCAGCTTCAAGTTCAACATGTCCTTGACGCCGTCGAACAATCTCTTGCCGCCGCCGAGCACGAGCGGACACACCACGATCTGAAAGCCGTCGATCAATCGTTCCCGCGCCAGTTGCGCAACGATGCTGCCGCTGCCGAGGATCGCCATGTCGGGTCCGGGCGCGGCTTTCAGCTTTCGGATTTCAGCCGCCAGATCGCCTTTCAACAGCGTCGTATTCGCCCACGAGGCCTTGCCGAGCGTGCGGGAGAATACAAATTTCGGCATCGCGTTCATGCGTTCGGCGACGGCTGCGTTGTTTTGCGCGGCCATCGGCGTCGGCCAGTAACTCGCCATCATCTCGTAAGTGATCCGGCCGAACACCAGCGCGCCGCCGTCTTTTGCGTTGCCGGCGACGAAGGAATTCCATTCGCTGTCGTTCGGGTCCTTGTGCGCGAAGGAGATGTCGCCGTCCGGTCCGGCGAAATAGCCGTCGAGCGACACCTGAATGAATGCGCCGAGCTTGCGCATCAGCATTCTCCTTTTTCGAGCAGCGCGGCGAGATTCCGCAGCGACGAGCGGCAGCCCATCGCGTTGTCCTCGGGCCGGATGCCTTTCGGGATATTGTCGCAGGTCATCGCAATTTCGGTTCCGCCATCAGCGTCGGCCAGAGTCGTCGTGATCGTCATCTCGCCGGCAAAGGCAGGATTGGCGGGTTCGAATTCGACGATCCACACAATCTTCTCATGCGGGATCAGTTCGGCAAAGCGGCCGAGGAAGGTGTCGGTATCGGCGGATGTCTTGCCCGGCGAATCTTTCGGATCGCGGTATCGCAGCGACATGCGGAGTTTGCCGCCGGCGCGCGGCTCGAACCGATGCATGTGCCCGCTCATGCCGGCCGGCGGAAGCCAGGCGGCGAGCGCGTCGGGGTCGAGAAAGGCGAGATACACCGCCTCGCGCGGCGCCTTGACGATCCTGGTGACGCGCGTGCGCGCGCCTGCCGGTTCACTCACGAATGCCTCCCGGCGGACACTTCCGATACGCCAGATCATGTCATCGTCCGAACATTGTCATTTACCCCTTCGCCGCGTCCTGCAATTTGGCGACATCGATTTTGATCATCTGCATCATCGCCTGCATGACGCGATCGGCCTTGGCGCGATCGGGATCGCTCAGGAGCTTCGGCAGAATCGTCGGGAAGACCTGCCAGGACAGACCGAACTTGTCTTTCAGCCAGCCGCATTGCGACGGCTTTCCGCCGCCTTCGATCAGCTTGTCCCAGTAATAATCGACTTCCTCCTGCGAGTCGCAGGGGGCCTGGAACGAGACCGCCTCGGTGAATTTGAATTGCGGCCCGCCGTTGAGCGCGAGAAATTCCAGGCCGTTGAGCTCGAACGACGCGGTGAGCACGGTGCCGGCGGGACGATGGCCCCCCTCGCCCCAGCGCATGACCTTTCCCTTTTTCGAATTCTTGAAAACCGATGTGTAGAAATTCATCGCCGCTTCGGCTTCGGTGTCGAACCACAAACACGGAACGATATTTTGCATTGCGCAACTCCACGGCTTGATTGGAAGAATTCTGGATCAGGCGGCATTGTCCTGCACGCGCCCGATTTCGGCGAGCAGCGTGTCGAGCTTGCTCTGGCTCGCGGCGATGCCCTTGGTCATGCCGCACTGGAGCGCGCCGTCGCGCGCCTTTGTCGAGGGGAAACGCACGGTCATTGTCACATTGGTCTTGCCGTCCTGCTCGGACAGCACAAGCGTTCCCAATGTCTCGGTGGCGGCGGGATCGGAATCGAACGTCTCGGTGCGGGCGATCCGTTCCGGGCGCGCGATCTCCTGGTACACGCCGCGCATCCCCAAAGTCTGTCCGCTCGGATTGCGCCATTGCCAGTGAAACGCGCCGCCAATGCGAAGATCGTTGTCGCAGCGCGCGAAGTCCCAGCCGTCGGGAGTCATCCAGCGCCTGAGCAGATCCGGTTTGGTGTAGCAATCGTAGACGAGACTGCGCGGCGCATCGAACAGGCGCGTGATTGCGATGTCGCGATCGCTCGGCATCGTGACGTTCACACTGGCAACGGTAGTCATCGGGTTTCTCCTCTATCGTTTCGGCCGCGCAGGCTTTTTCTTCGCGGTCTTCATTTCGTTGAGCAACGCGTCGAGGCGCTGGAAGTTCGCCTCCCAGAATTGCGCGTAGCGCTCGAGCCATTCATTCGCGGCTTCGAGCGGCTTGGCTTCGAGCCGGCAGGGGCGGCGCTGCGCGTCGCGCCCGCGCGAGACGAGCCCGGCGCGCTCCAGCACCTTGATGTGCTTGGAAATCGCGGGCTGGCTCATCGCGAACGGTTCGGCCAGTTCCGTCACCGAGGCGTCGCCGGAGGCAAGGCGCGCGATGATCGCGCGGCGTGTCGGGTCCGCGAGCGCGATGAAGGTGGCGTCGAGGCGGTCGGATGCGATCATTCCATAGCCCGTTGGTTATATAACGATGTGGTTATGGGTAAAAAGCGAGCGGGCGTCAAGGGTTCGGGCTTGGGGTTCAGCTCGGGGCTCAACATGGGGCGTAACCTGGCCCCCAATTCGGGGCTCGCCTTGCAAAGTGGCCGGACTCGTCTGACAGTCCGTGAAACTGCGATTTCACGGATCTCCCGATTTCACGGACCTCCCATGTCGCGCAAGGAGCAGTCCTTTCTCACGCGTGTCCGCCAGTCGCTGCCGGGTCTGCATCCGGCTGAGCGCCGGCTCGGCGAATTCGTGTGCGATTTCCCGGGCGAGCTCGCGAGCTATTCCGGCGCCGAGCTTGCCGATCTCGCCCATGTTTCAAAGGCGACCGTGTCGCGCTTCATCCGGCGTCTTGGATACGGCAATTACGAGGAAGCGCGGCGTCACGCGCGCGCGGAGAAGCAGACCGGCTCGCGGCTGTTTCTCTCGGCATCGGCCGACGCGGCCGGCCAGCAATCCGTCTCCGCCCATGTCGCGCAGGGCGTGTCCAATCTGGAAGCGACCTTCCTTCCGGTCACGGACGCGCAAATCAACGCCATCACCCGGGCGATGCTGGGCGCGCGCAAGGTCTGGGTGATCGGATTCCGGTCGAGCCATCCTTTCGCGTCGTATCTGCAATGGCAGATGACGCAGGTGATCGAGAATATTGTCGCGATTCCGGCGGCGGGGCAGACGCTCGGCGAGCACCTTGTGAGCCTCCACAAGAACGACGTCGTCGTCGTCTTCGGATTGCGCCGCCGCGTCGCCCGCATGGATCTCGTGCTCGAGCAGATCCAGAAATCGAAGGCGAAGCTTCTTTACATTACGGATGAGGGCGCGCCGTTCCACAAGAGCGCGAGCTGGCACGTCCGCTGCCAGACCTTGGCGCCGGGTCCGCTGTTCAATCATGTCTCCGTCATGGCGGTCTGCCATCTGCTCGCGACGCGCGCGATCGAAATCGCCGCCGCCACGGGGCGCGCGCGGCTGCGCGGAATCGAGAGTCTGAATGACAGCCTCGAAGAGCTGTAATTCCTGATCCGCGAATAGGCAGGCGCGGACCCGATTGTCTATTTCTTGTGCGCGTTGCGGTCCCGGCGCAGGCACCGGACGGGCGGGTCTTTTCGCATAACGCGCTGATCCGGTGTATGAAACTCTGATTTCATGGTCATTGGTATGAAACTTGAATTGCATACCGACGTATCGCGGTGCAGACTGAGCGGGCTTCAATGCCGCCTGGTTGTCAGCGCCGCCGAAATGATCACTGTCAGGAAAGGACATCGTCATGTCGCATCGCATTCTGATCGGGCTCGCAGCAGCCCTGTTCGCCTCCTCGGTGGAAGCTGAGACGCTCAACTTGAAGGTTCTCGGCCAGCCCGCGGGCTCCGGCCTCATTCAAAAAGACAAGGAGCAGCCGTTCTTCGAGGCATTCGGAAAAAATTCCGGGCTCGACGTCTCCATGCAATATGTGCCGGTCGACGTCGCAGGCATTCCCGACACCGACGGGCTGCGGGTGCTGAAATCCGGCCTGTTCGACATCGTCTCGATCCGCGGGCCGCAGGTGAGCCGCGACGAGCCGACGATTCTCGGATTCGACCTCATCGGATTGAATCCGACATTCGAGGCCGGCAGGAAGCACACCGACGTATTCTTCAAGACCGTCGATGAGCGTCTGCAGTCGCGCTTCAACGCAAAGCTTCTCGGCGTCTGGCCGGCCGGCCCACAGGTGATCTTCTGCAAGCCCGACATCAAGGGGCTTGCCGATCTCAAGGGCATGAAGATCCGCGTCGGCGATCAGAGCGCTGCAAATTTCGTCGCGGGTCTGGGCGCGACCGGCGTTCCGATGCCGTTCGGCGAGGTGCAGCAAGCGCTCGCGCGCGGCGTCGTCGATTGCGCCATCACCGGACCGGCATCCGCGAATTCCGGCGGCTGGCCGGAGGCGACGACCACCGTCATGCCGCTCGCGCTTCAGCTCGCGGTCAACGGCTACGCGATCAATCTCACGCGCTGGAGCAAGCTCACGCCCGGCGACCAGGCGAAGCTGCAGAAAGCGATCAAGACGCTCAACGACGACATCTGGCTCTATTCAAGGGAGCTCTATGACGACGCCATGCGCTGCAATGCCGGCCAAAGTCCCTGCAAGCTCGGCAAGTCATACAAGCTGAAGGTCGTTCCGGTCAGTGACGCCGATCTCGCCACCGTCAAAAAGGCGTTGACGGCGAAGTCGCTGCCGGTCTGGGCTGAGCAATGCAACGCGGTCAATCCCGGCTGCGAGGCGGCCTGGAAAGCGACGATCGGCGTCGCGCTCGGGCTGTAAGCGATCGCGCGGCGAAGGGAGGCGGACATGCAGCGTTACGCGCGGCTCGCAAGTCTCGTGTTCGGCATCATGATGCTGGTGCTCTCCGCGGCCGTCACCGTCGAGACTATCGTCCGAAAGGTCTTGTCCGTCTCCCTCGGCGGTATCGACGAGTTGTCCGGTTACGCCATCGCCGTCGGCGCCCCGCTCGCGTTCGCGGTGACGCTGATCGACCAATCGCATATCCGCATCAATCTCCTTCACATGCGGATGCCGAAGGCGGCGCAGGCCTGCCTCAACGCGCTGGCGGCGATCTCGCTCGGCGCGCTGGCGCTGTTCCTGCTGATCTTTACCGTCGATACGGTGATCGACACGCAGGCCTATCGTTCGATCGCGCAGACGCCCTGGGCCACGCCGCTGATCTATCCGCAATCCCTGTGGCTCGTGGCGATGATCCTGTTCGCGATCCCCGCGACATGGCTCGCGGCGCGCGCCGTCATTCTTCTCGCCGGCCGGAAATGGGGCGCGCTCAATCGTGAATTCAGCCCGGAAACGCCGGAAGACGAGCTCAAGGCAGAGCTTCAAGATATGAAACGGCGCTAGAGGAATCCGCCATGAGCATCACGGTTCTTGCCGCCGGTTTTTTCGCCATGCTGGGACTCATGTTTCTCAGCATGCCGGTCGCGGTATCGATCATCGCGGTCGGCGCGCTTGGCGGCTATCTGAGTTACGGCATGCCGCTGATCAACACGATGGGCGGCGTGGTCTGGGGCGCGCTGAACAACTCGGTCATGACCGCGGTCCCGCTATTCATGCTGCTCGGCGAAATTCTGCTGCGCGGGGGCATCGCCGACAAGATGTATGACGCGCTTGCGGTCTGGCTCGGGCGGCTGCCGGGCGGATTGCTGCACACCAATATCGGCACCTGCGCGTTATTTTCCGCGACGTCGGGATCCTCGGTCGCGACCGCCGCGACTGTCGGCACGATCGCGCTCCCGGCGCTCAAGGCGCGCCGCTATCCGGATGCCGCCGCGCTCGGCTCGCTCGCGGCGGGCGGCACGCTCGGCATCCTCATCCCGCCGAGCATCAATCTCCTGGTTTACGGCTCGCTCGCCAATGTGTCCGTGGGCCAGCTTTTCATCGCCGGCATTCTGCCCGGTCTCGTGATGACGGCGTTGTTCTCGACCTACATCTTCCTGTTCCATGGCGACGCCGGCGCCAACGACAAGACGGCCGATCTGCCGCTGGCGGAAAAGCTCGCCTTGCTGAAATTCCTCGTTCCTCCGGCGGTGATTTTCCTCGTCGTCATGGGCAGCATCTATGGCGGGCTTGCGACGCCGACGGAATCGGCCGCTCTCGGCGTCATGGTCGCGCTGTTTTTCGTCTGGCGGAATGGACGGCTCAGCGTCGCGCTGCTGGAGAATTGCTTTCGCCAGTCGGCGCGTACCACCGGCATGGTCGTGCTGGTGATTGTCTGCGCGCTGCTCCTTAACGTGACACTGTCGATGCTCGGCACCGCGCAGGTGATGACGCGATGGGTCGCTTCGCTCGGGCTGACGCAGGTTTCGCTGCTGCTTCTGCTCGTGGTCTTCTACGTCATCCTCGGAATGTTCATGGATGCGATGTCTATGCTGGTGCTGACCGTGCCCATCGCGGTGCCGATGGTGATGGCGGTCGGCGTCGATCCGGTCTGGTTCGGCATTTTCATCGTCGTCATGTGCGAGATCGCGCTGATCACGCCGCCGGTCGGAATGAATCTTTTCGTCGTTCAGGGCATCCGGCGCGGCGGCGGGAGTTTCGGGGACGTCGTGCGCGGATCGGTCCCTTACGTCTTCATCATGATCGGGTTCACGATGCTGCTGATCGCATGGCCGAGCCTCGCGCTCTGGCTGCCGCGTTCGATGATGGGGCAGTGATGCGTCTGCAACCGATCGCAACGGACGTTGCGGCGCGGCTTCTCGTCATCAATCCGAATGCCAATGCCGTCGTGACCGCGCGGGTGCGGCGGGCGGCGGAGGATATCGCCGGCAGCCGGACGCAGGTGACGGTGGTCAATCCGCCGGACGGCCCGCTCTCGATCGAGACGGCTGCCGACCGCGAGCAGGCGGCGCCGAAGATCATGGATATCGTCCGCGCGGGCGCCGCGCAGCGCTACGACGCCTATGTGCTGGCGTGCTTCGACGACATCGCGCTGGCCGAGGCGCGCGCGCTGGCCGACGTGCCGGTGGTCGGCGCATTCGAGGCCGGTCTTGCCGCCGTCCGGACGGTTGCGGCCCGCTTCTCGATCGTCACCACCGTGCAGACGGCGGTTCCGGGCATTCTCAACCTGCTGCGCAATTATGGCGCGGCCGGCCTTTGCACGGTTCGCGCGGCGGGTATCGGCGTCGCGGCCGCGGCGGACGAGGGGGCGTTCGCGGAAAAGAAGATCGCGCAAGCGATCCGGGCCGCGATTGAAGAGGATGGGGCGGGTGCGATATTGCTTGGGTCGGGAGCATTGGCAGGACGCGCCGCGGCGTACCGCCAAATGCTTCCGGTGCCGGTCGTCGATCCGGTGATGGCCGCGGTCAAAATGGCCGAAGGATTGGCGGAGCTTCGGCTCGGCGCGCGACGAGAGGAATTTCCCGCGGCTTGAGGCTCGGACGGCATATGGCAGTCACCATCTACGGCATCAAGAATTGCGACACGATGAAAAAGGCGTTCGCCTGGCTCGACAAGGCCAAGGTCGATTACGAATTCCACGATTACAAGAAGGCCGGCGTCGACCGCGAACAGCTGGAGCGCTGGAGCAAGAAACTCGGCTGGGAGACATTGCTCAACCGCTCGGGCATGACCTTTCGCAAATTGCCCGACAAGGACAAAGAGGGTCTGACCGAAGCGATGGCCGTGAAACTGATGCTGGCGCAGCCCTCCATGATCAAGCGGCCTTTGCTCGATCTCGGCGGCGGCAAGCTCGTGGTCGGGTATAAGCCGGAGGAATACAAGGCTGCCTTGTCCGGGCGCTGACGCTCAGGCGCACGAAAGGCCGGCGCGCGATTGGCGTGCCGGCCTTTTCCGTTGCCCAAGATCAGCCGACGACGTGGTCGGCGAAGATGATCGTCGCATTCACGACCATGCTGGCCAGAATCAGCACGGCCAGGATCGCCGTGGTGTGAAGCGTTTTCTTGGGCATCCGTTTATGCAGGACTGCCGTGGTCATTGTCGTCTCCATTTCCGTATTCCGTTCGCCAATGCGACCGGACCGCTCAAATGGGCGCTGGTGCATAAGAAAGCCATCCGGAACATGGCTGCCCGGTGTAAAGGGACCATATGTATGCCGCTTAAGGCTTGCAGGCATTGAGCAAAACCCCTTGCTTCCCCGCGTTGCGGCTGCCACATGGCTCCCATGAATAAGCCTGTCCTGGCGGAAGAAACGAGAAGCCTTTCCCCGCTCGCCCGCGAGGTCGAGAGGCGGCGGACCTTCGCCATCATCTCGCATCCCGATGCCGGCAAGACCACGCTGACCGAGAAGCTTCTCCTGTTCGGCGGCGCCATCAATCTCGCCGGCCAGGTGAAGGCAAAGCGCGACCGGCGCTCCACGCGCTCCGACTGGATGTCGATCGAGCGCGAGCGCGGCATTTCGGTGGTCACCTCGGTGATGACCTTCGAATACGAGGGCCGCGTGTTCAATCTGCTCGACACGCCGGGCCATGAGGACTTTTCGGAAGATACCTATCGCACGCTGACGGCCGTCGATTCCGCGGTGATGGTGATCGACGCCGCCAAGGGCATCGAGGCGCGCACGCGCAAATTGTTCGAAGTCTGCCGCCTGCGCGACATTCCGATCATCACCTTCATCAATAAAATGGATCGCGAAAGCCGCGATCCGTTCGATCTGCTGGACGAAATCGAGAAAACGCTGGCGCTCGACACCGCGCCGGTGACCTGGCCGATCGGGCGCGGCCGCGATTTTCTCGGTACGCTCAATCTCGGCGACGGCGGCGTGCGGCTGATCGAGGGTGAAGCCTCGAAAACCGGCGTCGCGACCAGAATGTCGGTCGCCGAGATGACACGGCTCAACCCCAATCTCGATTCCAGGGCGCTGGAGGAGGAATTCTCGCTGGTGCGCGAGGCCTGCCATAAATTCGATCTTGGCGCCTTCCGCGAGGGGCATCTGACGCCCGTGTTCTTCGGCAGTGCGCTGAAGAATTTCGGCGTCGGCGATCTGCTGGAAGGGCTCGGCGCCTTCGCGCCGCCGCCGCGCGCGCAGCAATCCGATCTGCGCCGGGTCGACGCGGAGGAGCCGGCGATGACGGCCTTCGTGTTCAAGATCCAGGCCAACATGGACCCCAATCACCGCGACCGCATCGCGTTTGCGCGCATCTGCTCCGGCAAATTGCTGCGCGGCATGAAGGCGCGACTCTCGCGTACCGGCAAGCCGATGCCGCTCTCGACCCCGCATTTCTTTTTCGCGAAGGACCGCGCGATCGCCGACGAAGCCTATGCCGGCGACGTAGTCGGTATCCCCAATCATGGCACCTTGCGTATCGGCGACACGCTGACTGAAGGCGAGGAGCTCAATTTCGTCGGCGTTCCCAGTTTTGCGCCGGAGATTTTGCGCCGCGTGCGGCTCGGCGATGCGATGAAAGCAAAGAAGCTGAAACAGGCTTTGCAGGAACTGGCGGAAGAGGGCGTGGTGCAGGTGTTCCGCCCGCATGACGGCTCGCCCGCGATGATCGGCGTGGTCGGCCCGCTGCAGCTCGATGTGCTCAAAGTGCGGCTTGCGGAAGAATATGGCCTGCCGGTCGATTTCGACGTGAGTGAATTCGAACTGGCGCGCTGGATTTCGGCGGAGAACGAGGCCGCGCTCACCACCTTCATGACGGCGAACCGCTCCGGCATCGCCGACGATCTCGACGGCGATCCGGTTTTTCTCGCGCGCAATCAATTCTATCTCGATTATACGCGCGAGCGCGCGGCCGGGATTGCCTTCACCGACATCAAGGATGTGAAGAGAACGAATGATTAGGTGTGTACAGATTGTATATTGTGAATTGATCGCCTAGAAATTGCATGGTAATATAATAGTCGTAACCGATTTCGGTTCGATGGGATTTCCAATGCCGACGATCATTCCAGATTCCAAACCAAGACTTTCGGCCGAAGAACTCAATCAGCGCATCGCGCCATTCGCAATTAGCCGCCAGACCTATCCTTTGCTGGTGGTTGGCATCCGTGGCTATTACAAAGACTCCATGGGCGCTCCGGGAGTGAACGACCGCGGCATCTATGACGATGCGCTCTTCATCGACAGTCCCTCGGCGACGGTCGCCTACAATGGGAATACCGATCCGACGGGATACAGAAGAGGTCATGGAACCGGGCGCACCAAAGGCATGGCCACGCTGAAGACGGGCGCATGGTATGTGCACAAATTTGCAAAGCACAAAGGACAATATCTTGCGCTGTGTCAGCGGGCCGGTGCGGTCACCGTCATGCGCGATGGAACGCCGGACTACGAAGACACCGGCGACGACTTCGGAATCAATATTCATAAGGGCGGAAACAGTGGCACGTCGAGCGTAGGCTGCCAGACAATTCATCC
>CAMDXM010000097.1 GCA_945878025.1 Pseudorhodoplanes sinuspersici | reverse complement strand
GGTCGAACTGCGTACATCGCCGTAGTTTCCGCTACGGCGACCCGGACAAAGCGTTCGCGGAAGGGACCCACGTTTTCAAATATAAAACCCACCATCCGCGTGTTCATTCGACGCCGATCGAAACTTACGGCGTGATCGCCAATTTTGAGCAGGCGCCTGACCGCTATACGGTGTGGTCCAATTTCCAGGGGCCGTTCACACTGCATCCGCTAATGTCATCGGCCCTCAAGGTGCCGAGCCAGCGCTTGCGCCTCATCTCGCCCCCTGCCAGCGGTGGAAGTTTCGGAATCAAGCAGGGTGTTTTTCCGTATATCGTGCTGATCGCGATCGCCAGCCGGAAGCTCGGAGTTCCGGTGAAATGGATCGAGGATCGACTGGAGCATCTTGCCGCCTCGTCGAGCGCGACCGATCGCGTGACCGAGATCGAAGGCGCATTCACCGCGGCAGGAGAACTGATCGGCCTCCGGCTCAAGCAAACTGAAAACGTCGGCGCCTATATGCGGGCGCCAGAGCCTGCATCACTGTACCGGATGCACGGCACATTGAATGGGCCATACCGCGTCCGCAACATCGCTGTCGACAACGCCGCTGTGGTGACAAATCAGGTGCCCACAGGTCTAAACCGCGGTTTTGGCGCGCCGCAATTTTTCTTTCCGTTTGAACGACTGATGGACGTCGCTGCCGAAGGCATGAAGATCGATCGTGCCGAAATCCGTCTGCGCAATTTCATCCGCAAGGACGAGTTTCCGTATGACTGCCCGAGCGGCTCCCTCCTCGACAGCGGTGATTACGCCCGGTCGCTGAAGCTGGCGTTGGACATTGCCGGATATCAGAATTTGCTGCGAGAACGTGAACGCGCGCATGCTGAAGGCCGGCTATTCGGAATCGGCATAGGTGTCGCGGTCGAGACATCCGGCTCGAATATGGGCTACATCAATGCCGCTCTCACTGCTGAGGAGCGAGCGCGCGGATCGCCGAAATCCGGCGGAGCAGCATCAGCGACCATTACGGTCGATCCAATGGGTTCGATTGTCGTCAATGTTGGCAGCACGCCAAACGGACAGGGCCATGCCACCGTGGTGGCGCAAGTTGTGGCCGACGAACTCGGCGTCGATCCCGCGGACATCGAAGTGATCACGCAACTCGATACGTTGATCGATGGTTGGTCAATCACCTCCGGCAACTATGCCAATCGCTTCTCCGTCGCGGTCATGTCGGCGGTAAAAATGGGGGCTCAGAAGGTTGCGGAAACGCTTCGGCTTCTCGCCGCCGATGCCCTGAACACTCCACCAGAGAAAATCAAACTGTCCAACGGACACGCGTCGATCGATGATGGACGCAATATCTCGATTCCGATCCGCCGGCTTGCGGCACAAACGCATTGGAACGCGGCCGGCCTTCCGGCCGGCGTTCCGGCCGGAATTCGCGAAACCGCGATCTTTTCGCCGGCCAGCCTCACCGGCCCAGATGACGACGACCGCATTCGCTCGTCGCTCACTTACGCATTCCTGTGCGACGTTGTGGCGGTTGAGGTCGATCGCGTAAGCGGGCGCGTCCATATCCGAAAATACGCCAGCGTCCACGACATCGGCAACCAGCTAAACCCAGCGATGGTGCGGGGGCAAATCTGGGGCGGCTTCGCGCACGGTCTGGGAGCGGCCCTTTTCGAGCAATTCACCTATGACTCGCAAGGAATTCTGTTGTCGTCGACATTTGCAGACTATCTTTGCCCAACCGCTCCGGAAATGCCCGCGTTGGAACTCGGCCATGTTTGCTCGCCGGCGACGGCCAATCTCCTCGGCGCCAAGGGAATGGGCGACGGCTGCTCAATGATCGCGCCGGCAGCGATCGCTAATGCGGTCGCCGATGCAATCCACAAGGACGTGACGCTTCCGCTGACACCGTCGCGCGTGTGGTCAATGATGCACGGTCATACAACGACGCCGGCCATGAAGGCATCCGCCCAACGCCAGGGAATTCCAGCGGCGAAGTCTGACGACAGCACCGGCCGCAAGCTGGAAGGCCGGGGCATAACGCGCGTGGCGGCTCCGATCGATAAGGTTTGGGCCAAGTTACTTGATCCGCAAAGCCTGAAATCCGCCATTCCGGGCTGCGAAACGTTAACCGAGCACGGCGACTATTCTTACAGCGCGCGGATCAAGATCAGCGTGGCAGGCATTGGCGGCATCTACGACGCAAAAGTGAAGTTGACCGAAATCGAGCAGCCGTCACGTTTTTGCCTACTGGGCGAAGCGACGGGCGCACTTGGTTTCGGCAAGGGCGAGGCACGCGTCGCGCTGAAGTCCCTCGGCGACAATGAAACGTCGGTGGAATATTCCTATTCGGCGGATGTGGGCGGGCGCGTGGCAAGTCTCGGCCATCGCATGCTGGCGGGGGTGACCAAGCTTCTGATCGGTCAGTTCTTTGCCCGGTTTTCGCAGAACTTCGGCGCGACGATCCGCGCCCGCTTGTTCTCGCGCCTTCGTGACATCATAGACGTTTGGTTCGGGTCAAAGTCATGAAAGCCGCCCCATTCTCCTATGTCAGGCCGGACAGCATCGCAGAAGCGGTCGGAGCACTCGGGCAACACGGCGATGACGGCCGAATCATCGCTGGCGGACAATCGCTCGGTGCGATGCTGAACATGCGGCTGGTGATGCCGAAAGTCCTAATCGACATCAACCGGATCGAGGAAACATCCCGCATCGACGTGGCGTTCGACCATGTCCGCATTGGCGCCACAGTGCGCCAATGCGACGCTATGGCGGATAAGCGTCTCCATGCGACTCCATTGCTGAGCGCCTCGTTGCCTCATGTTGGTCACTACCAGACGCGCAATCGCGGAACAATTTGTGGCTCAATCGCGCACGCCGATCCCAGCGCGGAACTTCCGCTTGCTTTGCTCGTAAGCGGGGGATCGGTCGAACTGAGGTCGCGCAAGAAAACTCGCGTCGTGGCAGCAAACGACTTCTTCGTGTCCACTCTCACAACTGCCAGACTTGCTGATGAAATGATCGTGGCGGCGCTCTGGCCGACAGCCAAACCGCACACAGGACACTCCTTCGCCGAATTTGCGATCCGCTCGGGCGATTACGCCATCGTCGCAGCAGCAGCCGAAGTGCAACTCGACTCAGATGACCGCGTCGTCCGTCTCAGTGTTGGGCTAGCCGGCATCGGCGAGCGTCCGGTTCTGATTAATACTGCAAGTTTTGAGGGACAGAAACTGTCGGCAGATGTTCTGGATGCCATTGAAACCAACGCGCGCCAAGGGATCGACCCGGTCAACGACTTGCAGGCGAGCGCGCAGTTTCGCACGCATATGGCCGGGGTCATGGCACGCCATGTCGTTTTCGAGGCGCTCAATCGCGCACGGTCGGACGTTTTATGATGCTCGAAGTTTCAGCCGAAAGCGAAATGGCAATCAGGGTTACGCTTAACGGCGTGGCGCGCGAAGGAAATGCAACGCCACGTATGCAACTCGCGGATTTCTTGCGGCATGTGTTGCATGCCTACGGAACGCATGTTGGCTGCGAGCATGGCGTTTGCGGCGCTTGCACCGTACTCATCGACGGGCGCGCCGTGCGTACCTGCATGATGTTCGCCATTCAAGCGGACGGCGCCGACATCCAGACGGTCGAAGGACTGGCGTCCTCGCCCGACAAACTCACCGCACTGCAATCGGCCTTTCAGAAAAACCACGCGCTGCAATGTGGGTTCTGCACTCCAGGCATCCTGATGTCGTGCGTGCAGTTCCTGGCGGAACGGCCGCAACCTGACGAGGCAGAGATCCGCGAGATGCTGTCAGGCCATCTGTGCCGGTGCACCGGCTATCACGGCATCGTCGAGGCCATCAAGGAAGTAGTCGCCGATAAGTCCACTTCGAGTGCCTGACAGGTATACAGATTTCGTCAGATAGCTGTAGAAATAGGCTGTTTTTAGCGGTGACTGTCGCGCCATCGGAGATTTTGTATACATTAATTGCATTTCTCGATCCCTTTGCAGTATCATTTCACCAAAGCGACCGCCCTCGAAAGGCGTTCCGCTAATCAGGCTGTAGGACATGGCCTGGCAAATCTCGGGGAGGAATTTCGATGACGACCATGCGATTTACGCTGGCCGCTGCCGCGATTTTGTTCGCTTCGACAGCGATGGCACGGGCAGAAGCCGTCAAACTCGGCTATCTCACAGACACATCCGGTCCGACGCAGGATATCTCGAAGCCGTCGCTCGAAGGCTTCAACCTCTACATCGATCGGATAAATAAAGCCGGCGGCGTTAACGGCCGTAAGATCGAACTCGACATTCGCGACACCGGTATCGATACCGCACGTGCTGTCGCAACCGCACAGGAACTGGTTGCCGGCGGGGCGATCGCGATCATCGGCCTCCCACTCTCCACAGTGCAGGCTGGCGTTTACGCCGCAATGGAACGCAACAATGTTCCGGTGATCGCGGGTTATCCGTCGAATATCGGTCTTGTCCTTCCTCCCGCCAAAGCGAATGCGTTTGCAACCGGAATTGTCTTCGATCTCGCAGGCTATATCGGCGGTGAACTTTCGCGCGACGCTGCGCCCAAGGGCAAAACGATGGTCTGCACCAGCTTTGAAAGCCCCGGCGGCATCGTATCTTGCAAGGGAGCCGTAGCCGCTGCCAAGCTAAAAGGCTTTGAGATCGCCGAGGCGGTGATGTTTCCGATTCCCACGCGCGACTTCCGTGCGATTGCAGAACGAATTACCGCTCTCAAACCTGATGTCGTTCTTACCGTGCTCGGACGCAGCCGCACGATCGCAATGGTGCCTGCATTGGCCGCCGCCGGATATGAAGGCGCCGTCGTTTCGATGGAAGCCGGCACCGGCGACGACGCCGTGCGCGAGGTCGCCAAGGCCGCGCCAAAGATTGACATGTGGAGCTACACCCGTTTCGTCAGCCAGGGTTATGGCGACGGCCCGCAGGTAGCCGCTCTGGAAAAGGCGGTGAAGGAAGCCGGCATCAAGGAATGGATTTCGGTGCATTCCGGCGGCTGGGCACTCGGCATGCTGGTCGAAGACGTCATCAAACGTTGCGCCTCACCGTGCACGTCGGAGAAATTCCAGTCGGCGCTGGAACAGACCAAAATGGAAACTGGCGGCCTGACAGGCGCGCCGATCCAGTTCACCAAGGACGATCATTATGGACCGACGACCTTCATGCTGGTGCATTACGATCGCGCCAGCGACAAGATGGTCCCGCTGAAAGGATGGCGGCCATATTCCAGTACGCTCCCGAAGTTCTAGACTTCGGACATGGCTTGGCACGTGAGCATCCTCACCGCCCTCGCGACCGGTTGCATCTATAGCGTGATGGCCGTCGGTGTCGTGCTGATCTATCGAACGAGCCGCGTTCTCGCTTTTCACGTCGGCGAGATCGGCATGCTCACGGCCTATATTCTGGTGAGCGTGTGGGTGCCGGGAGGCGGATTTCTCAATCTTGGCGCCGCCGTCATTGCGGCCTTCGGAATCGCTGCGCTTTCCGGCGTTGTGATGTATGTCCTAGTCGAGCGAATCGGCGGCCGCCTCGGGCATTTCGTCGGCACAGTTATCACCATCGCCGCGACGATTGCGCTCAACGGTCTGATGGGCCTAGTCTGGGCGGCTCAGACTTGGCGAATGCCGCTGTTTCCGGGGACAATCGGCTTCTTCGGCGTCAATCTGTCGATTCAAAATCTCGCCGTCATCCTGATCGGATCGGCGGCGCTGGTCGGAATCGTCGTGCTCATCCGGCACACATCGCTCGGCATCGACATGCAGGCGATCGCCAACAATCCGGCATTGGCGCGTCTACGCGGAATTTCCGTTCAGAAAACCCTGTGCGCGGCATGGATGATGGGAAGCCTGCTGGCCGCGCTGTCCGGCGTGATGATCGCATCCGTTTCCGTCGTCTCAGTCGAAGGAGCGGTGATAGGAGTGAGCGCCATAGTCGCGGCTCTGATTGGGGGCATGACCAATGTCGGATTTGCGATTGTTGGCGCTTTTTTGCTGGCCGGATGTGAAACGTTGGTCACCCTTTTCGGCGAACCGCGGTTTTCGCAGGTCATTCCGGTGCTTGGCTTGCTGTTGCTGCTCGTCATGAGACCGACCG
The DNA here is from genome assembly GCA_945878025.1 of Pseudorhodoplanes sinuspersici. Classification (GTDB taxonomy): domain Bacteria; phylum Pseudomonadota; class Alphaproteobacteria; order Rhizobiales; family Xanthobacteraceae; genus Pseudorhodoplanes; species Pseudorhodoplanes sinuspersici_B. Next base: position 7,419 of record CAMDXM010000097.1, on the reverse strand, counting down.
GATTGGCAAGCCGGTCCGAAAACATTATGCGAGTCTGAGTCATGACAGTTGACGCGCAAGCCTCGGTTGATCGCGGCGTGGCGAGAAAAAACTACGCCCGACTGCGCCGGGCGTTGCCATTCCTGCTCTTTATCGTCGCGTTCTTCGCTATTCCGGCGGCCTTCGGAAAATTCGCAATGCAGCTAGCCAATATCGGCGGGCTCATGGCCATGGCAGCGATGGCGCTCACTGTATTGACGGGAACGGCGGGACTATTGTCACTCGGCCATGCCGCCTTTCTTGGTATCGGCGCATTCACGGCGGGACTGCTGGCGACGCTTTATGGCTGGCCATTTCCGGCAACGTTAATCGCCGCTGGCGCCGTCGGACTCGCTATTGGGGCGCTGGTTTCAGTCGCGACGCTGCGAACGTCCGGCCTATATCTCGCGGTTGGCACGTTTGCTCTGCAGGCGATCGTCGGTATTCTTTTGATCGATGTCGAGGTGAAGGTCACCGCCGCGACCGGAATTCTGATGCCGGTTCCCTCCCTGTTCGGCTGGGTGGTCAACGACCTCAATCGATGGTGGCAAGTCATCGTCGTGGCGATGTTCATCACTTACTTGCTACTGAATTGGCAAGTCAGCAGTCACGTTGGCCGCTCGTGGGTCGCGGCGCGCGATCACTCGACGGTGGCGGCCGCAATGGGGATTTCCCTGCTCCGCGCGCGCGCGAGCGTTTTCATGCTGACATCATTCGTCACATCGATTTGCGGCGCGATCGGAGGCTACTATTTCGGAATCGTTCAGGCTGCGAATTACGACCTGCATCTCGCTATCAAATACATCACGATCGTAGCGCTTGGCGGGCTCGGCTCGATTCCGGGCGCGATCGCCGCAGCTTACATCATCATGCTGTTGCCACACGGGCTGAGTTGGGTCTTTCGCGTAACCGGCGTTGACGCATCCCTTGCCGCCACGGGCAGCGAGAGCATCGCGCTCGCCATAATCTTGATTGCCGCCCTGCTACGTCTCCCGCAATGGGTCTGGACGCGCTTGCGGGTAGCGATCCAATGACCACCCTGTTAGCGATCCAGGATCTCAGGGTCAGTTTCGGCGCCATTCATGCCGTGCGGGGCATTAGCCTAGTAATCGAGACCGGCAGCGCCACCGCCATCGTCGGCACCAACGGCGCAGGCAAGAGCAGCACATTGCTGGCCCTGGCGGGTGCCCTACCCAGCTCCGCGCGCTGGAGTGGAGCGATCGAGGTCTTCGCAAACGCCAAGATCTCCATGGTGCCGGAGCGCGACAAGATCTTCAGTCTGCTGACGGTTACCGAGAATCTGATTGCGGCCGACCGTGAGCGCAGCCACGGGCGCGTCGGCATCGACGACGTCTATGGCTGGTTTCCACGGCTGGCGGAGCGACGGGCATCGCTTGGCGGCAATCTGTCCGGTGGAGAGCAACAAATGCTTGCCATCGGCATGGCACTGCTCGGCTCGCCGGCATTGCTTCTGCTGGATGAGCCAACGCTCGGACTTGCTGTACCGATCATCGAACAATTGTGTGAGACCCTTGCCCGATTGCGCAAGGAACTGAATCTCACGGTGCTGTGCGCCGAAGCGGAGGTCCACTGGCTGGATAAATTTGCCGAAAGCGCAGTCGTTCTCGCGCGTGGAAATATTGTGGAATCACTCTCCGGCGATCTAGCCGCTCACAAAGAGCGGGTAAGAAACCTGGCGCTCGGGCTCGCGACGAATGAACTGGTGTCATGACCGACGTCAACCCCTGCCTGACGATCAAAAGCCTCTCGCTCAACTTTGGTGGATTGCGGGTGCTGCAAGACATCAATTTAAGGCTAGCCAAAGGTGAAGTTCTGGGTTTGGTCGGACCGAACGGCGCCGGAAAATCCGCGTTGCTCAACTGCATTAGTGGCCTGTATGCGCCAGAATCGGACAGCGTCGTCAACTTTGGCAACACCGCGTTGCTCGGGCACACCGGCACACGCGCAGCCGCGCTCGGCATTAAGCGGACATTTCAACACATTCACCTGATCGAAAGTCTGAACGTTCTCGACAACGTGCTGCTCGGGCTAGCCAGCCAGTTCAAGGGCGGGGTGCTTCGGCGCTACGCGCTGCCTTTTCGCTCTGCGTCCGAGGAAAAGGACATGCGCAGACGCGCGCTCGAAACCCTGGCCGTGTGCGGGATCGAAAGCCTTTCGTTAGCTGCCGCATCGGGATTGCCACTTGGCGCCCGCCGTCGCGTCGATTTGGCACGCGCATTGGTCAGCAAACCAAAACTTCTACTGCTAGACGAGCCCGCGTCCGGCCTGTCGACCGACGAGCGCACTCTGGTGCGCGAGCTTGTTGCCATCTCACAGCGCATGGACGGCGTCACAGTCATTTGGATCGAGCATGACCTAGAACTAGTGATTTCCGCAGCAACACGCGTCATTGTGTTGCATCATGGCCGAATCGTCGCAGAAGGCGATCCAAGGGCATCGAAAATGGAACGCGACCGACTAATCCAAGCCTATTTAACGGGTGAGTCTCGAGCATGAGCATGGGAGGCAATCTTGTCTCGCGCAACCGATAAGGCATACGACGCCATTCGCAACGCCGTGCTCCAGGGCAATTTTGGAGTTGGTCTGCGCCTGAAGGAAAACGATCTCGCCACCACTATTGGCGTCAGCCGAACGCCGGTTCGCGAGGCCTTGCGGCGGCTGAATGCCGAAGGGCTGATCGAATTTAAGTCGAACCATCGTGCGACCGTCACACAATGGACTGGCGAGAATGTCGACGACCTGTTTCAGCTGCGGGCGCTTTTGGAAGGCTTCGCGACCGCGCTTGCGGCGGAGCGGATATCGGATGCCAAAATCAACGAATTGTCCGCGCTCGCCGACAAGATGGAGCAGACATCGGCGGGCAAACGGCCAGTAAATTTCGACCGGCTTTCGCAGTTGAACAGCGAGTTTCATAGGATCGTCATGGAGGCCGCGGGCAGTAAACGGTTGCAGACGCTAATGGCCGGGCTGATTGAGATGACGATCATCCTTCGGACCTATCACCGTTACTCCCCCTCGGAATTGGCACGCAGCTTCGGACATCATCGCGAGCTGATTGCCGCGTTCCTGGCGCATGATTCGGAATGGGCTCGATCAGTGATGACGTCCCACATCCTGGCGGCGCGAGCGAGTTATGTGCGGGCGAACAACAACAGAAATTCGGCGGATCCGAAGCCGCCGCAACGAAAGACTAGAACTCGTTGATATCGGGATTGTCGTGCATCCGTTGAGCAGTTGTCGTGAATAGACGGATGCGCGTGCAAGATCATCACGAAACGTGCTTTGTTCCATAACAGAATTGCCTGCTCCGACGAAATAATTCCGAGTTATGTTCATATCGGCGAGACGACCCTCGCCTGCTAATTATCAATTTCTATTTTTCCGTTAGCTATCTCATTTCGTCAATCGTTGGTTTAATGACCTGGCTAAGCTCGCTGGCCAGCCGCGCGCGCCTTTACGCTGCCTGGGCGCTAATAACCTGCCATTCTGCGAACGCCAACAAATGCCATTCCGGTAGCGCAATTTGTTTTTACTCACCTTTTACGGCGTCTTGATCAGTTTTTCTCCCGTACCTCGATGCCTGCAATCCGCTCCATTGGTTTGATAACTGACGCTACGTCCTCCTTGCCGTGACCGAGCGAGGACGCCTCGATGTAAAGCTGTTGTGCCAGCGGGGCGAAAAAAAGCCGCACACCGAGTAATTTTGCGGTCTGGATTGCGCATTCAAGATCCTTGACGATACCGCTGATCGGATATGCTGCATCGAATTTTCCCGGCAGGATGAAATTCGGAACTGCACGTTCGAGCGAGTTGGATTGCCCTGAACTTTGTCGCAGCACATCGAACAGCGCGCGTGGCGCGATGCCTGCCTTGGTGCCAAGAACCATAGCTTCGCCAACCAAAGCGTGCGTGACCCCGGTGAGGATTTGGTTGCAGATCTTGGTCGTTGTTCCGGTGCCGACCGGCCCCATGTGGAAAATCTTCTTTCCCATAACTTCAAAGATCGGGCGCATGGCGGCGAAATCAGCATCGGTACCGCCAACCATGATACTGAGCGTGCCCTCGGCTGCGCCTTTCGGCCCGCCGCTGATCGGCGCATCGAGGAAACGCCCGCCGCGTTGCGCCACCACCTCGCCCAATTCCCGGCTCATGACGGGTTCGATGGTGGCGAAATCGATTAGGGTCTGGCCTGGCGCGATCGCTGAGAGAACGCCGTCTTTGCCGAAATAGACCTCGCGCAATTGCTGTGGATGCAGAAGGCAAGTCGCGAACACGTCTGCGCCTGCCAATGCCTCGGCCGGATTATGCGCAGCGATCGCGCCCTGTTTGACCAGCGCATCAACCGCACCGCGGCTTCGATTGTGCACGACAAGTGTATGGCCAGCCTTGATCAGCCGCTCGGCCATCGGCCGGCCCATCTGGCCGAGCCCGACAAAAGCAATACGCACAATGTATACCTCTCAGTTGCGCCAGTGCAGGACAAATTTTTCGGCCCGCGAGATCACCTCGGTGGCGACGACGCTGCAGACCACGAGAATGAAAACGCCGGCGAAGATTCCGCTGGAATTGAACTGCCCGGCCGAACTCTCGATCAGATATCCGATACCTTGATTGCCGGCGAGCAATTCGCCGAGCACCGCCGCGGTGAAGGCGTAGCGCACGCCGATGCGGAGCCCTGAAAAAATCCATGGCATGATGCCAGGCAACATGACGTTGCGGACGATCTCTCGGTCATTAGCACCCATTAGGCGATACGCGTCGGCCCAGCCGCGATCAAGATCGCGCAAGCCGTCGAGCGTATTGTAGAGCAGGAGGAAATAGACCGTAACCGCGACCAGCGCGATCTTTGACTCGATGCCGATGCCGAGAAAGATTACGAAGAACGGAGCCAGAGCCACCTTCGGCAGCGAATAGAGCGCAATCACGAAGGGGCTCAGGATCTGTTCGGCTTTACGCGACAAGCCGAGTAAGAGGCCGGTGGCGACGCCGGCTGCGGCGCCGAGTACATAGCCGATTGCCGCAGCGCTCACCGTCGCGGCCATGTGTCCCCAAATCGACCCGCTCGAGAACCATTGAACGAGCCGCGCAAAAATCGCCGATGGCGAAGATACCCAGACGCGCGGAAACAGTGTACCAGAGCCGAATTGCCACAACACCAGCATCGCCAACACAATCGCAATTTGCGCGGCTGCACGGCCGACCGGATGCAAGAAAACACTGCGCGCGGATTCAGACGCACCGGTTCGGCTCGCCGCGGCCGACATCACGGCAACGGCGACCGCAGCGGCGGCTCCCGGATCGCGCGGTTGCGCGCTCATGTATCGGTTCCCTTCTTCACCTCGTCCTTCAATTCATCCCACAGCTCTTCATGCAATTCGGTGAAGCGTGGAGAGAATCGAATGCGGAAAACATCACGCGGGCGCGGCAGATCGATGTCGCGCACGATCTTGATCTGGCCAGGCCGGCTGGAAAACACCACCACACGGTCGGCAAGCGCGATGGCTTCACTTAGATCATGCGTGACAAACAGCACGGTTTTATGTCCGAGCGACACGATGCGCTGGATTTCGTCATGCATAACGAGTTTTAGCTGCGCGTCGAGCGCGCCGAACGGCTCGTCCATCAGCAGCGTTTCCGGATCGTAGATCAGCATGCGCGCCAACGCGACACGGCGGCGCATACCACCGGAGAGTTCTCCGGGAAAGTGCTTCTCGAATCCCTTAAGGCCGACGAGCTCCACCATCTGCCGGATCTTGTCCATCCGTCCCGTCTTACCGGTCTTGTGACAAGCGAGTTCGAGCGGTGCGCCGATATTGTCCGCGACATTGCGCCAAGGCAGCAGCGTATCCTTTTGTGTCATGTAGCCGACACGGCGGTTGAGATCGCGGACCGGAGCGCCGTCATAGGACAATTGCCCAGTTGTCGGCGGCAGCAAGCCGGCGACCATATTGAGGATAGTCGATTTTCCGCAGCCACTCGGTCCGACGAATGCAACGAACTCTTCCCGCCGCACAGCGAGATTGACCGGTGACAGTGCGGCAATGATCGTCTGCTCGCGCTGGAACGACTTCGAGATATCCTTGAGTTCGATGAGTTGGTGCGCCACAGCCGTCCTCATATCTAGAGGTTGCGCCAACGCAACGCGCGGCGTTCGATGAAATTGACGGTTTCGCCGATTGCGACGCCCGCCGCCATTAGAACAAATAATGCGGCGAACATTCCGGTCATATCGATCTGTTGGCTCGCCTGCATCAGCAGATAGCCGAGCCCTGCCCGCGCCAACAGCATTTCGCCGACTACGGCCGCGATCAGCGAGTACGGCAGCGCGACCTTGATGCCGGACAATATCCAGGCAAGACATGCGGGTCCGATCAGTTTCCGCAGCATTTCGCGCCGGCTGGCGCCAAGCAGCCGGAAACTGTCGATCATTTCCCGATCAATGGTTTGAACGCCGGCAAACGTGGTGAAGAACAGCAGAAAGAACGTTACGATGGCGACCAGCACGATTTTCGGCGTCAGGCCGAGCCCGAACCAGAAAATGAACAACGGCGCCAGCGTGACCAACGGAATGCTGTAGAGACCGAAGATGATCGGCCGCAGGATTCCGGCGGCGACTGGCAGGCGCCCGAGCACAAGCCCAAACACCGTACCGAGTGGAATCCCGATGGCGAGACCGGCGAGCATTTCCGCGAGCGTAATTGCCACATGGCCGCCAAGCCCGTCACCGGCCCAGGTGAGAATCCGCGCGAAGATGAGCATTGGCCGGCTGAACCATGCCTCGCTGACAAGACGCCCATAAGCTTCCCATCCACCAAGCAGGGTGATGAGAAGGAGCCCGCGCCAGAGCAAGACATTGCCTTGCCCTGACGCGGCTGCGCCAGAATTCGAACCGGCCATGACTTATTTCTTTAAGCTAGCGACGGCATCTTTCGCGATCTTATCGTCGGCGACGTCTTCGAACTTGGCGCTGAACGGGGACTTGGCGCCGATATTCATCCAAGCAACGGTCTTTTCGATCTGCTCTTTCGTGATTACTGGGGTGCTAGCCGATGCCTTCCGATAGGTTTCGACCACCTGTTTGAAGACGGCCTCATCGAGATCAGGGAAATAAGGCCGCATGATCTTTGCGGTCTCTTCCGGATTAGCATGTGCGAATACCATGGCGGCAGTCATCGCGCGCATCGCCCTGCGGATCAGGTCGGGCTTTTTTGCCAACGTCTCGCGACTCGTTGCCATGATTGTCCGTCGTCAGGCAATTTGAGACTGATCAGGCGTTTCGAGAAGAGAGGCTCTGGCTCATCAGGGTTAGAGTTTAGGCGGCCTGCAGTCGGTGCTGCAAGCGACGGTTTGCGATAGTTGCATGTTTGATGCGTTTGCGTT
>CAMDXM010000096.1 GCA_945878025.1 Pseudorhodoplanes sinuspersici | reverse complement strand
GGCCTCGCCCTTCGAGACGCATTGCTTCGCAATGCTCCTCAGGGTGAGGCCGAATTGATGCGCGCTATTTCAGCGTGAGCGCCATGCCGGCGAGGTCAAGATTGATCATCAGTCCGGTCTGCCGGCCGCTCACTTCGAGGACCGCGCCTTTCTGATTGGTCAGGACGATCGCCTGCGGGCCGCGGATCACCGTGGCGCCGGCGCCGGCGGCGCCATAGACGCCCTCGATATCCGACGGACGGAAGATGTTGCTGACGCGGCCGTGCAGTTCGGTCGCCGATCCGCCGAAGGTGAGGCCGTAGCTTAAGCCGCCGATCGAGAGCGGATAGGTGCGCCCGCGGAAGGTCATGGTGCCGCTGCCGACCGAGCCGCCGATGACCCAGCCCGCCTTGATGAAGGAGATGCGCACGCTGCCGCTGTCGGCGCGCGCGGTGGACGAGACGCCAAGGGCCACAATGGCCGTGAGGGCGACGATAAGAGTTCGAATGCCTTGGAACATGTTGCCTCCTGTTATTGGGCGGCCTCGCCCTTCGAGACGCATTGCTTCGCAATGCTCCTCAGGGTGAGGCCGAATTGAAAGTTAGCTGCAGCCGGTCGTGGCTCCGCAGGTATCACACTTCATGCAGGTGCCATTCCTCACCAAAGTGAAATTCTGGCACTCGCCGCAGGCTTCGCCTTCATAGCCCTTGGCCTTGGCTTCCGCGCGGCGTTCGGATACCGGCGCGGCTTTGGCGCCGCCGTCGACCAGCGCGCGCATGCGGTCCTCGACCTGCGACCATTCGAGCGGATCGCCGCGCGTCTCGAGCTGCTGCGCGGGCGAGAGCGCCTGTCCCGGCTCGGCCTTGAACGCGACAGCGCCCGAGGTGCGAAGCGAGGTGACGTTGTTGGTCGCGGCCTGTTGCGAGCCGCCGCCCTGGCCGTCTCCCGCAGCGGGGGAGGAGCCGCCGGAAATCACGCCGAGCTTGTCGGTGCGCGAACGGGTCAGGCCCTTCGACACATACTGGTTGGCGGAGGGCGCCTTGCCTTCGTTCTCGCCCTTGCCGAGCGCGTCGAATTGGGTCTCGCTCGGATCGACATGCGCCAGATCGAAGCGCGACAGGTAGGACACCGCGAGTTCGCGGAACACATAGTCCAGAATAGAGGTCGCGTATTTGATCGAGTCGTTGCCCTGCACCGGGCCGGCCGGCTCGAAGCGCGTGAACGTGAAGGCGTCGACATATTCCTCGAGCGGCACGCCATATTGCAGGCCGAGCGAAACCGCGATCGCGAAATTGTTGATGAACGATCGAAGCGCCGCGCCTTCCTTGTGCATGTCGATGAAGATTTCGCCGATGCGCCCGTCGTCGTATTCGCCGGTGCGCAAATACACCTTGTGCCCGCCGACCACGGCCTTCTGCGTATAGCCCTTGCGGCGATGCGGCATCTTCTCGCGCTCGCGCAACACCACCATGCGCTCGACCACGCGCTCCACGATCCTTTCGGCAAGCGCCGCGGTGCGCGCGGGCGCGGATTTCTCGATGAAGCTTTCGACCGCATCGTCCTCATCCGCCTCGTCGGCGATGAGCTGGCTCTGCAAGGGTTGCGAGAGCTTGGAGCCGTCGCGATAGAGCGCGTTGGCCTTGAGCGCCAGTTTCCAGGAGAGCATGTAGGCGGATTTGCAATCCTCCACGCTCGCTTCATTCGGCATGTTGATGGTCTTCGAGATCGCGCCCGAAATGAACGGCTGCGCCGCCGCCATCATGCGGATGTGGCTCTCGACCGAGAGATAGCGCTTGCCCGTGCGTCCGCACGGATTGGCGCAATCGAACACCGGATAATGTTCGGCCTTCAAGTGAGGCGCGCTCTCGACCGTCATCGCGCCGCAGACATGGATATTGGCGGCGTCGATCTCGCGCTTGGTGAAGCCCATATGCGCAAGCAGATCGAAGGTCGGCGAGGCGAGGTCGATGGGCGAGACGCCCAAAGCCGAGCGGCAGAATTCCTCGCCGAGCGTCCATTTGTTGAAGGCGAACTTGATGTCGAACGCCGTCGGCAAGGCCTTCTCGACGAGACTGATCGCGTCGTTGGTGAAGCCCTTGGCTTTCAAGGTGGTGTGGTTGATGCCGGGCGCGTTGGAGAGCGTGCCGTGGCCGACCGCGTAGACCTCGATCTCGGCGATCTCGGCTTCGCTGTAGCCGAGCGTGCGAAGCGCTTCGGGAACGGCGCGGTTGATGATCTTGAAGTAACCGCCGCCGGCGAGTTTCTTGAATTTCACCAGCGCGAAATCCGGCTCGATGCCGGTGGTGTCGCAATCCATCACAAGGCCGATGGTGCCGGTCGGCGCGATCACGGTCGCCTGCGCGTTGCGATAGCCGTGCTCCTCGCCGAGCGCGAGCGCGCGATCCCAGGCGCGGCGCGCATGTTCGACGAGACGCTGGTCGGGGCAGGAGACGCCGTCGAGCGGTACCGGCGGCTGCGAAACCCTGTCGTAGCCGGAGCGCTCGCCGTAAGCCGCCTTCTTGTGATTGCGGATGACGCGCAGCATGGGGTCGCGGTTTTTCGCATAGCCGGGGAAAGTGCCGAGCTTCGCCGCCATCTCCGCGGAGGTGGCGTAAGAAACGCCGGTCATGATCGCGGTCAGAGCGCCCGCGATGGCGCGGCCCTGATCCGAGTCATAGGGAATGCCCGACGACATCAGCAAGCCGCCGATATTGGCGTAGCCCAATCCGAGCGTGCGGAATTCGTAGGACAGAAGCGCGATTTCCTTGGAGGGGAATTGCGCCATCATCACCGAGATTTCCAGAACGAGCGTCCACAGCCGCACGCCATGCTCGTAGCCTTCGACGTCGAAAGCTTTCGTCTTCTCGTCGCGGAACGTCAGCAGATTGAGCGACGCCAGATTGCAGGCGGTGTCGTCGAGGAACATGTATTCCGAGCACGGATTGCTGGCGCGGATGTCGCCCGAAGCCGGGCAGGTGTGCCAGTCATTGATCGTGGTGTGGTATTGCAAGCCGGGATCGGCGCAGGCCCAGGCCGCGTAGCCGATCTTCTCCCACAAGGCGCGCGCCTTCACGGTCTTGGCGATGCCTTTGCGGTTGCGCCAGGTCAGGTCCCATTCGCGGTCGGATTCGACGGCCTTGAGGAATTCGTCGGTGATGCGCACCGAGTTGTTGGAGTTCTGGCCCGAGACGGTGAGATAGGCCTCCGAATCCCAGTCGGTGTCGTAGATCGGGAATTCGATGTCCGTGTAGCCTTGACGTGCAAATTGAATCACGCGCTGGATGATATTGTCCGGCACGAAGGATTTGCGGGCGAGCTTGATCTCGCGCTTGAGCGCAGGATTTTTGTCGGGCGAGAAGCAGTCGTCGCCGGAGCCCTCGCAATTGACGCAGGCTTTCAGCACCGCGCGCAGATGCTTCTGGTTGATTTTGCTGCCGGTGACGAGAGCCGCGACCTTCTGCTCTTCCTTCACCTTCCAGTCGATGTAGTTTTCGATATCCGGATGGTCGGCGTCGACCACGACCATCTTGGCCGCGCGCCGCGTGGTGCCGCCGGACTTGATCGCGCCCGCGGCGCGGTCGCCGATTTTCAGGAAAGACATCAGGCCGGACGACTTGCCGCCGCCCGAGAGCTTCTCGCCTTCGCCGCGCAAACGCGAGAAATTCGAGCCGGTGCCGGAGCCGTATTTGAACAGGCGGGCTTCCCGCACCCACAGATCCATGATCCCGCCTTCGTTCACCAGATCGTCGCTGATCGACTGGATGAAGCAGGCATGCGGCTGCGGATGTTCGTAAGCGGTCTCGGACTTGGTCAATTCGCCGGTCTTGAAGTCGACATAGAAGTGGCCCTGCGAGGGACCGTCGATCCCATAGGCCCAGTGCAGGCCGGTGTTGAACCATTGCGGCGAGTTCGGCGCGCACATCTGCAGCGCCAGCATCGCGCGGATCTCGTCGAAGAAGAATTGCGCGTCGTTTTCCGAATCGAAATAGCCGCCCTTCCAGCCCCAATAGGTCCAGGTGCCGGCCAGGCGATCGAAGACCTGCTTTGCGGAGGTCTCGCCGACCATGCGTTCGGCTTCCGGCAGCAGCGCAAGCGCTGCTTCATCGGCGACCGAGCGCCACAGGAAGGAAGGGACGGAGTTTTCCTCAACCTTTTTCAGGCGCGCCGGGACCCCGGCCTTGCGGAAATATTTCTGCGCCAGAACGTCGGCGGCCACCTGCGACCAGAATTCCGGCACCTCGACATGGTCGAGCCGGAACACCACCGAGCCGTCGGGATTCTTGATCTCGCTCGTGGTCAAACGGAACTCGATCTCCGCGTAGGGAGACTGGCCATCCTTGGTGAAACGACGTTCGATCCGCATTGTTCTTCTGCCCCATTTTCTATGATCGCACGCTCGTGAGAGCGCCGACACTTCGTCTTTCGCCGCGGGGACTGGCCTCCACCCGCAGCGTCCGGCTCGTTTTCTCTCTGTCTTTCGCCTTCGTTTTTTATTTGGGGTCGGAACCGGCCTCCCGGTAGCTTCCCCGATAGTCCCTGTGCCTGTCTCAGGCTTTCGGCCCGATTTCGGCGACGACAATTCTGCCCCCGCCAAGGGCCATTCCGGGCGGGATCCTGTCTCTCTGAGCGTGGTTGAAACCGTCGGCCGGAGACTTCGGACACATTCCGCCGGGCTGAACACTAAACTTAGGACAGACTCGCCACATACGTCAAGCTGTAGCGTCCAAGTCTGAATCAAACGCTAAATCTTGTGTCCCGCCTGTTAATTTCGGGGACAATCCAGCGCCTGACGAGGCAAGTATCCGCCCGCTTTTGGAGATTCGCCAAGCGGATTTGTCATCGCTCCGTCGTAAATTTCAGGAGGCTAGGAATAGCGGGGATTCCGGACAGGGCGGCGTGTTGATGACGCCTGGAGGGGGCTGGCCCAGAGGTATTCGAGAACCGTCCCGGGGCCGTCCGCGGGACCGCCAGCGCACCGATTCTCGCCGTGAGGTCAGTCATTTAGAGGCTGCCATGCGGAGCGCGTTCAGCGCTCCGCAACAGCATGCCATTGCATCCGTGGCAGGCGCGGATCAGTCCTGCAGGATGAAGGTCACCTTCAGATTGACGCGATATTCCGCGATCTTGCCGTTCTTGATCACGCATTTCTGGTTGGCGACCCAGACGCCCTCGACATTCTTCAATGTTTGCACGGCGCGGGACACACCGACCTGGATGGCGTCCTCGAAGCTCTTTGGCGAAGCTGAAATCAATTCGGTCACGCGGGCGACGGACATGGAATTTCTCCTCTGCAATGAGCGGGCTGCGCCGGCTCTTCCACGACGACAGGCAATGAACCGATCAAGCCATCCGAGCCAGAAAGGTTCCATGATCGTAACATATCCGGCCGGCGAGGGCAGCGATGGTCTGTTTGCTGCATTGCGCGGGCAAACGCGCCGTGGCATCAAAGCGGCAACGCTCAGATCAAGCCCGGCCGACCCATGAAGACGTTTCTGTTGAAGTTTTTCACCTGGTGGAACGGACAGACGCTCAATACGCAGCTCTGGACCTGGCTCTATGGCGAATTCATCGGCAGCGATGAATTCGGCAACCGCTATTACCGCACCAAGGGCGGCAAGATCGATCCGGTGCTGCTCTTCGAGCGGCGCTGGGTGATCTATAGCGGCTATGCCGAGGCCTCGATGGTGGGACCGAACTGGCACGGCTGGCTGCATCACACGGTCGACACGCCGCCGACGGCCGAGAAATACAAGCCGCGCCCTTGGCAGAAGCCGCACCGGCCGAACCTCACCGGAACGCCCGGCGCTTCGCGGCCGTCCGGCTCGACGCTGGCGCAGTCGCGCCGTCCGAAAGCGACCGGCGACTACAAGGCCTGGATTCCGGGACGGTAATGCCGTCCGGGCGAGAGGCCCTCTCTCGTCTTAAGGACGTTCCGCGCGGCGTCTGGGCCCTCGGCCTTGTCAGCATGTTCATGGACATCTCGTCGGAGATGATCCACGCGCTGTTGCCGGTCTATCTCGTCACCGTGCTCGGCGCGTCGATGACGGCGGTTGGCCTGATCGAAGGCGTCGCCGAAGCGACAGCGATGGCGGTCAAGATTTTCTCCGGCGCATTGAGCGACTGGCTCGGCAAACGCAAATTGCTGGCGGCGATCGGCTATGGGCTCGCGGCTTTCACCAAGCCGGTGTTTCCGCTGGCGACCGGCCTGGGATGGATCGTGACGGCGCGGTTCGTCGACCGGATCGGTAAAGGGATCAGGGGTGCGCCACGCGACGCGTTGATCGCCGATCTGACGCCGCAGGCGGTGCGCGGCGCCGCGTTCGGTCTGCGGCAGTCGCTCGACACCGCCGGCGCCTTTCTCGGTCCGCTCGCGGCCATCGGCCTGATGGCGCTGACATTGAACGATTTCACATTGGTGTTCTGGATCGCGGTCGTTCCGGCGTTTGTTTCGTTTGCCCTGATCGTGTTCGCAGTGAGGGAACCCGCGAGCACGGGGCCCGGGCCGGAGAGGCCGCGTCCGCGCTTCGCCGACGCCGGGCGTTTCTCGATCGGATTCTGGCTCGTGGTCGCGATCGCGGCTGTGCTCACCCTCGCGCGCTTCAGCGAGGCGTTTCTTGTGCTGCGGGCACAAAATCTCGGTATGCCGATTGCGCTCGTGCCTGCCATCCTTGTGATCATGAATGTCGTCTATGCGGTGTCGGCCTATCCGGCCGGCGTGGTGTCGGACCGCCTCGGACGCACCGGCGTGCTCGCCATCGGGATCGCGGCCTTGATCGTTGCGGACCTGCTGCTGGCATTCGGCGGGCATATCGCCGTGATGCTGCTCGGCGTCGTGTTCTGGGGCCTGCATATGGGCTTGACCCAAGGGCTGCTTGCGGCGCTCATCGCCGACAAGGCCCCGGTGGATTTACGCGGCACTGCGTTTGGTGTTTTCAATCTGGCGAGCGGGGCCGCGTTGCTCGCAGCGAGCGTCGCCGCGGGATTGATATGGGACGCCTTCGGGCCCGCGGCCACATTTCTGGCGGGCGCCGGGATCAGTGTGGTGGCGTTGGCCGGGCTCGTGGCGGTTTCGAGGCGTTTGGCGGCGCGGCCAAGCTGACATCGCCCTTCCGCCGCCGCATTCCCCATGTTAACCCGTTTTCGGCGGCCCCATGGCGGACAAGCCGCACGTTCCGGGACTGATTATTGATGCCTGTTGCCATGACCAAAGGCGCCCGTTCTGGGCTTCTTATGTTGGTTCTTGCGTGTTCGGCAGCAACGCCGTTCGCCAGTCCCGCCTTGGCGCAATTCGGCACGATTTTCGGCGACCCGCCGCGCCCGCCGGCCAATGTTCCGAGCCGTCCGCCATCGGATGCGCCTTATCCGCAGCAATATCCGCAATATCCGCAAGAGCCGCAGCGTGCGCCTCCGCCGCCGATTTCGCGCGGCATCCAGACGCAGCCGTTAGCTCCGCCGCCCGGCGCTCAACAGCAGCCGCCGCTGCAGACGAGACCGCAGGCCGCGCCGCAGCAGCAGGCGCCGGCCGATCAGCAGCAGGGCTCGTTGCCGAATCCAACGCCCGGACTTGCGCCCGGACAGCGTCAGCCGCGCGGCACGCCGCAGCCCGCCAACACCGCGCCGCAACCCGGCGACGAGGTGATCGCGGAGCCGCCGGCGCAAAAGATTCCGAATGCAACGGCCGTGTTTTCCGGCCTCGACAAGATCACCGGCCGCATCATTTCATTCGACGTCGCGATCAACGAGACCGTGCAATTCGGCGCGCTGCAGGTCGTGCCGCGCGTCTGCAATACGCGCCCGCCGACGGAGACGGCCAACACGAATGCGTTCATCGAGGTCAGCGAAGTGACGCTGCAGGGCGAGGTGCGGCGCATCTTTACCGGATGGATGTACGCGTCGAGCCCCGGCCTGCACGCAGTGGAGCATCCGATCTACGATATCTGGATCACAGATTGTAAGGCGCCGCTGACCAAGGTCGCCGAGGATCCGCCGGCGGTGCAACCGGCGCCGCCGCCGCAGCGTCAGCAGCGTCCCGCGCCGCAGCAGCGCCCGGCGCAACAGCGCGCCCCAGCGCCGCCCGGCACGTTGTTCAATCCGCGCTGATATATCCAAGAATGTCGGCGCCGCTCACCGGACGATCGAGCGGCAGCGCGCCGAAATCGGCTTCGTCCGCGATCGCGTGCGCGAGCAGCTTGTGATAGTGCCGCCGCGAGACTTCGGCCGCGCCGAAGGATTTCAGGTGATCGGTCACAAACTGCGTGTCGAGCAGGCGAAAGCCGCCCGCGCGCAGCCGCCCGACCAGATGCACCAGCGCGATTTTGGAGGCATCGCGCTCGGCGTGGAACATGCTTTCGCCGAAAAAGGCGCGGCCGAGCCGCACGCCATAAAGGCCGCCGACCAGCTTTTCGCCGTCATACACCTCGACGCTGTGGCAATAGCCGATCTCGTGCAGACGCGTGTAGAGCGAACGGATGCGCGCGTTGATCCAGGTGCGCGAGCGGCCTTTGCCCGGCGCGGCGCAGCCATCCAGCACCGCGGCAAAATCGCGGTCGACATGCACGCTGTAGCGGTCCGAGCGCACGGTGCGGGCGAGGCGGCGGGGCAGGTGAAAGCCATCGAGCGGAATCACGCCGCGCTGTTCGGGCTCGATCCAGTAGAGGGACGGGTCGTCGGCATTCTCCGCCATCGGGAAAATGCCGCAGGCATAGGCCTTGAGCAGCACTTCCGGCGTGATCTCGACAAGCCCCGTTTCGCGGGCGGTTTCGCGGCTGGCCATTGGACGATATTATCAGGTCAAAGTTCAGAATCCGGTTAAATTTTTTGATAGCTTGATTGGGTCCGGCCGCTCGATATTTCGATAGCAGTGCACTTAGTTGACATCGTCTGCCGGGAGGCGATCCTGTGGCCTGGCCCCAACACCACCTCAACCAGTTGCCTCCCAGACTATTCTAGCCATTGACCATACAGATGACCGCCGTAGAGCAAACTTGGCTTGCACCCATAGGCGAGGGGCTTATGGACACGAATTTACGTCGCCGCGCCGCGCGTTTCCGGCGCTCCGTCACTTTGTTGCGCGCATTTCCGGTTTACCGCCTCGTCGCGAGATCGCTGATGGCGTTGGTCTTGCTCGTGACTGGCGCCGCGTGGGCGGACGATCTCGCTGACTGCGTGGGGAGCGCCGACCAAGCCCAACGAATGCAAGCATGCACACGCGTTATCAGCGCGGGCGAACGCGACCCGAAATCGCTTGCCGCGGCCTATGCAGAGCGCGGCGCGATTTTCGAGACGATGGGCGAATTCGACAACGCCGTGGCGGAGTACGTCAAGCAACTCAGTTTCGAGATGAAAGATAAGATGGGTGTTGCCGAATTTCTGCCGGCGCTATGCACGGCGATTGCAAAGGGCGCTTATGCGCGGGCTATCGCCGTTTCGACGCGATTGATCTCCGACCGGCCAGAAATCTCCGCAGGCTTTCTCAGTCGCGCCAGATCCTATGGCCGAATAGGCAATCACGCACGCATGATACCAGATTGCAAGGCTGCCGAGGCGGCCGGCTTGCCCGCGTCTCAAACGCAGGGATGCCTGGGCTATGCCTATCAGCTGCAGAACAACCTCGATGCAACGATTGAAACTTATTCTCGCGCCTTGGACGGAAACAGCACGGCCAACATCGTCGAATGGTCGCTCAATCGCGGCATGGCGCTGCTGGCCAAGCGCGACTTCGCGGCGGCGAAGTCGGACTTCGACAAGGTGATCGCCGTTGGCTTCAAAAACGCGCTTGCGTGCAACTTTTTCCTGGGCGTGCCGCCGTCCGTCAACGGTGACGGTAAACAACCGGACCAAGCCATCAAGGCAATGGCGCAATACGGCCGCGCCATGACACTGCTGGCACAGGGATCGCCAAAGGAGGCGCTGGTCGACCTCGATCAGGTGATCGCCCAATACCCGCGCTTTCATGCGCCGTATCTCGCGCGGTCAGCGGCATATTCCTCACTCGGCCGCCACGACGAGGCGGCTGCCGATCGATCACGAGGGAGCGTATTGGCCGCCGCGGCTCAGAGCGCTCGTCTCACTTTCGACCCGGCCAAATTGGCGCAACTGCTGGCTCAGAGTCCGGCCGATTCCGCCACGACTTCCTTGCAAAGGTCAGGCGCCGGTGTCGATTCCACCGCGGCGATTGCCGCCTACGAGCGAGCAATCGCTTTCGATACCAACGACGATTGGGATCGAGTCGTCACCGAATACACAAGCATAATTGAGCGCGCTCCGAGATTCGCAGATGCCTACGTCAGGCGTGGTTTCGCCTACTTGATCAAGGGTGACCCTGATCGCGCATTCGAAGACTTCACCAAAGCGATCGGCATCGATCCCATGCTAGCAATCGCTTATGCCAGTCGCGGCCACATCCATGTGACCAAGGGCGAGTGGGACCGCGCTATTGCCGACGCTACCATTGCGATCATGATCGACTCGCGAATAGCAACGTATCATTCGACCCGGGCGGCCGCTTACCTCGGTAAAGGGGAGTTGGAGCGCGTCATCGCTGACGCGAGCAAAGCTGTCGAAATCGATCTGGCTTTCGCGCCCGCTTACTACAATCGCGCCTTGGCCTACCACACCAAGGGTGAGTGGGACCGTGCTGTTGCCGACGCTACCATGGCTATCAAAATCGAGCCGCATTTCGCAATTCACTATTCGATCCGGGCAGGCGCTTACATCGATAAAGGTGAGCTGGAGCGCGCTATCGCCGACGCGAGCAAAGCTGTCGAAATCGATCCGGCTTTCCCGCGCGCTTACTATAATCGCGCCTTGGCCTACCACGCCAAGGGCGAGCATGACCGCGCCATCGCTGATTACAGCAAGGCTATCGAACTCGACCCCAGAAATGCAAACGCGCATAACGATCGCGGCGGCGCCCACATGACCAAGAGAGATTACGACCGCACCATCGTTCATTACGCCGACGCGGTCCACCTCTTCCAAAATGAGGCGAAAATCTATTTCAATCGTGCCAATGCATATCTGGGAAAGAACGATTATGATCGCGCCATCGCAGATCTCACCAGAGCCATCGAATTGAACCCACGGTTCACCGATGCCTATACTGGAAGAGCCGGCATCTACGCGCGTAAAGGCGACCATGACCGAACCATCGCGGATTACTCCAATGCGGTTGACCTCGATCCGAAGCTGGCTCTGAATCTTAGGCCACACCTCGCCGCTGCTTACACCGAGCGGGGTGTTAATCATGCGAGCAGGGGTGACCCGACACGCGCACTCATCGATTATACCAATGCGATTGAACTAGAGCCGACTTTACAGAAGGCTTATTACAACCGCGCCATCGCCTATTTGAGCAGAAGCGACACGGATCGCGCGATCGCTGATTTCACCCGAGTTATTGAATTAAACCCCCGGTTCGCGGCGGCCTATTCCAACCGTGCCGATGTATATTTGATAAAAAAGCAATACGATCGCGCCATTGCCGACACCACTGCCGCCATCGAGATCAATCCAGCGCTTGCAGAAGCGTATTTTAACCGTGCCCTCGCGCATGGAAACAAGCGCCAGCACGATCGAGCGATCGCAGATTACTCGAAGGTCATGGAAATCAATCCGAAGTTTGCAGCATCGTATAACGGGCGCGGTAACATGTTCGCAGATAAACGCGACTACGACCGCGCCATCGCCGACTACACAAAGGCGATCGAGATCGACCCAATGGACGTGATTGCTCTTGCCAATCGGGGAATCGCCTACGCGTCAAAGGGTAACAAGGCCCGTGCTATCTCGGATTATCGCCGCGCGCTGATGATCGACCCGCGGGATAAAACAAGCCAGGATGGACTCAGGGCGCTCGGAGTGAAGCCGTAAATATTCATATCCGCAGACTCGCCGCCGTCAGCGGCGCGATCGTCGCGGTCTGGGACGGATTATGATGACGGTGCGAAGCACGGTGCGGGCGAGGCGGCGGGCAGGTGAGAGCCGTCGAGCGGGATAACGCCGCGCTGTTCGGGCTCGATCCAGTAGAGGGACGGGTCGTCGGCATTCTCCGCCATCGGGAAAATGCCGCAGGCATAGGCCTTGAGTTGCACTTCCGGCGCGATCCGACTAGCCCCGTTTCGCGGGCGGTTTCGCGGCTGGCCATGCGCTTACCTTAACGACCCATTATCCTTGATTCAGTTAAATTTTCGACACTTTGAACACATACCGCCCGATCAGAGTTATCTGGGCTGGCGTGGTCGCGCTTTTTGCAGGGTTGTTCCGTGGGTCAAAAGAATAGTGTCCGGGCGCCGTCCATTCTAGTGGTCGAGGATGAAATCCTGATCGCCGAGATGGTCCGCGAGACGCTGATCGAGCACGGATACGCCGTTCACGCCGTCTCCAATGCCGCGGATGCGCTGCTGCATCTGGCCGGCAGCGAGGCGGTGGACGTGATGTTCACGGATATCAATCTGCCGGGGGCGATGGACGGCGCGGCGCTGGCGCAGAAGGCCCGCGAGATGCGGCCGGATTTGCCGGTGGTGTTCGCTTCGGGCCGCTGGGCGTTGCTGGAGCAGCTGCGCGCGTTTCCGAATTCAGTGATCCTGCACAAGCCCTATAGCCTGACGCGCGCCTGCGAGGCGGTGGCGAGCCTGCTCAGGCCGGCGGCGTCCTCAAGCGCGTGGGCTTGACGGTTGCGGCCTGAGCCTCAGACTTCCATCCCGCCTTCGGCCAGGAAATGCTCCAGCCAGTGGATGCGATAATTGCCGTCGATGATGTCGCGCTTTATCGCGGTTTGTTCGCGGACCATTGCCATGCGGTCCATGCCGAGGCGATCACCAATTGAATTGTCACGGTAATTCCTGTCACCGTAATTCCATTACGGCTTAAGCTCCCGCTCGACCACCGCCCGCAATGGCGGCAGGGCGCGCTGCACGGTGTTCCAGATATAATGCGCGGCCACATCCTCGTAGTCGTGCCGGTACACATTGCCCGCGCCTGCCATCTCTTTCCATGCGATAGACGGATGCCTCGCCTTCAGCTCGGCCGGCAGCCGCCGCGATGCTTCGGAGATAATCTCAAGGCAGCGCGTGACGGCATAGACCGTGCGCGCGTCGTTCCCGAACGCGGTCCGGTCGAGGCCCGTAATAAAATGCTCGGCGAGGCCGATGTGGTGCAGGATGTCGCGGAGCGCCGTCTCAGTGGCCTTAGAAGGCATAAATCGCTTCGGTCGCCGCCGCAGGACGGACATAGGGTTTGAGCCCATCGCGATCGACGACGTCGACCGGGCCGTCGAACAGGCTGGCGACATATTCCTTTAGCCCGACATATTCATAGACGGTGAAGCCGCTCTCCGGATCGACTTCAATCAGGATATCGATGTCGCTGTCCGGCCGGTCGTCGCCGCGCGCAACCGAGCCGAACACGGCCGCGCGCCGAATGCCGCGCGCGCGCAAGGCGGGTTCGGCCTGCTTCAGTCTGGCGATGATGTCGTCGCGGCGCATGAATCCACCCTATCAAAAACGGGCGGCACATTCCAGTTTCGGCGTTTTGCCTTCAATAGCGCGTCTGGCCCAAAAGCCGCCCCAAA
>CAMDXM010000095.1 GCA_945878025.1 Pseudorhodoplanes sinuspersici | reverse complement strand
TCGCCGGCGACATTTCCGGAACCGCTGCGTTTCTGGTTGCAAAGGGCGGTTTTTCGCAAAGCTAAGCGCGGCGAGGGAACAGTCACATGGACATGGGAATTGCGGGTTTGCGCGTGTTGGTGACGGCCGGCGCCGCCGGTATTGGGCTCGGCGTTGCGCGCGCGTTCGTGCGCGAAGGCGCGAAAGTCCATGTCTGCGATGTCGACCGCACGGCGCTCGATGCGCTCGCCAGCAGCGATCCGGCGCTGTCGCGCAGCGTCTGCGATGTGGCGGATCGCGAAGCGGTGGCAAGTCTGTTCGACGCCGCGATCGGAACGCTCGGCGGGCTCGATGTGCTGGTGAATAATGCCGGCATTGCCGGGCCGACCGGGCGCGTGGAAGAGATCCATCCGGACGACTGGGATCGCTGCCTCACTGTCTGCCTCACCGGACAATTCAATTGCGCGCGGCTTGCGGTGCCGCATCTGCGCAAAAGCCAGAATGCGTCGATCGTCAATCTTTCATCCGCGGCCGGCAAATACGGCTTTGCGATGCGCGCCCCCTATGCGGCGGCGAAATGGGGCGTGATCGGCTTCACCAAATCGCTCGCCATCGAGCTTGGCGATGCGGGCATCCGGGTCAACGCCATTCTGCCGGGGCTCGTGGCCGGCGACCGCCAGCGCCGTGTGCTGGAGGCCAAAGCGCAGCAGCTCGGCATCTCTTATAAAGAGATGGAAGCGCGCGCTTTCTCCTTCACCTCGATCAAGGACTATGTCACGGCCGAGCAACTCGCCGATCAGATCGTCTTTCTTGCGTCGGCGCGGGGCCGGACGATTTCGGGGCAGGCGATCTCGGTCGATGGCGATACGCGGATGCTCGGATAACGGGCCGCCGCCGCCGATGGGCGCGAGGTCGCGTGTCACTATGCCGAGCAATTTCTGGATGGTGACGAGCACGACACATCGCGGCCTTGAGGCGCTGCATCGCGCCGCCGCGTCGCAACAACAGGTGTACACACCCAATCTCTGCGGAACTCACATATAGCCTTGTAGTCTTGCTCCGTTGTTACGATGCTGCTCGCGCAAGAAGATCACCAGGTGGTAACCGCGGCGCATGTTGTGCTCGCGGCTTTCCGGCTCCATCAAGCCATTGACCGACCCGCTGTCTCGCGTTGTAGCATCCAGGCGCGGCCGCGCGTGCGACCCGGCCGTACCGGCGGCGCAATGACGGATTGACGCGGCCAGGCGCCACGGAGGCGCAGCGAGGGAAAAAGGATGCAATCCGGCGCGTCTGAGCGTTTCCTGCGCTTTTCGCTTGGATTCTGGCGCGGAGACACGCGGCGGCGCGCGTGGGTGCTGACGGCGGGCGTTCTTTTCTTTCTGTTTGCGAATCTCGGCGCGGCGCTCGCGGTCAATAGCTGGAACAAATTCTTCTTCGATGCGCTCGAAAAGAAGGACATGCAGACCGTCACGCTTGCGATCGGGCTCGTGCTGGCGCTGGCGGTCGTCTCAGCGGCGGCGTCGGTCGGCCTCGTGCATGCGCGCATGCGTCTGCAGGCGCGCTGGCGCCAATGGCTGACGCGCGCTCTGACCACCCGCTGGCTGCAAAACCGGCATTTCTACCAGCTCACCGTCGTCAATACCGAAGCCGACAATCCAGAGGCGCGCATCGCGGAGGATGGACGACTCTCGATCGAGCTTCTGGTCGATTTCTCGCTCGGCGTGCTCAATGCATTGCTCGCCGCAGTCTCCTTCATCAGCATTCTGTGGGTCGTCGGCGGCGCGTTCACCATCGCGGGCTATACCATTCCCGGCTACATGGTGTTCGCCTGCGTGATCTATTCCACCGTCAACACGCTCGCCATGTATCTTCTCGGCAGCCGGCTGGTGAACCGGGTGGAGCAAAAGGCGGCGGCGGAGGCGCAATTCCGCTACGAACTCACCCGTGTGAAGGACAACGCCGAGAACATCGCGTTGATCGGCGGGGACGACGACGAACGCCAGCGGCTCGACGAAACCTATTCGCATCTCCTGCGCCGCTGGATCCGCGTGATCATCTGGCAAGGCCGCATGACCTGGCTCAACGGCGCCAATCTCGTGCTCGCACCGGTCGTTCCGCTTCTGCTCGGCGCGCCGAAATATCTCGCGGGCGACATGACGCTCGGCTCGCTGATGCAGGCGGCGACCGCCTTCGCGCAGGTGCAGGTCGCGCTCAACTGGCTCGCCGACAACGCCATCCGTCTTGCCGACTGGTTCGCCTCCTCGCGCCGCGTGACCCAGTTATCCGACGCGATCGACAGGCTGGAGGAGAGCCTCGGTCCGCTCGGGCAAAGCGAGGGCATCGTGATCGGCGCGAGCCCGGACGATAATATTTACCTTCGGAATCTCGACATCGAGCAATATGACGGCAAGCTGATGATCGACGATGCCGAGGCGATTGTTGCGCCGGGCGAAAAGGTTCTGGTGAGGGGTGATTCCGGAACCGGAAAAAGCACGCTCATCCGCGCGATGGCGGGTTTATGGCCGTGGGGCAGCGGCGAGATCCTCAAGCCCGAAAACGCAACCATCGCCTTCATGCCGCAGCGGCCTTATTTTCCGCTCGGCACATTACGGCAGGCTCTGCTCTATCCGTTTCCCGAGCAGAAGGTCGAGGAAGAGAAAATCCGCGAAGCGCTGACGCGTTGTGGGCTCGAGCATCTCATTGCACGTCTCGATGAGACGGATAGCTGGTCGCAGCTTCTCTCCGGCGGCGAGCAGCAGCGGCTCGCCTTCGCGCGGGTGATGATCCATCCGCCCGACATCCTGATCATGGACGAGCCGACCTCTTCGCTCGATGAACTGAGCCAGTTCCGGATGATGGAATATATGCGCGACTTTTTGCCGAAAACGACGGTGATCCATGCCGGACACCGGCCCGGCCTCGAGGCGTTTCACGACCGCGAGATCAAGCTCGTGCGCAAGCAACGCGGCGGGCCCGCGACGACGCAGGAGGGGCATTCCTCCGCGCGCAGGGTGATCGCGCGCATGTGGCAGAGGCTGGGACGAAGACAGGCCGGGTGAAGGCTGCCGCGATGATGCCGTCACGCGGCGTCAGCGCCCGTTGCGGGCGCTTCCGGGCCGCGGCTCCCGCGCCGGCTTGCGCATTGACCTATGTCACAATAAAGACAGCCCGCAACCTCTATGGTTGCCGCCATAGGGCGGCCTGAGAAACGATTCTTTCGTTCTCTCCGTATAATAAGAAGGCGGGCGGCTGAGCTTGTTGGGGATATAATGCGTGGTATCGGTCTGTTTCTTGTGCTGCTTCTTGGGTCCATCACCGCCGCTGTTTTCGCCTTCGAGCCACTGCTCGATCTGCAGATAGCCGCATATTTTCAGCAGCCGGACGTCAAAGACCTTCTGCATTGGCTTAATCCCTATCTGGCCGCGATACGGGATCACAGCACGGCGCTGACGGTGTTCTTCACGCTTCTCCCGGTCTGTTCGATCCTGGTCAAACTGATCTGGCCGCAGGGCCCGATGCTGGTGCCCGCGCGCGCCGCGTTTCTGATCATCGCGACTTTTGCACTCGCGCCGGGTTTGCTCGCCAACGGCATTCTCAAATCGCATTGGCATCGCCCGCGCCCGGCTGCGATCGTCGAATTCGGCGGCACGCAGGCCTTCGTGCCGTGGTGGGATCCGCGCGGCGCCTGCAGCCGCAATTGCTCGTTCGTGTCCGGCGAGGCCACGGCGGCGTTTGCGCTGCTTGCGCCGGCGGTGGTCGTCCCGTCTCCCTGGCGCTATCCCGCGATCGGCGCGGTGGTCGCTTATGGCACCGGGATCAGTCTCGTCCGCGTCGCGTTCGGCCGGCATTTCCTTACCGACGTCATCTTCTCCGCATTATTCGCCGCACTGATCGTGTGGCTCCTGCACGGGTTCATCTACCGCTGGAAATGGACGCGGCTCACAGAAGCGTCTGCGGAACGCTTGATCGAAAAAGCGGGTCTCGCGCTGCGGCCGAAACGCCCCTCGTCGCAAACCGGATAAACCGAAATCCGCCTGCGCGTTCCCGCGTGCTTTGGCGCGCGGCTCGAACGGCGTCGATACGCCGGATCGCTTTCATTTGCGGATGCGCCGAAAAGCAAAGCGGTGATTGGCGTTTGCCCTACTTATCCCCGCTCTTATGCTCTGGCGACACAATCGAAAATTCTTGATTTATCCACGATTTCATCCGCCGCCTGTCCGCGATTTACCAACAGGCGGTCCACAGCTTTTGAGGATTTTTCAAACCTGTAGCGGCGGCATTTTCCTGCCGGTCCAAAGAGTTGGACAAATTTCACATGACGGCGTCAATTGACCGCTCCGGAAAGTCCGGTTCCGCGAGGTGGGCTCGGTTATTCACAGCTTGCCCGCCGTTCGGGGTCCGGGATGTGTAGCGGGAAACAGGCCGGCGTCTTTGCCTTGGCCGCGCTTTAGTAACCGCGCCGGCGTTCCTTCTTCGCGCTTTTGCGCGCCGCGTAGCGCGCATCCCGCTCGGCCTTTTTCTCGGCCTGGAGCGCTGCCTCGCGCTCGGCGGCTTCCGCCGCGAGCACAGCCTCGGCGGCCTCCGCATCGCGCTTTGCCTGCAGCGCGAGTTCGGCGTCGCGCTGCGCCTGCTTTGCCAGTTCGGCCTGGCGCACCTTCTTCGCGGCTTCGCGCTCGGCCATGCGCGCGTTGCGCGCCTCGTTCAAGGTTATGCGTTCCGCGCGCCGGGCGGCGGCGGCCGGGTCTTCGGATGCGGCGCGGAACTTCTCCAGCATCGCGGTCTTGGCCGCGTTGGCGAGACTCTGGCGTTCGGCGAGATCGGGATATTTGAAGCTGCTCATCTCATGTCCAAAATGATTGGCATCGGCGAAGGCCGATGCGGGATTGATTGTCGAGACATCCTTGAATGTCCGGGACCGGCTTTGGTCCGGCGCTTGTCGCGCCAAAGTCCTGACGGCGTCTTGATTGCCGGATGAAGCGTTAGGCGACGCTATCCTTCGCGGCCTTCACCGGACGCGCTCGCAGGATCTTGCGCGCAGCCTTGGCCTTGAACACCATCGGCTCCTTGGTGAAGGGATTGATGCCCTTGCGTTCCTTGGTGGCGGGCTTCTTGATCACCACGAATTTGGCAAAGCCGGGCACCACGAACTCGCCGGATTTCTTGAGCTGCTTGTAGCCGACGGCGGCAAGCGATTCGAGAACGGCTTTCACGTCCTTGCGGGTCAACGCATCGGACATCTGGTCGACGATCGCCTGGATGAGTTCTGCCTTGGTTTGCATGTCTGCTGTCGGTCCTTTGCCAGGGGCGGCGTGCCCGCTATTTTCTGCCGCCCTGATATAGCTGATTGCGCAAGATCGCAATGACAATGGCGGCTTCGTGGGCCGGTTTTGGGCCGTATTTTGCGTGAATAAGCACGGGAATCGATCCGCAACGGGCGCTGGCGCCGTTTGCCGGGCGGCCGCGCGACAGCACGGCCGCGCAGGGGATTCGCCGCTACGCCGCGCGCGGCTGATCGAGCGGCGGCGCTGAGTCCGGCTCGGAGCCCGGCGCCATCTCGGTGCGATCGCGGCCTCGGCGCTTGGCGTGATAGAGCGCGCGGTCTGCCGCCTCGACCAGCTCATTTTTGGCGCCGCCTTCCGGCGGCACCATGCAGGCGATTCCAAAACTCAATCCCGAAGGAACGATGCCGCCCTGCTGGCAAAGCTCCATGAAGCGGCTGCGGATCGCTTGCTCGACCGTTTTCGCTCTCTCCGCCGATGTCTCCGGCAAGAGCAGCGCGAATTCGTCGCCGCCATAGCGCGCGCCGAGATCGTTGTCGTGTTTCGCAGAATCCGCGATCGCCGCGCCGATGGTCTTGAGCAGCGCATCGCCGGCCTGATGTCCGAACGTGTCGTTATAGGACTTGAATTTGTCGGCATCGATCATGATGAGCGAGATCGGCGCCCGCGCGCGCATGGCGCTGTCCCAATCGGCGCCGAATGTTTCGTTGAAATGCCGGCGGTTGGACAATTTGGTGAGGCTGTCGGTCATCGCCTGGACGGCAAGCCGCGACTCCGCCCGCCGCCGCCGGTTCAACTCGCGGAACAGGTATGTCGCGAGCAGCAGGATCGTCGCGGTGAGGACCGCGACCACCACGGCGATGCGCAAGGCATGCGCGCGCCAATGCGCGTAGATATCGGCCGTCGACTGGCCGACGCCGACCACGAGTGGAAACTCGCCGATCTGGCTGTAGACGATCAACCGGTGCACGCCGTCGGTTGCGGCGAAGGTCTCGAATCGTCCGGCGCGGGCCTTCGGCAGATACTCATAAAGCTTGGCGTGGCTGATATCGCTGCCGATCAAATCCGCCTGATAAGGCCAGCGCATCAGCACTACGCCGTCATCGCGGGAGAGCGTGATATTGCCGTTCGGGCCGAGTACGGCCTGCTGAAACAATTGCTGGAAATAAGTCAGCCGCAGGCTCGCCATCACCACGCCTGCGAAGGAGCCGTCGGGATGCGACAAGCGGCGGCTTAACCCCACGATCCATTGCCCCGTCAGGCGCGTCTTCATCGGGCGGCTGATAGATAAACCGGCCGCGGGATTGACCTTGTGGACCTGGAAATAGTCGCGATCGGCCATGTTGAGCGAAGGTACGTGCTCGGTTCGGGAATCGAGCGTCACGTTGCCCTTTTCGTCGAAGACCATGATGGTGCCGAGCTGGCGCACGGCGGCCGAGCGGTTGAACAGAATGCCGCGCCGCGTTTGTGGGTCGAGCCGCGATACCGCGGGATTGTTCAGATTCTCGACCACCGACTGGAGTGAAAGGTCGGCGATCTCGATGTTGCGTGACACGTCGTTTTCGATTGTCGATACCAGGCTCGCGGCCACCTCGGCGGCGCGCTCCCATGCGGCGCTGCGGGCTTCCAGGAGAATGTAGGCACACAGAGCGGAAAAGCCGATCACCACCACGAACAGCAGTCCGATCAGACGATTGATGGATTTGTTGGAGGCGGCTTTGGCCGCATGAATTTGGTTCGACGCCAGCATTTTCGCTTCCCTGCCCCAGGCGAAAAATACGCAGCCTTCATGTGGTAATAGGTTAATGTGGATGCCGCGCTTTTCGCGCTGGTTGACGGAGCATTAAAGGTTGCAACTCATCCGGAGGGAGCCGGTCTCTGCACACGGATTCGGATTGCGCGGACCCGTTCGCAGACCCGATCTGACATCGGGGCCGCGGCAAAATGGAAGGCTGGCCAGCAACCGGCCGGCCAGCCTGCTCCATGATGATCGAAGGATCCGCGTCTGCGTCGGCGCGTTACCAGGCCTTGCCGTCGGCGAGGATGATTGCCGCGTTGACCGAGATGCTGACGAGGATCAGCGCAGCGAGCATCGCAATCTTATGCGAGGCCTTTTCGGGCATCCGCTTCGCGGAGGGATGCCGCCCTCTTTGAGCGATCGCCATCGTAAACATAGCTTCATCTCCATTCGTTCAAACCGGCCGCGATCCGCGGCGGCACGGAGACAAATGGGCGCCCCGGCATAAAGAATCGATTGGAAGGCAAGCGCTGCGTTATAAAGGCGCCATAAAGGCCAAGAGACCTTAAACGCCGTCACGCCTCGTTGCCTGGATGAAAGGCCTCCGGAGCGGATGTGAGCCGCTCGCCGCATTGGTAGGTCTTTTCCATTGCGCGGATTTCCAGCATCCGGTCGAGATGCGTCTTGGAAAACGGGATGTCCTCGATGCGCTGATAGGTGCATCCGCCGTTGCCGAAATAATGAATCGCGCGCGGCGACTTGAAGCAGTAGCGGTTCTCTTTCAGGATTGTGTTGCGCTCCTGCCAATAAGCCTGGCAGCGGCCGCTCTGTTGCGCGAAGGTCGGACCGGCAAAGGCGATCAGCGCAAGGAGAGTAGCGATCGCAGTGTTCTCAATGCGCATGGACGTCGCTCCTGATGTCATGTTCTTGATGTCGGTTTCTGGCGTGTATCACCCGGCGGGCGAGTTGCTTTTCAGCGACTTGCACTATCCCAATTCCGACCCAGCACCGCCAAAATGCAGTATCAAAATGCCGCCAATCGGATCGGTATGCATTGATCCAGGTCAACAGCGCGCCGCGCCGGCGCACTAAGCTCGAAACAATTAGAATTGCGGAACAGATCAACGCAGGCCGTAAAATGATGCCATCCAGACGAAATCTCGCGGCGTTGTTATCGGGGCTCACGATGGCCGCTTGCGCCATCGATCTCGCGATTGCGCAGCCGCTCCCCGATCAGGGCCGCGCGCTGGCCCAGAGCATGTGCGCGGAATGTCATGCCATTCAATCCGCGCAATTGCAGTCGCCGAATCCCTATGCGCCGTCCTTTGAGACGATCGCAAATATCCGCGGCATGTCGAGTCCCGCCTTGTGGTCGATCCTGCACACGTCGCATCGCCGGATGCCGAACGTCATCCTGCATCCGGACCAGACGCGCGCCATCGTGTCCTATATCCTGACATTGCAGGATCCGGATTGACGGAGCGAGGATAGCGCTAACCGCGGCCGTCAAGCCGCGCGCACAGTCGCGAGGAATTTCCCCACTTCCTGCTTGAGGCGGTTGCTTTCGCCCGACAGCGATTGCGCCGACGAGAGCAGATGCGCGGAAGCCGAGCCGGTTTCGCTCGCGCCGCGATTGACCTCGCCGATATGCGAAGTGACCTGCGAAGTGCCGGCAGAAGCCTGTTGCACGTTGCGCGCGATATCCTTCGTCACGGCGTCCTGCTGTTCGACCGCCGCGGCGATCAGCATGGCGATCTCCGAAATGCGTCCGATGGTGCCGCCGATCTCCTTGATGGCGGCGACCGAGTCGCCGGTCGCCGCCTGCATGCCTGAGACCTGCGCGCTGATTTCCTCGGTCGCCTTGGCGGTCTGCGCCGCGAGCTGCTTGACTTCGGAGGCGACCACCGCAAATCCGCGGCCGGCGTCGCCGGCGCGCGCCGCCTCGATCGTGGCATTGAGCGCCAGAAGATTGGTCTGCTCGGCGATGGCCGTGATCAGCGCCACGACGTCGCCGATGCGGGTCGCGGCCTGCGACAATTCGGCGATGCGGCTGTCGGTCTTGCCGGCCTGCGCCACCGCCTCGCTCGCGATCCGGCTCGATTCCTGCACTTGCCGGGCGATCTCGTTGACCGATGAGGACATTTCCTCGGTCGCGTTGGCGACCGATTGCACATTGGCCGAGGCCTGCTCGGAAGCGGCGGTGACGGTCATGGTGAGCTGCTGCGTCGTTTCCGCGGTCTCGCTCAGCGTCGCCGAATAGGTTTCGAGTTTGGCCGAGGCCTGCGACACCGTCTCGACGATCGTGCCGATTGCGGCCTCGAACTGATCGGCGAGCGCGATCATCGCGGTCTTGTGCGCCGCGGCCGCGCGCCCTTCCTCGGCGCGTTTCTCACCGGCGTCGCGCTGCGCTTTCTCCGCGGCTTTTGTCTTGAACTGGTCGACCGCAAGCGCCATCGCGCCGATCTCGTCCCCGCGGCCGAGGCCGGGGAGCGCGACGTCGAAATTGCCGTTGGCGAGTTCGCCCATCGCCTTGGTCATGGCCTTGAGCGGCCGCGCAACCGAGCGCCCGACATAGAACGCGATGATCGACATCATCAGCATGACGAGCGCGATCGAGATCTGCATGCGCAGCCCGGTCGCCTCGCGGGAGGCTTCGTCGGCGGCGGACATCTCGTTGAAGGTCGCATCCACCCGCTTGATCATCGCGTCGATATTCGGCTCGATCGCGGCATAGGCCTCGTTTGCGGATTTCTGATCGCGGCCGAGGCTGTTGCTTTCCTCCATCCAGGACAGGAAATTGCGCTCATAATCGGCGAGCTTGCTGCGGATCTCGGCGCGGTCGTCCGCCGATAGAAGCGGCATCTCCACCACCGCCTTGGAGAATTCAGCGACCCGCTTGGCGTATTCTTCGCCGTATTTCGGATCGCGGCGCAGCATGAAATCCTTCTCGTGGCGGCGCATCATCAGCATGAGAATGGTGAGGCGCGGCTCGTCGAAATCCTTCAGCCTGGTCTCGATCGCATGCACGGATTTGCGCATCGTGCCCTCGAGACCCGAATTCTCGTTGAGCCCGATCCGTTTTCTGGTGTCGACCACCGCCGCAAACAGATCGGCATAGGTCCCAAAGCCCTTGGCGACTTCCGCGGCGTCCTTCGCAACTTCGATTTGTCCGGCCGCCTCGGCGTCCTTGCGCAAGGCGGCGATGTCGTTCTCGATCGTCTGCACCAATGCGCGCTGCCGGTCGGCATGCTGCATGTTGTTGGTGAGCAGGAAGTCCTTTTCGGCGCGGCGGCTTTCGAGCAGATGCGCGAACAATGTGCTGGCGCGGGCATGCATCGACTGGGCGTCGCGCGCGGCGGCGCTGAAGCGGTCCTGCGAGGAGGCGCCGATCAGATAGATCGCGCCCAGAAGGCCTGCGCCGAGAATGCCGGCGAGGCCGATGGCGGCAATTTTGTGAGTAAGACGCAGATGCAGATTATGCGGGCCACGGAAGCGCAAATTGATGCCGGCCATCATTCCCCCCGAAATGATCGGTGCGCGCGGCACCAATGGTATGATTTGCTGCGCCGAAGCTTTAGGCAGGCGGCATTAAATAATTGTTAAATATAATGACCGTTTGCGGCCGCCTTGGCCGTCGCGGTGATCCTGAAGCTGCGCGCCGGCCGGATGCGCGCCGATGGCGCGGCGCGCATGTTCGATCCGGCGCCAATATCGCCCTGCGCGTTTTGCGAACGGACGCACATAACCGATCGAGCCGTTGGTCGTGGAATCATGGATGCCGTTGAGTTTTTTCGAGCGCGTTGAGATGGGCGGGACGGCGGCGGCAGAAGACGAGGTCATCGCTACGCCGCAGCCTGGCGATGCCACGGACTGGAAGGGCGGATGAAACAAATGAATCATTAGTTCCGTAATGAAACACCCGTTGCACCCATCGCCAGCCGGTGGTAAATGTGAGCCCGATGAAGCACTCGGCGTTCACAGCGATGTTGAAATCGAGCTTCGAGAGCCTTCCCGCGCAATTGCAGGAAGCCGCCCGCTGGGTAATCGATCATCCCGCCGATGTCGCCTTGCTGACGACGCGCGAACAGGCGCGCCGCTCCGGCGTCGGCCCCGCCACCATGACGCGGCTCGCGCAACGCTTCGGACTCAAGGGCTACGAAGAGCTGCGGAAGCTTTATGCGGATGCGATGCGGCGGCGGCCGGAAAGTTTTCGCGGCCGCGCGCAGGAACTACTCGAGCGCCGCGAAGCCGAGGGCGATCCGGCCTTGATGCAGGATATCTTCTCCTCGCTCTCCCAGCATATGCAGGCTTTGTCCTCGCCGGATGCGCTTGCGCGCTTTGGCGCCGCGGCGGAAATGATCGCGAGCGCAAACCGCGTGTTCTGCCTCGGCCAGCGATCGAGTTTCCCGGTCGCCTATATTTTCTATTATGTGCGTTCGCTGTTCGGCGCAGCCTCGGTTCTGGTCGACGGCGTGGGCGCAACCGGCGTCGATACCTTGCGCAATATCGGTAAATCCGACGTTCTGCTCGCGATCACCGTCGATCCGTATGTCCGCGGCACCGTGGAAACGGCGCGCTACGCCAAGGCGCGCGGCGCGCGGATCGTCGCCATCACCGACAGCGATTTGTCCCCGCTCGCGGCTTTCGCCGACCGGACCATCCTCGTGCGCACGGAAACGCCGTCGTTCTTCCACACCATGGCGCCGGCTTTCGCCGCGGTGGAATGCCTCGCCGCGCTCGTCGCGGCGCGTCGCGGCGACGAGACACTGGCCGCGCTCGCGGACAGCGAAAAGCAGCTCGCGGTGCTCAACACCTATATCAGCGCGCGAAAGAAACGCTCGAAATCATGACGCACATTCTTCACCGTGCCATTGGCCACGATTATCCGGTCGCCGTGAGCGGGCACGGCATTCTCATCCGCGACGCCAGCGGCAAGGATTATCTCGACGCCTCCGGGGGCGCCGCGGTGTCGTGCCTCGGGCATTCGCATCCGGATATTCTCGCCGCCATGCGCTCCCAGCTCGATCGTCTGGAATTTGCGCATACGAGCTTCTTCACCACCCGCGTCGCCGAGGAACTGGCCGACGATCTCGTGGCGCATGCGCCCAAGGGCATCGGACATGTGCTGTTTGTGAGCGGCGGGTCGGAGGCAATCGAGGCCGCGCTCAAGCTTGCGCGGCAATATTTCGTCGAGCGCGGCGAGCCGCAGCGGCGCTTTCTGATCGCGCGCAAGCAGAGCTATCACGGCATCACGCTCGGCGCCTTGGCGATCGGCGGGCGCGAATGGCAGCGCAAGCAATTCGGTCCGCTCCTGATCGACACGCATCATGTGTCGCCTGTGCATGAATATCGCTTCCGCCGCCCCGACGAAACGGCGCTGGCCTACGGAGAGCGGCTCGCCGCCGAACTGGAAGAGAAGATCGTTTCCCTCGGCGGCGAGAATGTCATCGCGTTCGTCGCCGAAACGGTGGTCGGCGCCACTCTGGGCGCGGTGCCGGCCGTCCCTAACTATTTCAAGCGCGTGCGCGAGATCTGCGACCGCCACGGCATCCTGCTCATTCTCGACGAAGTGATGTGCGGCATGGGCCGCACCGGCACGCTGCATGCCTGCGAGCAGGAGGGCATCAGCCCCGATCTCATGGCGATCGCCAAGGGCCTGGGTGGCGGCTTCGCACCGATCGGCGCGCTTCTGGTCGGTGACAGGATATTCAAGGCGGTAGCCGAAGGCTCCGGCGCGTTCCAGCACGGCCACACTTATATGGGCCATCCGCTTGCCTGCGCGGCGGCGCTCGGCGTGCAGCATGTGATCCGGCGCGACGACCTTCTCGCCAATGTGCGCAAACAGGGCGCGCATCTGTCTCGCCGCCTGCATGAACGCTTCGGCAATCATCCGTTCGTCGGCGATGTGCGCGGGCGCGGGTTGTTCCAGGGCATCGAGCTTGTGGCCGATCGCGGCAGCAAGGAGCCATTCGATCCCAAGCTGAAATTGCACGCGCGCGTCAAGCGCGAGGCGATGGCTCGCGGTTTGATGGTCTATCCGATGGGCGGAACGGTCGACGGCGAGCGCGGCGACCACGTTCTGCTCGCACCGCCTTTCATCATCGACGCCGCGGCGGCCGATATGATTGTTGACCGCCTCGGCGAGGCGGTCGATGCTGCACTTGAAAATGCCGTGTCATCCTGAGGGTGGCGCGGAAGGCGATCAACAAGAGAGGGAGTCTGATATGTCGATAGCGCGTCTTATGTCTCGCGTCGGCGTCGCTGCGTTCGCGACGCTGACGGCGGTGTCCTTTGCGGGGCCCGCAAACGCTCAGCAGAAATTCATCACCATCGGCACCGGCGGCGTCACCGGCGTCTATTACGCCGTCGGCGGCGCGGTCTGCCGTCTCATGAACAAGGATCGCGCCAAAACCGGCATTCGCTGCTCGGTGGAATCGACCGGCGGCTCCGCGTTCAACATCAACACGATCAAGGCCGGCGAGCTCGATTTCGGCCTCGCCCAATCGGATACGCATTATCAGGCGTTCAAGGGCGAAAAGTCCTTCAAGGAAGGCGGCGCTTACGGTG
>CAMDXM010000094.1 GCA_945878025.1 Pseudorhodoplanes sinuspersici | reverse complement strand
GCCAAACAAACCGGCATGAAGATCGAGTCCTTCGTCGGCTCGGATTACAACGGCACCGTCGAGGCGCTGCGGAACGGTCATGTCGACGTCGCGCTGCTCGGACCGTTCTCCTACATCCTCGCGACCACGCAGGCGCCCGTCGAAGCATTCGCCGTGACCGTGATCGCAAAGACCATGCAGCCGAGCTACAAGTCCATCATCATTGCGCGCAAGGACAGTCCTGTTACCTCGCTCGAAACCACCAAGGGCCACACTTACGCATTCGTCGATCCGGGTTCGACGTCCGGTTTCATGGTGCCGTCGGCTGCGTTCAAGCAAGCCGGAATCACGCCGGAGAAAGATTTCAAGCAAGTAATGTATTCCGGCGGGCATGACGCAACGATCGTCGCCGTCGGGGAAGGCAAAGTCGACGCCGGTTCTGTCGCCGACCGAATTTATGAACGTGGCTGTGCCAAGGGTCTCGCGGATTGCAGCAAGCTCAAGATCGTATGGGAATCCCCTCCGATCTGGAACGATCCGGTGCTGTATCGCAAGAATCTGCCCGAAGATCTGAAAAAGAAGATCAGGGACGCGTTTTACAGCATCAAAAACCTGCCATTCGGTGAAATGGGCACCGTGGCCCGCTTCGATCCGATCGCGGACAAGGACTATGATCCGCTTCGGGAAATCGCAAAGACGCTGAACCTCGATCTGACGAAAGTGAAATAATCCGCGAGACGCGGGCAAATGTCGCATTCACAGTCAAAAGCTGTTTCTGCCGACATTGCGTTGCTAAATCTGCAACCGGGCCGGCGTGCTTAGCCGGCCCGATCTGCAGCCACCCAAAGCCGAATTGACCTTCCGTTCGCGAACGCCCGAGGGGCCAGCGTGTCGACCAACGTACAGGCGCAGACGCAATCGATATTCGATGAACTCGCAGCACGGCAGACGTGGCGGTTCAAGCATATCGTTTACATCGCGCTCATCGGAGCGTTTCTGGCGTGGTGCGCGGATGGCGTGAACTTGCGCCCGCGAGAAGTTTTCAACGCCGTGCCGATCATTGCAGATTATTTCGGGCGCATGTGGCCGCCGAAATGGGGCTTCGTCGAGGCCATATGGAAGCCGTCGATCGAAACGATCTACGTCGCGCTGTGGGGCAATGTCATCGCCACGATCGTAGGCCTGCCGCTCGGAATTCTTGCCGCCAGCACCGTCACGCAATCGCGCATCCTCCGCGGCGGGGCGATGGGCATTCTCAATGTATTCCGCAGCATTTCCGAATTGATCTGGGCGATTTTGTTCGTCGCCGCCGTGGGCCTTGGGCCATTTCCCGGAGCGCTGGCGCTCGGAATGAATTATGGCGGCATTCTGGGCCGCCTCTATGCCGAAGCGATCGAGAACGTCGACAAGGGCCCAATCGAGGCGATGGAGGCAACGGGAGCAAGCAAGCTGCAGGTCATTATGTTCGCCATCCTGCCGCAGGCCATGCCGCAATTCGTCACCTACAATCTTTATTGGTTCGAGGTCGGCGTCCGTTCCGCGACGGTGCTCGGCATGGTCGGTGCCGGCGGCATCGGCTTCGAGCTGATCACTTCGATCCGCTTGTTCGAATGGCGCGAAGTCGGTGTGATCCTGTTGTTCATTCTCGGCATGGTCACGATCATCGACATGACATCAACCTACATTCGCGGCCGGCTCTATTAGTCAACATCAGTGGACAAACGCATGCTCATGCCCGGTTCAACCCAATCCGCACCGACAATTCTTTCGGTGCGCGGCTTGTCGAAAAGCTACAGCGGCACCATCCATGCGCTGCGCGGCATCGATATCGAGGTGAAGGAAGGCGAGTTTCTCGTCATTCTGGGGCCAAGCGGCGCAGGCAAATCGACGCTGATGCGTTGCATCAACCGGCTGGTCGAGCCGACCGATGGCAAGATCCTTCACAACGACGTCGAAATGACCGGCAAACGCCGGAATTTGCGCGCAGTACGGCGGCAATTCGGCATGGTGTTTCAGCAATTCAATCTGGTCAAACGCCTTTCCGTCCTGACCAACGTGTTGACCGGCCGCCTCGCCTATCGCAGCACCTGGCGCAGCCTGTTCTACAATTTTTCCAAGGAAGACAAGCGTATCGCGATTGAATGTCTTGCCCGCGTCAACATGGACCACAAGGCGTTCCAGCGCGCCGATACGCTGAGCGGCGGCGAGCAGCAGCGTGTCGCAATCGCCCGCGCGCTGGCTCAACAGCCGACAATCATTCTTGCCGACGAACCGGTCGCAAGTCTCGATCCGAAGATCGCGCGTCAGGTGCTGACATATCTGAAGCAGGTTACCCAGGAACTCGGCATCACCGTGTTGTGCAACCTCCATCAGGTCGAATACACGCGCGAATTCGCCGAGCGCATCATCGGCATGAGCCGGGGCAAGGTCGTGTTCGAAGGAACGGCGGCCGATCTGACCGACGAAATTCTGCATCGCATCTATTATCGCGACCCTGACGAACAGGACGACAAGGACCATTCCTGATGGGTTCCGTCACCTTCGAGGATGCAGTCAATGCTGCGATGCGCCTCGAAGCGCAGGCGCGGACGCGCCGCTATATCAAGCTTTCGGCATGGGCCGCGCTTGCCGTCGCGGCGCTCTGGTATTCGGCCCACCAGATCAAATTCAGTCTTGCCGCCGTCATACATGGCGTCCCATTCATGTGGGACTTCATTACCCGGCTTTTTCCGCCTGATCTCGGCTATCTCACCGTTCTGGGTGGCGCCACCGTCGAGACCGTACAGATCGCGATCTGGGGCACGCTTCTTGCCATCATTTTTTCAATTCCTCTGGCTTTTCTTGGCGCACGCAACACAAGCCCGCACATCGTCGTGTTTCATCTGACGCGATTGCTGCTCAATTCACTGCGCGCGATCAACGAACTCGTGTTCGCGCTGATCTTCGTGAGTGCGGTGGGACTGGGGCCCTTCGCCGGCGTTCTCGCGGTCGCGCTGCACGCCACTGGCATGCTGGCGAAGTTCTGCGCCGAGGAGATCGAGGGCGTCGACAAAGGCCAGGTCGAGGCGCAGATGGCGACCGGAGCATCGCGCATGCAGGTCATTCTGTTTGGCGTCGCTCCGCAGATCGTGCCGCAATTCATCGGCTATGCGATTTATCGCCTCGACGTCAGCATCCGTTCGGCGACGGTACTTGGCCTCGTCGGTGCGGGCGGTCTTGGTTTTTCTCTGATCCAGACCATGAAGCTGTTCAAGTATCACCAGACGGCGACCTGCATCCTGGTCATATTCCTGCTGGTGCTGATCTCGGACTGGATTTGCGGCAAGCTGCGGCGCAGGGTGATTTGAAGCTGTCAAGAAGGAGGTCCCATGCGTAGCCCGCTCCTCGCAATAACGCTGATGATGGTTCTCGCCGCCTGCGGCGACGGTGGCAAAAAATCAGACGCGCATTTGGCCGCCGGCCAAGCGCTTCTGGATCAAGGGAAGTATGACGCCGCATTGCCGGAACTGCAGCGCGCGGTCGAGGCCAACAAGGACTCTATCCCCGCACAGGTCGCACTCGGAAACGCCTATAGGGGCCTCAAGCGCTACGACGACGCGCTCGCCACATTCCGCGTTGCCAAGAAGATCGACCGCTATGTCATTGCGCCTCACATCGCGAGCGCACTCACGCGAGTCGAAACCGGCCAGATCGAGATGGCGATCGACGAACTCAATCATGTGATCGAACTCGATCCGAAAAATCTTCAGACTAAAATCCTGCTCGGCCGCGTATCGATGATGCCGTACCGGCAACCGGACGGCACAATCGGTATCTCCAAGGCAAGTCTCGAACGCGCCGAAATGAATCTTGAGGTCGCCGCCCAGGCGGCGCCCAACAATCTCGAGGCGAAACGCGAACTGGCGCTGGCTTACGAGAAACTCGGCAAGAAGCCGGAGGCAGTCACCACCTGGACAGCCTTACGCGATCTCGCAGCTAAGGCGCCGGAAAATGAAAAGATTGCCGCCGAGGCCGCAGCCGCCATCGACCGTCTGAAATAACAGCGTGGCGCGAAGCGAATCGTGAACTATTCGATGAGCGAAGCTGGGATCTTCCAGCCGAGAGACCGGTGCTCTTAGCAATTCAAGCGCGATGTCACCGCCGCATTCACGCGCGCTCGTCCGCAACTTCACAGGGCGACCAAAGTGCGCTGCGCCGCGCCCGACTCCATTCTGTCAGTCAAAACGTCGCACCAGAACCGGCTGCCGGTGCCAAATCGGTGCCACAGCAATTCACTCCGGCTGACCCGTCTCACCAAGTACCTGTATTTGAGGGATTTTTTGGTGGGCGCAGTAGGGCTCGAACCTACGACCCGCTGATTAAGAGTCACGTTTGAATGTCGTTAATTCAAAGGCTTAGAGGTAAACGACGGCAACTCGCGTTATTAGATTTCAAAGGGATACGGACGATTTGTAAAACGCAAACGGTCGCGTAGGAGAACCTCCAACCAGACCGTTATGAGCGAGCCATGGTATCAAGAAGACTCTGAAAAATCAGATGATTTTGACATCGATTGACTTCCTCTGTTCACGTTCGGCGCTCGTCAATCGTTGGCGAAGCGTTGGTCTTTAGGTAGTCGCGCCAATGCAGATCTTGTTTGGTCGACGATCGTCCCAACGCTTCGCCATCTGCCGGCGAAAAACGCCGCGCTCCGGAAATGCTCCTAATGATCCGCCATGGGTGCGCGAAAGTTTGTCAGTCTGTTAGCGTAACAGCCGGAAATATCGTGCCCTCGACCTCACCAAAACCGACGCGATAGCCGTCGCCCTGGCACCAGCCAGTGATGCTCAGTGAATCGCCATCTTCAAGAAATGTGCGGTGCTCGTCACCCGTCAGAGCGAGCGGCACCATGCCATTCCAGCTCAATTCAAGCAGACTACCACGTTCGCTCTTGTCGGGGCCGCTGATCGTGCCAGAGCCAAGTAAATCTCCCACATTCATCGCGCAGCCGCTTGATGCGTGATGCACAAGCTGTTGCACGGAAGACCAGTACATATATTTGAAGTTCGTACGGCAGATCGTGGCGGGCTTTGACATCTTCGGCGTCCGTAAATCGACAGCGAGTTGTAGATCGTAATTGTTCGATTGCGCCTGCTGAAGATACGGCAACGGTGTTGGGTGCTGCTTCGGGCCGTGGACCCGGAACGGCTCCAGCGCCTCGCGCGTCACGATCCATGGGCTGATCGACGTACCAAAGGCTTTTGACTGAAATGGCCCGAGCGGCACGTATTCCCATTGTTGGATGTCACGCGCGCTCCAGTCGTTGAGCAACGTGAAACCGAAAATCATCTCTTCTGCCTGCCGCTCAGAAAGCATCTCCCCTATCGTCGAGGCCTGCCCAATGACCACACCCATTTCCAGTTCAAAGTCGAGCCTATTGCATGGTCCAAACGTCGGCAGTTCCGCGGTTGGTAGCTTCAATTGTCCACGAGGGCGACGAATGGGCGTCCCGCTAACGACAACGGTTGACGCGCGGCCATTATAGCCGATCGGAATATGCAGCCAATTCGGCAGCAGCGGATTGGTGCGGTCGCGGAACATGCTGCCTATATTGGTGGCGTGCTCCTTCGACGAATAGAAATCGGTAAAACCGGAGATCCTGAGTGGAAGGTGCAATTGCGCGAGAGCTTGCGGCACCAGCGCGCGCGTACGCAACTCGGCATTGTCACGCAATTCCGGATTGTCGTGGCGCAGCAATTCGCTGAGCCGCGCGCGAGTGAGCGCCCAAACTTTTGGGCCCAGCGCCATAAAGGTATTGAGTGATGGCTGCGCAAACACTTCGCACGCGGACTCAAAGCTAATCATATCCCTGGCCTCAAGCGCGGCAAGATCGAGAACCTGGTCGCCAATCGCGACGCCGACGCGCAGGTCCGGCTGGTGGGGCGTAAGGAACACGCCATAAGGCAAATTCTGGATCGGGAAATCCGAGGCTGGATCAACTTCAATAAAGGAGCGCAACCGAGGATCGTTTGGATGCATGGCGCTTTCCAACGGAGAGGCTTTCAGATGATGTCATTCTGTGTCGGACTGCTCGCCCCATTCCGTCGCGACGAAGGCCGTGACCTCGATGTGACAAAGTCAATGGATTGCGTCTCAAGGCTTGGTTGGATCAAAACGACGCTCCAAGCCCTTCCAACAATCCGCATAATCGTCCTGCAGCGCGGCGGTTGTAGCAGCATACTCCGTCACGCGCTGCGGAAAGCGCGTCTCAAACATGAAGGCCATGGTGCCAGTCAGCTTCAGCGGCTTCAGCTCAATATTGCTGGCGTGATCGAAGGCCTCGCGATCTGGTCCATGAGGGAGCATGCAGTTGTGTAGGCTGATGCCGCCAGGCACGAATCCCTGGGGCTTGGCATCATAGACGCCGTAAATCAGACCCATGAACTCGGACATAATGTTCATGTGGTACCAGGGCGGGCGGAAGGTATTTTCCGCCACCGCCCAGCGTTCTGGAAAAATCACGAAATCGATATTGGCTGTCCCCGCCGTCTCCGAAGGAGACGTCAGCACGGTAAAGATCGACGGATCGGGATGATCGAATCCGATTGCGCCGATCGGCGAAAACGTGCGTAAGTCATACTTGTAAGGCGCATAATTGCCGTGCCACGCCACGACGTCGATGGGTGAGTGCCGCAGCTTCGTGGACCACAGCGTCCCGCCCCACTTGACGAACAGTTCGGTCGGCGTGTCACTGTCCTCATAGGCGGCAATCGGGGTGAGGAAGTCGCGCGAATTGGCGAGACAATTCGCGCCAATCGGACCGCGTTCCGGCAGCGTGAACGCGCCGCCATAATTCTCGCAAAGATAGCCGCGCGCAGGCCCTGAGGGGATTTCAACGCGGAATTTGATGCCGCGAGGG
This sequence comes from Pseudorhodoplanes sinuspersici, assembly GCA_945878025.1. GTDB lineage: Bacteria > Pseudomonadota > Alphaproteobacteria > Rhizobiales > Xanthobacteraceae > Pseudorhodoplanes > Pseudorhodoplanes sinuspersici_B. Next base: position 6,763 of record CAMDXM010000094.1, on the reverse strand, counting down.
ATGACGGCAATCTCGCTGGGTTGAATATCGATAACACCGAGTTCGGTCACGATGCGAAGGTTGCCCTGCTGCGGAACAAACATCATCTCGCCGTCGGCGTTATAGAAATGCTCGTCCACCATGGATTTGTTGATCAGATAAATATGCGCCGCCATTCCTGTCTGAGTGTTGACATCGCCCGCAGTGGTCATGGTCCGCACGCCTTGCAGGAAGGTCAGATCCTCTTTGGGCATCTGCGTCGGGTTCCAGCGCAACTGCCCGATCGGCATATCGTGCTCGAAACACGGCGCGGTACGCCAGAATTTCGCTTCGGCCTTGACGAAGCGCCCAGAGTGGCGAACTGAGGGACGAATCCGATAGAGCCACGAGCGTTCATTGGTGCCCCGCGGCGCGGTGAAGGGTGATCCAGACAGCTGTTCGGCATAAAGTCCATAGGCGCAACGTTGCGGCGAATTGCGACCAATCGGCAATGCGCCCGACAATGCTTCGGTCTCGAAGCTGTTACCAAACCCAGACATGTAGCCCGGTGTGACATTGACGCTGTTACGGCCGGTAACGCCAGGTGCGGAATTGTAGTTCATCGTTCATCCTCCCTGAATGGCCGCCCACATCTTACGGTCGCGTTCCGCTGTCCAGATCACCGGATTGTCAATTCCGGAGGCCTCGTCGAAAGCGCGTGATACATTGAAAGGCAGACAATGCTCATAGATGGCGAAGCTCGAGAATTTCCGGTCCATAATCTCGCGCGTTGCAGCAACTGTGTCCTTCAAGCTGTGGCCTCTGGCGATCGACAATTCCGCTGCACCATAAAGCGAGGTCACGAAATCACGGGTCATCGCAATCGCCTCGCGCGTGATCGATTGGCCCTTCAACGCGTCGCCGCGGCCAGGCGCGACGGCTCTAGGACTGAATTCGCGGATCGCGTTCAGCGTCATCGGCCACTTGCGCAGGTGCGCGTCGCCGCAATAACAGGCCGAGCGGTATTCGATCAGATCGCCCGAGCACATCACCTGCGCATCTGGCACCCACGCGACAATATCCCCGGACGTATGACCGGCGCCGAGATGCATCAACCGCACCTCACGCTTTCCGAGATAGATCGTCATGGCGGTCTCGAAAGTCAGTGTCGGCCAAGTAAGGCCGGGAATGCTTTCGGCGTCGCGGAACAGCCGTGGAAAGCGACCGTATTCGGAGTCCCAATCCTGCTGACCGCGCTCCTCGATCAGACGATGCGTCTCCTGCGAGGCCACGATGCCTTGCGCCTGGTAAGCTGAGGCGCCAAGCACGCGCACCGCGTGATAGTGCGACAACACGACATACTTGATCGGTTTGTCGGTGACGGTTCGAACGCGCTCTATCACACTTTTTGCCATCGCCGGGGTCGCCTGCGCGTCGAACACGATGCACCCGTCATCTCCGATGATGACCGCCGTGTTGGGATCGCCTTCCGCCGTGAAGGCGTAAATGTCAGGGCCAATCTCGGAAAAAGTGACAATCTTTTCTTCAAGATCGGTAGTGGAGGCAAAGCCCTTTGCTGAAGTGGTTTCTGCGTTCATAAATTAAACTTCCTTTGCGAACTAAATTGTCTTGGCACCGCGAACCGAGGGATCGCCAACGAGGTGGCGTTTGGCGAGTGCAATGGCTTCACGCAACACCTCCAGATCGCCAACCTGATTGGCGAGAATCAATACGAGTGCCGTATCAAGCGAAGCGCTCTGCTCGTCAGTCAGGCCACGGTGTGCTTCCACGACCAGCCGAAAGGCTGCATCTGGATTGGAGAAATTCGATTGAGTCACAAGCCTCATGGTTGTTCCTCACACATGGCCACACGCCCGCGAGACCGCGGCTTCAATGGCAGCCGGTGTGGGGCGCCTGAACCGTGCTGCCACATATCCATCGGGCCGTAGCAAATAGGCAGACCCGGGTGTTGCATCGTAGCGTATCGCCAGCAATCCCCTTGGGTCAGAATAGGGAGCGTGAGTGCCGACTCTGATCGAGCTCACTTGATCAGGCAGTTGAAGAGCTGCTCCTTTGGCAAACTCGAGGAGCCCGAAGCCTCCGCCCGCTCGGATAAACGCATCGGTTAGATAGATGGCTTGGCCATCTCCGGTCACGACGGGTGCATCGACCATCGAAGTGCCGGGCCGAGGACCACCGTTCCATGCGTCCGTATCGGGGCTGGATAAGGGCGTTTCGTAGATCGACGGCTTAGAAAGCCTGCCGCCATTGACCATCCGCTTGGCGAAGTCCGTGTCCTTCGCCAGCGCCAGCACGGCTTGCCGCAGTCGGGCTTGCTGTTTTGTGCCCGGCGCCATGAAGTCCGTCGATCTGGTGGATTCGCGAATGTTCTCATCTGCAGCGGCGCTGCGCTCGATATGATAGCTTTCGAGGAGGCTCTGCGATGCACTTCCCTTCAATACGCATGCCAGCTTCCATGCAAGGTTCTCGGCGTCTTCTAGTCCAGAATTGGCGCCTCGTGCTCCGAATGGCGATACCTGATGAGCGGCGTCGCCGGCGAAAATCACACAATTGTGGATGAAACGATCGATGCGTCGGCACTGGAATTTATAAATAGAAATCCAAGTAAACTCGAAATTGCTGTGGCCTAGCATTCGCTCGATGCGCGGTCGCACATTATCCGGGCGACGCTCCTCGACGGAATCGGCGTCCCGATCGAGTTGCAAATCGATGCGCCAGATGTCGTCGGGCTGGCGATGCAAGAGCGCGGATCGGCCGGCGTGAAATGTCGGGTCGAACCAGAACCAACGTTCGGTGGGAAATTCCGCCGTCATCCTTACATCGGCGATCAGGAACTGATCCTCAAAGACTTGACCTGAGAACTCCACCCCTAATAACCCGCGAACAGTTGAACGCGCACCGTCACACGCGACCACATAAGTCGCGGTCATACGATAGGATCCGTCGGGCGTTTCTAGCGTCAGGATCGCTCTGTCGTTGTGCTGTTCCAGACCAACGATCTTGTTGCGCCAGCGCAAATCGATGAGCGGCAATTCCTGAACACGATCGACCAGATAGGCCTCGGCGTAATACTGCTGCAGATTTACAAAGGCCGGCATCTTGTGCCCGTCTTCCGGCAGCAGGTTGAATTGGTACAACTCCGAATCGCCATGGAAGACGCGACCCACGCTCCAGACGACGCCTTTTTCCACCATGCGACCGCCGACCCCGAGCCGATCCCAGAGCTCGAGCGAGCGTTTTGAAAAGCAGATTGCGCGAGAGCCCTCACCGATCCGGTCGGCGTCATCAATCAAGACGACACTCTGGCCGCGTTGCGCCAAATCGATTGCAAGCGTCAGTCCAACCGGACCCGCACCCACCACCACGACAGGATGATGTGCTATGGCGGCGTCAGGTAAATCCTGCTCCCGGCAACGCCGATAGCTGAATTGATAACTGCTCTGCTGCAACATACGCCCGCCACTCTCCTACCAAAAACCCTCTCTGTGAAACTTTACAAATAGTCGCACTTGCAACTATCTTATCGCTGGAAGTTCTCCCGTCAATCCATATTGAGAGCGATCCTTGGCCCGGCTCAATCTATTCGAATTCATTCCGTTCCGGCTAAATCGGCTGGCTGCGGAAGTCAGCGCTGAACTGTCCAGCGAATACAGCGACCGTTACGGTCTCGATATCCCTGGCTGGCGTGTAATTGCCACGCTCGGTTTTCGCCAAGGTGCTTGCACTGCACAATACATTTCCCATTGCACGCGCACCCACAAATCCACAATCAGCCGCGCCGTCACCGCCCTGATGAAAAGGCAATTGATCGAACGTGCCGAGAATGAGGACGATCATCGCGAGTTTGCACTTCAGCTCACTCGGAATGGGCGCGCACTCTACCAAGAACTGATTCCACGACTGCGCCGCAAGGAACAAGACATTCTGTCGTGTTTTACTGAACAGGAGCACAAGAATTTCGCGCTCCTGCTCAGCAAGCTAGAAGAAAGCCTCGACCTTGTTCAATCTGAAAGAACAGCAAGAGCGAAGAACGGATACTGACAAACTGACCCTGAAGTAGATGCGAAACTTGGGAAGTTATGCAAATGTCCAAATCCTTGACCGATAATTTTGATCTCCGCGATATTCCCGCGAGCTTCTATAGCAATCCATTTCCCTTTTACGATGCGCTGCGAACCTTTGCGCCGGTCAAGCTCATGCCGGATGGTGGATACTTTTTGACACGCTTCAGGGACTGCGAAATCATCTACAAAGATCCAATCACATTCAGCTCGGACAAAAAGCAGGAGTTCAAGCCCAAATTCGGCAACACGCTGGTTTACGAGCATCACACGACGAGCCTCGTATTCAATGATCCGCCGCTACACACGCGTGTGCGCAAGCTCATTCTTGGGGCCCTCGTGCCACGCGTAATCGGCGAGATGGAGCCTGGCCTCGTCCGGCTCGTGCAGAAACTGCTCGACGAGATGGCAGCAAAGGAGCGCAGCGGCGAGACCGTCGACCTGATTACCGACTTTGCCTCCGCGATCCCGGTCGAGATCATCGGCAATCTGCTCAATGTGCCGCAGGCCGATCGCGGACCCTTACGCGGCTGGTCGCTCAAAATCCTGGGCGCTTTGGAGCCGAAGATTTCGGCCGAGCAATTGCAATCCGCAGACAATGCGGTGCGCGAATTCCTCGCCTATCTCGAACAGCTCGTCGCCGACCGCAAGAAAAATCCCGGCGATCCGCAAACTGACGTTCTTACGCGGCTCCTCGGCGACATCGATGGTGAACGTCTCACGCACAAAGAGCTGCTGCAAAATTGCATTTTCATTTTGAACGCAGGCCACGAGACGACAACCAACCTGATCGGAAACAGCCTAGTGACGCTCGCCCGGTGGCCGCAAGAAAAAGAGGAGCTGATCGCGCATCCGGATCTGACGAAGTCGGCGATCGAGGAAGTGTTACGTTTTGAAAGTTCCAACCAGCTCGGAAACCGAATCACCACGATCGACACCGAGATCGGCGGCATCGCGATGCCGAAGGATACGCGGATCACAATTTGCATTGGCGCGGCCAATCGTGATCCGGATGTGTTTGCCGACCCGCATACATTCAGCATCAAGCGAACGCCGAACCGCCACCTCGCCTTCGGCTCCGGTGTGCACCAGTGCATAGGCCTGAGCCTGGCGCGGCTTGAGGGCCGGATTGCGGTGGAGTTGTTCCTCAAGCGCTTCCCGAATTACGCCCTCAGGAGCGAGCCCGAGCAATCACACCGTGCACGCTTTCGCGGTTTTAGCAGCATCCCGGCCGCGCTTGGCGCAACGTAATCACACACCAAGATACGCAGACCGCACTTTGGAATCCTCGAGCAATTCGCGGCCGGTACCGTGAAGCGTTATCCGGCCGGTCTCCATCACATAGCCGCGATCCGCGATCGCGAGCGCCGCATAGGCATTCTGCTCAACCAGCAGCACGGTGATGCCGCGGCGCTTCAGGCCCGCAATGATCTCGAAAATCTGATCGACAATCAGCGGCGCCAATCCCATCGAGGGTTCGTCCAGCAACATCAATTTGGGACGCGCCATCAGGGCGCGGCCGATCGCCAACATCTGTTGTTGTCCGCCTGATAGTGATCCGGCGGCCACCGAACGCTTCTCGCGCAAACTCGGAAAGGTCTGGTAAACGCCATCGATGTCGGCTGCGATGTCGGCGTCCGTGCGGGTCCAGGCGCCGAGCTTGAGATTGTCTTCGATCGATAACGGCGCGAAGACCTGCCGGCCCTCCGGCACCTGCGCGATGCCGAGCGCTACCCGTCGGTGCGCGGGCATGGTCTGGATCGCCTGGCCATTGAACCGGATCGCGCCGCCCGACACCGGCTGCACGCCGGAGATCGCGCGCAACAAGGTGGTCTTGCCGGCACCGTTGCTGCCGACAAGGGTCACGATTTCGCCGGCGGCGACGCTGAGCGACGCGGCATGCAGCGCCTCGATCCGGCCGTAGCGGCTGCGCAGGTTTTCAATGTCGAGCAAGCACTGCCTCCTTGCTGCCATGCGCGCCGAGATAGGCGGCGATTACCGCAGCATTGGCGCGCACATCCGCGGCCGTTCCCTCGGCGATGGTGCGGCCCTGATCGAGCACATGGATCCGGTTGGAGATTTTCATGACGAGCCGCATGTCATGCTCGACGAGGACCACCGTGATCCCCCGCCCCGCAATCTTCTGGATGACAGCGTCGACCTCCGCGGTCTCGACCGCGTTGCAGCCCGCCGCCGGCTCGTCGAGCAGCAGCACTTTCGGCTCGGTCGCCATCGCGCGCGCGATCTCAAGCCGCTTGAGCGCGCCATAGGGCAAGGTCCCGGCCTGTCGGTCGGCGAGATCGCGCAAGCCGACCAGCGCCAGCAATTCTTCGGACTTTCGACGCGTCTCGTCATTCTGACGGACCACCGATGGCAGCATGCACAAATGCGCGAACAGATTACGCCTTTCATGCAGATGCCGGCCGACCATCACATTCTCAATCGCGCTCATGCGAAAGAAAATTTGCATGTTCTGGAAGGTGCGCGACAGGCCGAGGGCCGCGAGTATGTGCACCGGCTTGTGCATGACATCCTCGCCATTCAGGCGCACGCGGCCAGCGCTGGGCGTGTAAACTCCGGATATCAGGTTGAACAATGTGGTCTTGCCGGCACCGTTCGGGCCGATGATCGCGAAAATCTCGGCCTTGTTGACGCTGAAGGACACATTATCGACCGCGCGCACGCCGCCAAAATCAACGCTCAGGTTTTCCGCGGCAAGGATC
>CAMDXM010000093.1 GCA_945878025.1 Pseudorhodoplanes sinuspersici | reverse complement strand
CTTTTGCGGGTGATGACAGGGGCGGCATAGCTTTGCGCCGTTTCGGCATGCCCGCGCCCCCGTTTCGCGATCAAAATCGAAAAGCATTAGTTCATGCGTCCGCTTCCACCCCAGGCGGCATCAACCGCCACTTTCCTCTATGTACCGGCACCAATCTTTCAAATGATAAGTGCTGTGGATCGGCCAATTCCTCGGGCGAAAATCGGCCGCTCGGCTGCGACCGTTGCGCCTTAATGCCCCGTAACTTAGCTAGAATTTTCTCATCCGCGACCGGGTTCTTTTTTGTCGGTGCCGGAGCAGAAAGCTTGAATCCAAATTCCTTCCAAAGGCGCGTCGTCAAGTAAGTGGAATCGTTCGGCGGCCGTTCAGCAATTCGAAATAGTCCTTGATCACGCTCCTCCTGTGGCATTGACGAGTAATAGCCATCAAGTAGCTTTAGGTCGTCCTTGAGCTCTTGTCCGCCGACGAATTTTTGCTGTTTATCCATGAAAAGCGAAGCAATACGCCGATGCAATTTGTCGTTTGAAATAAACATCATCGTGAAAGGCAAATAGTATAGATACGCCATATCGATCTTGTTACTTGCTCGATCCGGAGAAATGAGTCGCTTTTCAGCGGCGACATAAAAGAATACGTCGATGAGCAAGCAATGATATGTATACGGTGCGTATTTCGACAAAGGTGGGCGCCCGCTGCTCTTCCATAGCCCGGAGATATCTCTGAATTCTTTAGGAGGCAGTCCCAAGAGCGCGTATGCGGTCTTTAGAGTTAGAAATCTTTGGCCGTCTCTCTCCAAAGCATGACGGGCGATCGTTAGTGCCTCCGGAAGTGTTTTGGGCGTAGTTTCGATTTGCAGTGTCCGTGTCACCAGCGAGGCGATGCTTCGATGGTCGGCGCCACTCAAGAGTGCTCGCCATTTGCTAGCGAGCTCTCTCTCCAGCTCGAAGAATTGCTGCCGTTGCCACCTTCCGAAGGCCTTTGCTTCGGGACGTTCCTCAAAAATAATGCCCACCTCACCATGATGGCGAACAGGCCGCCCGCCGCCGACTAAAGGAACGTGTCGCATATCAATCGACTGGCCCATCAATTCGAAAAGGCAAATGGACGAATGGAAAATGTTCGGATAGGCGTGAAGGATGGGTGTCTTGCGCGCCAGATCGGCCACTACTTTTTCGTTGGGCCGATTGGCGTCAGTGTCTAAGCTCAAATCAGCCAGCACTTCCGTGTAGAAAATCGGACAAATATTCGTGCAAAATAGAACATCGAAGATGGTCGCTTCATCGATGTTGAGCATCTCGATGAAAGACTTGTCGAAGAGCGCCATCGGTCCCACAGCCGGGCTCCTGGAAAAGTGGCCTTAACGGATCACACCCGCTCCACAAAACTATCCACCACGCGCTTCTCTCCCGCCTTGTCGAACAGGATGGTCAGCTTGTTGCCGTCCACGGCCGTGACGTCGCCGTTGCCGAACTTGATGTGAAACACGCGGTCGCCGATTGCATATATCGATGTCGTGCCGGTCGATTTCGCCACCAGTTCGCCTTCGATGGTGAGCGGTTCGCGCCGCGCGGCGAAGCGGCCTTTCGCCGTGCCGGCGCCGCGTCCGGCATGTGCGCCGTGGCGGCCTTCGACCCCCACCCCGCGGCCTGCGGCCGCGGACCTCCCCCTTTCAGGGGGAGGTGAAGAAGAAAAGTCACCGCCACTCGCGTCGCCGTCGCCAAATCTGCGCCGCTCGGCGGCATCGTAATCCATGCCGTCGTCGGAAAATCCTTCCTCTTCCTTCTTGCGCGCTTTCGCGCGCTGCCAGCCGGGCGTCGCGTAGCTCGAGCCCGCGGGCGCGAAAGAGTCGAAGCGCGAGGCGCCATAACCACCTTGGCCGCCGAAACCAGCGCCGCCCTTGCTTTCGGTCACCTCCACATGCGCCTCCGGCAATTCGTCGAGGAAGCGCGAGGGCAAGGTGGAATTCCACATGCCGTGGATGCGACGGTTGGTGGCGAAAAAAAGCTTGGCGCGTTTGCGCGCGCGCGTCAGCCCCACATGCGCAAGACGGCGCTCTTCCTCCAGGCCCGCGCGGCCGCTCTCATCCAAAGAGCGCTGATGCGGAAACAAGCCTTCCTCCCAGCCGGGCAGGAATACGGTGTCGAATTCCAGTCCCTTGGCCGAGTGGAGCGTCATGATGTTGACGGCGTCGGCATCCGCGTTGTTGTCGCGATCCATGACCAGCGAAATATGTTCGAGGAAGCCGGAGAGATTCTCGAATTCCTCCATGGAGCGAATGAGCTCCTTCAGGTTTTCGAGACGCCCGGCGGCGTCGGCGGAACGGTCCTTCTGCCACATGTCGGTATAGCCGCTTTCATCGAGCACGATTTCGGCCAGCTCCGTATGCGGCAGCGCGTCGCGCTGATTTGTCCAACGCGCGAAGAGATCAAGTAACGCGCGTAGCGAGCTACGCGCTTTGGGCTTGAGTTCATCGGTCTCGACGATGGCGCGCGCGGCCTCGGTGAGCGGGATGCGGCGCGCGCGGGCGTGATCGTGCAGTTGTTTCAGCGTGGCGTCGCCGAGGCCCCGCCGCGGCACATTGACGATGCGCTCAAACGCCAGATCGTCGGCGGGCGACTGGATCACGCGAAAATAAGCCAGCGCGTCGCGGATTTCCGCGCGCTCATAAAAGCGGGGTCCGCCGATCACGCGATAAGGCAGGCCGAGGGTGACAAAGCGATCCTCGAATTCGCGCATCTGGAACGAGGCGCGCACGAGAATGGCGATTTCGTTGAGCGGATGCTTTCTCCGCTGCAATTCCTCGATCTCCTCGCCGATGGCGCGCGCTTCTTCCTCGGAATCCCAGGAGCCGGTGACGGTGACCTTCTCGCCCGGCACGTCTTCGGTGCGCAACGTTTTGCCGAGGCGGCCTTCGTTATGCGCGATCAGATGCGAGGCGGCGGCGAGGATGTGGCCGGTCGAGCGATAATTGCGCTCGAGGCGAATGACCTTGGCGCCGGGGAAATCCTTCTCGAAGCGCAGGATGTTGTCGACCTCCGCGCCCCGCCAGCCATAGATCGACTGGTCGTCGTCGCCGACGCAGCAGATGTTTTTGGGTGCGCGCGGTTGCGCCGGCTCGGCCTCGCCCTTCGAGACGCGCGGCGTGCCGCCGCGCTCCTCAGGGTGAGGATTGAGGTTGGCGGGTTCGTCCGGCTCTCTCTCCTCATCCTGAGGAGCACCACGAAGTGGTGCGTCTCGAAGGACGAGGCCCGGCGCGCGCGCGCTCCCCGCCTGCGCCAACAGCCGCAGCCACAGATATTGCGCGGTGTTGGTGTCCTGATATTCGTCGACCAGGATAAACTTGAAGCGCCGCTGGTAATCGCTAAGCACATCCGGCCGCTCGCGGAACAGCCGGATATTCTCCATCAGCAGATCGCCGAAATCGACGGCGTTCAAAATCTTCAGCCGCTCCTGATAGGCGGTGTAGAGTTGCTTGCCGCGTCCGTTGGCAAACGCGCCGGCTTCGCCCGCCGGCACCTGTTCGGGCGTGAGCCCGCGATTTTTCCAGCCGTCGATGATGGCGGCGAGCACGCGGCCGGGCCAGCGCTTCTCGTCGATATTCTCGGCTTCCAGAATCTGTTTCAGCAAACGCACCTGATCGTCGACGTCGAGGATTGTGAAGCCGTTTTTCAGGCCGACCATCTCGGCGTGATGGCGCAGGATTTTCACGCCGATGGCGTGGAAGGTGCCGAGCCAGGGCATGCCCTCGACCACCTGGCCCATCATCGCGCCGATGCGGTTTTTCATCTCGCGCGCGGCCTTGTTGGTGAAGGTCACCGCAAGGATTTCGCGCGGATGCGCGCGGCCGAGATTGATGATGTGGCAGATGCGCGTTGTCAGCACGCGGGTCTTGCCGGTGCCGGCGCCCGCCAGCACCAGAACCGGGCCGTCGAGAGTCTCGACCGCGAGCCGCTGCTCGGGGTTCAGGTCGTCGAGATAAGCGAGGCCGCCGCGGGCCTGCGCCATCGCGCGCGCGGCGATCCCGCCCGTGGCGGGGGCAGGCGCGTTTTCGCCGGGTCGGTTCTGCGGTTCGGCCATTCGGGTTCCGGATAGAAGGATCGCGGACGTCGCGAATCCTTATGGAGTAAGATGGCATCGCGAGGCGCTGATGGGGAGGGGTAGCCCTGTTTCCCCTCAGTGTCATGCCCGCGAAGGCTCAGACAGCAGCGGCTCTCAATCCGTCATCCTGAGGTGCGAGCGCAGCGAGCCTCGAAGGATGAACGGCCCCGCCCCGCGCTGACGGGCCGTCGCCCTTCGAGGCCCGGCTACGCCGGGCACCTCAGGGTGACGGATCAAGCACGGCCGGGCCGCTAGCTGCTTTTCTCCGGCATCATGATGCGCTTTCCGGCGGCCTCGGGCCGCGGCAGCCGCGCATGCGAGTCCTTCATCTTCTTGAGCGTCGCGCGCACATCGGCCGGGAAGGCCGCCGTCTTCTTGCTCCGCATGTCGACATGCAGGGAGAGGCTTTCGGAGGTCGCCGACACCCAGCCCTCGGTGGCGTGGAACAACTGCTTGAAGAAATGCAGCCGCTTGGAATCGAAATCGAGGAGCTGGAAGGTCACCCGGACGGGATCGTTGGCGTGCAGTTCGCGCAAATAGCGCAGATGCACCTCGACCGTGAAGGTCGAATGCTTGCGCGTCTTCAGGTAGCTCTCGCCGATGCCAAGGAGCGCATAGGCCTCGTCCACGGCCTTGTCGAACAGCACATTGTAATAGGCCATGTTGAGATGGCCGTTATAGTCGATCCATTGCGGCTCGACCCGCATCACCGAGGAGACGAACGGAGCGAAAAAGACAGGTTCGAGGTCGATCCGGTCGAGCATCATATGGTCGTCCTAGGACAGCATGACCTTGTCCGAAAACCGGCGCCCACCCCCGATCAAGTCCGGGGCATGCTTTTCAGGGTCATGCTGTAAACACCGAAGCTGCCGGATTCGATCATCGAAAGGCAGCGAAATGTCGTCAAATCCGGCATTTTCGCAAGGAAATGCGTGGAAAATCGCGGTAAAAACCACGCAAGAAGAAATTGCGAGGCAAGAAACTAAGAGGAAACGCCAATGTCAGTCAGCGAAATGTGGGCGCCGGCCGTCGCGCGCGAGCCGAAGATCGTCTCAGCCGCTTTACGCGATCTCGCCGCCGCCTTCGGCAATCGGCTCGTGACCTCGCAAGCCGTGCGCGAGCAGCATGGCCACACCACGACCTGGATCCCGAACCAGCCGCCGGACGCGGTGGTGTTTCCGCAATCGACCGCCGACGTGCAGCAGGTCGTCGGCATTTGCTTAAAACACAATATGCCGATCATTCCTTTCGGCACTGGCACCTCGCTCGAAGGACACGTCAACGCTCCGCAGGGCGGCGTCTCGATCGATTTCCGCGACATGAATCGCGTTCTCGCCGTGCATGCGGAAGACCTCGATTGCGTGATCGAACCCGGCATCACCCGCAAGCAGATCAACGAGCATCTGCGCGACCAGGGCCTGTTCTTTCCGATCGATCCGGGCGCCGACGCCTCGCTTGGCGGCATGGCGGCGACGCGGGCGTCGGGCACCAATGCCGTGCGCTACGGCACCATGAAGGACAATGTGCTGTCGATGAAAGTGGTGCTTGCCAATGGCGAGGTGATGACCACCGCGCGGCGCGCGAAAAAATCGTCGTCGGGCTACGATCTCACGCGCCTGATGATCGGCTCGGAAGGCACGCTCGGCATCATCACCGAATTGACGCTCAAGCTTTACGGCATCCCGGAAGCGATCTCGGCTGGTGTCTGTCCGTTTCCGTCGGTGGAAGCGGCCTGCAACGCCACCATTCTCACCATCCAGTCCGGCATTCCGGTCGCGCGCATCGAATTGCTCGATGCGTTGCAGGTGAAAGCGAGCAACGCCTATTCCAAACTCACATTGCCCGAGACGCCGCTCCTCCTGATGGAATTTCACGGCTCGGAATCGGGCGTCGCCGAACAGGCGGAACGTTTTGGTGAGATTGCCAAGGATCTCGGCGGCGGCCCGTTCGAATGGGCGACCAAGGCCGAGGAGCGCACGCGGCTGTGGCAGGCGCGGCACGACGCCTATTGGGCGCAGCGCGGATTGCGCCCCGGCTCGCAGCCGCTCGCGACCGATGTCTGCGTGCCGATCTCGCGCTTGGCGGAGTGTGTTACCGAATCGCAGGCCGACGCGGATGAGGCCGGCCTGCTCGCGCCGATCGTCGGCCATGTCGGCGACGGCAATTTCCATATCGGACTTCTGATCGACGTGAACGACGCCGGCGAATTGAAGAAGGCGGAATCCTTCCTCGAGCGTCTGGCCGAGCGCGCCTTGCGCATGGAAGGCACCTGCACCGGCGAGCACGGCGTCGGGCAGGGCAAGATCAAATATCTGAATGCCGAGCACGGGCCCGTGACGCTCGCGGTCATGCGCTCGATCAAGCAGGCGCTCGATCCGCACAACATCATGAATCCGGGAAAGATGCTGCCGGCGGGGTGAGGTTGTCATCCTCTCGCTGATGCCGATTGCTCGCACAAATCCCTCCACCGTCATGCCCGGCCTTGTGCCGGGCATCCACGTCTTTCTTGCTTGGCTAAGCAAGACGTGGATGGCCGGGACAAGCCCGGCCATGACGACTATCAAGTCACCACGCGATTGCGCCCGCACGACACAGATTTGCCCCTAAGGCGCGGCATGAGGGGGCGATCGGGCGCGGATACATGGCGGTTTTGTGAAATCGTCCATCGCGGGGCGCGAAACTGGCCCGGACCGGGATATCGTGCGAGACTGTTCCGGTTCCTTGAAGAGCCTCGTTCACGAACACGCCGGTTTCTCCCGGCCGATTGAGCGGATAAGGGCGTGCAGACGACGTTGCTTGGCTTTGCGATTGCGTTGATCCTGGCGTTGCTGGCGGCGCTCGTGGGTCCGCTTTTCGTCGACTGGAACGACTATCGGCCGCGTTTCGAGGTCGAGGCGAGCCGGCTGATCGGGCTTCCCGTCCGCGTCGATGGCGCGATCGATGTGCGCCTGCTGCCGACGCCGACGCTCCTTCTCAATGGCGTTGAAATCGGCCCGCGCGGCGAGGATGCCTTGCGCGCCAAATCGCTGGGCATTGAATTTTCGCTCGGATCGCTGGTGCGCGGCCAGCTGCGCGCGTCGCAGACCCGCATCGCCGGCCCGCAGCTCACCGTCGCGCTCGCCGCGGACGGCCGCGCCTCGCTGCCGTCGGGCGGATTGGGCTTCGACGCCGGCGCGCTGGCCGTGGATCATCTGCATGTCGAGGATGCGCGCCTGACGCTCGTCCACGCCGCGAGCAATCGGCGCTTTGTCCTGGACAAGCTCTGGTTCGACGGGGAAGTCCGCTCGCTCGCCGGATCGTTCCGCGGCGAAGGCGCGTTCGTCTCGGACAAGGACCTCTACGGCTACCGGATCAATACGACACGGCAGGAATCCGGCAATATCCGTGTCCGCTTCAACCTCGATCCGTCCGAGCGCGCCCTGACCGCGGAAGGCGACGGCGTCGTCACGCTGGACGACAACATTCCGAAATTCGACGGCGGCGTGACTTTCATCCGGCCGGTCGGGACCATGCTCGCGAGCGGACGCGCGGTCGTCAACGAGCCGTGGCGTCTCACGGCGCGTGTGAAGGCCGATTCCGGATCGGCCGCGTTCGAGCAGATCGACTTCCAGTATGGCCCGGAAGACCGCGCCCTGAAACTCAACGGCGCCGCCGATCTGAAGCTCGGCGAACGCCCGCGGCTCGATGGCGCGCTCTCCGCGAATTCGCTCGATATCGACCGGCTGACCGCCACGACCGGGCAATTGCGCCGCGCGCCGCTCGCCGCCATCCGCGCTTTCGCAGAGAGTTTCGGCGGCGCGTTGTCTTTGCCGTTCCCCATGAAGATCGGTTTCAGCGCCGACACGGTCACGCTGGGCGGCGCGCCGCTGCAGAATTTGCGCGCCGATCTGACCTCCGTCGGCGCCGGCATCGCGCTCGAGAGCATCGCATTCCGCGCGCCGGGTTTCACCGACGTGACCTTCGGCGGCAAGGCGGGATTGGCGCAGGACGGATTTTCCTTCACCGGACCCGCCGATGTTGCATCCGCCGATCCGCGTCTGCTGCTGCGCTGGCTCGGCGGCCGCGACGATCCGGCGCCCGAGGGAGCCGCCAAGCCGATCCGGCTGCGCGCGGATGTTTCGCTCGACGGCGACAGGATCGCGTTCGAAAAACTGAAAGCGGAGATCGACCGCAAGACGGTGGACGGCCGGCTCGTTTATCTGTGGCCGAGCGACAAGCGCAAAGCGCGCCTCGACGCGGAACTCAACGCCGCCGAGCTCGATGTCGACAGCGTGCTGGATTACGTGCTCGCCGCCTTCGGCAGCTTGAAGCTCGACCGGCCGGGCGAAGTCTCGCTCGCCGTCAATATCGGCCGCGCGACCATCGCCGGGATCGAGGCGCGCAAGGCGCATGCCAAGCTCACATTCGATCCCGATGGCCTCACCGTCGAGCGCGTGAGTCTCGGCGAATTCGGCGGCGTATCGCTTAACGCCAGCGGGCGCATCGGCATGACGGCCTCGCTGCCGCGCGGCAGCCTGAGCGTCGATCTCGATGCGCGCGATCTCACCGGCCTGTCGGCGCTGCTGGCGAAATTCGCGCCGCCGGCGGCCGAGCCCGCGCGGCGCATGATCGAACGCATGGGAGCGACCAGGCTTCGCGCCACGCTCGATGTCGAGGATGCGGCGGAAAAAGGACGCAGCACCGCGCGCTTTGCGCTTAACGGACAATCCGGCGGACTTCGCATCGCGCTCAAATCCGGCGCCACGGGCGACCATTCCAGCGTCCTGCAGGCGCTGGCGCAGGTGGATGCAAGCGTGGAGGCCGACGACAGCGCGCAGATATTCCGGCTGATCGGTCTTGAGCGCGCGGCGGCGTCGGCAAAAGGGCCGGGCCGGTTCGTGCTCAATGCGCAGGGCCCGCTCGACGGCGCCATCAAGCTCGATGGCCGGATGACGAATGCGGACAGTCTCGACGCCCGTCTGCAGGGAACGATGCGTCTATCGAAGGAGGCGGGCGCAAGCGGGCAATTCGATCTCGCGGTGACGAACGCCGATCTCGGCTGGATGCGGTCTTCGTCCGGCGCGCCGGGCGATCGCCTGATCGCGGCGCTCACGTCGCGCGTCATCATGAATGGCCGGCAATTCAAGTTTGAGAATGCGGCGGGCAATATCGCCGGCGCTGCGATGCGCGGCGCCTTCGACGTCGATCTCGCGTCGGTCCCGCGCGTGACGGGTCAGTTCGACGCCGACGCGATCGATGCCGCGGTCATCCTTGCCGGCATCGCGGGCATGCCGCCGTCGCGCGCCGACGCTGCGGCATGGCCGGCCGAACCGTTCTCGGCGGGATTGCTCGGCGGCGTTTCGGGCCGGATCGCCTTGACGGCGGCGCAGGCCAATATCGGTCCGGCCTATATTGTGAAAAAATTGCGCACGTCGCTGCGCCTCGATCCGTCGGAATTCTCCGCCGAGGCGATCGAAGGCGATCTTGCCGACGGCAAGCTGTCCGGCGAAATGTCGCTGCGCAAGGCGGCCGAGGGGCTCAATCTGAGAGCGCGGTTTTCGCTGAAAAATGCCGATGCGCGCGCTTTTCTTCCGCTCGAAGGTAATCCGGTCGCCGGACGCTTCGGGCTTCAATTCGATGTCGAGGGCGCGGGGCTCAGCGCGAAGGCGCTGGTCGGCTCGCTGGCCGGCAACGGCACATTGTCGCTCGAGCGCGCGAACGTCAGCGGTCTCGATCCGCGCGTCTTTCCGACCGTGATGCGGGCGGCGGACAGGGGATTGGCGCTGGACCCGGCGAAAATCCGCGACGCCGTCGCGCCCTGGCTCGATTCCGGCGCGCTTGAGATCGCGCATGCCGATGGCGTGATCGCGGTCGCGGGCGGACAGGCGCGGCTGTCGACCATGATCGCGCGCGCAAAAGGCGCGGATCTCACGGCATCGGGAAATCTCGATCTCGTCAACGCGACGCTGGATGCGCGCATCGTGCTTTCGGGTCCGGCCGCGGGGTCGTCCGGCCGGCCGGAAATCGCCGTTTCGCTGCGCGGGCCGCTTGGCGGCCCCAAGCGCAATATCGATGCGTCGGCGCTCGCCGGATGGCTCGCCTTGCGCGCGGTCGATCAGCAATCGAAGAAACTGGAAGCCATCGAACAGGGCCGCGGCCCCGTTCGCGAGACGACGCAGTCGATACCGGACGCGGACGTCATCCCGGATTTGCCAGCGCCCGACCGCAATGTCGTTCTGCCGCGGCCGCGCGCGAAGGGGCCGGATCCCGCGCCGGCGCAAAAGCCGGTCACGCTGGAACGCGCCGCGCCGTTGCCGCCGCCGCTCGAGATCGCGCCGGCCCCCGGCCTTCGCAGGCCGGCGCAGGCGCCCACGCGCCCGCAAGCGACCACGCCGTCCGCGGCGGAGCGAAACACATTCTAGCTTTTACGGACTGACCAGCTTTTACAGGCTGAACGACTTCAGAAAGGCTTCAGGACGCGGCACGCGCGGGGGAGGGATCCCGGCGATTTTCTTTTTGTGTCAGCTGCGACCGGAAATGATCAAGAACAAACAGCCGGATCGCGGACGACAAATTTCCGTGCTTGCGATCCGTATCGATTGACGCGACAAGCTCCGACAGGGTCATCTCGCGCGCGTCGGCAATTTCCTTAAGCCCTTTCCAAAAAGCATCCTCAAGGCTGACACTAGTCTTGTGTCCGGCGATCACGATCGATCTTTTGACGACCGGAGACTTCATTGGCCTCTCCACTTCCAAGTCGGTGACTGTCGAGATCACGATCGGAAAGGTCGCGCCGCGCTTTTTGCACTTCCTGCAAGAAGCGTTCGGCTTTCGAGCGGCCATGAAAAATTCTGTTGCCGGCAGCTTTATCCGCTTTTTGCTGCCGGACAGCGGTTTTCCGTGCCCGTCTAAGATTAACGACGTCGCCCATCTAAGATCCGGCGGTAACCGGTTATGCAGGGCCCTCGCGAGCCCATTCGGTAATGCAAATACCGTCTGTTGATTGCGCCAATACAGTGGCAGAAACGAATATTGCTGGCCACCCGGACACAGAAATACTGTTGCCACGCGATTAATGCACAGCAACACGATTCCGGATTCGCGTTGTGAAACAGTGATGTTAGCGCGGCCCGGTCATCTTTTCAGGGCGCACCAATAGGTCGAATTCTTTCGCTGAAACAAATCCGCCGCCAACCGCTTCTTCGCGCAAGGTGGTGCCCTTCGCATGCGCGGTTTTGGCGATTTTGGCCGCGTTGTCGTAACCGATTCTCGGCGCCAGCGCGGTGACCAGCATCAGCGAGCGCTCGGTCAATTCGCGGATGCGCTTCTCGTCGGCGCGGATGCCGGCGACGCAGTGATCCGTGAATGAACGCGCGGCGTCCGACATCAGCCGGATCGATTGCAGCATGGCCTGCGCCATCACCGGCTTGTAGACATTGAGCTCGAAATGGCCCTGCGAGCCCGCCACCGTGATCGTGGTGTGGTTCCCGAATATCCGGCAACAGACCATCGTCATCGCCTCGGTCTGCGTCGGGTTGACCTTGCCCGGCATGATCGAGGAGCCGGGTTCGTTTTCCGGCAAAATCAGTTCGCCGAGCCCCGAGCGCGGGCCGGAGCCGAGCAGGCGGATGTCGTTTGCGATCTTGAACAACCCGGTCGCCGTCGAATTGATCGCGCCATGCACCGACACATAGGCGTCGTTCGAGGCCAGAGCCTCGAATTTGTTGGGCGCCGTGACGAAAGGCAGTTTCGTGATCTGCGCCACGCGCCGCGCGAACATCCTGGCGAAACGCGGCTTGGCGTTCAGCCCGGTCCCGACCGCGGTGCCGCCTTGCGCCAGCGGATAGAGTTCCTTCAATCCGGCCTGCAGGCGCGCAATGCCGGATTTCACCTGGGCGGCATAGCCCGAGAATTCCTGACCGAGCGTGAGCGGCGTTGCGTCTTGCGTATGCGTCCGGCCGATCTTCACGATGTTCGCGAACATCCTTTCTTTTTTCTGCAATGCGCGATGCAGGTGCGCGAGCGCGGGGATCAGCCGATGCGCGATCTCTTCGGCGGCCGCGATATGCATCGCCGTCGGGAACGTGTCGTTCGACGACTGGCTCATGTTGACGTGATCGTTGGGATGCACCGGCTTCTTCGAGCCCATCTCGCCGCCCAGCATTTCGATCGCGCGGTTGGAGATGACTTCATTGGCGTTCATGTTGCTCTGGGTGCCGGAGCCGGTCTGCCAGACGACCAGAGGAAAATGACCGCTGAGTTTTCCGTCGATCACCTCCTGCGCGGCGCGCACGATCGCTTTGCCGTGTTTGGCTTCGAGGGAGCCGAGTTTCATATTGGTCTCGGCAGCGGCGCGCTTGACGATGCCGAGCGCGCGCACGAGCGGCGCCGGCATGCGCTCCTCGCCGATGCGGAAATTGCCGATCGAACGCTGCGTCTGCGCGCCCCAATAGCGGTCCGAAGGCACGCCGATGGCGCCGAAGGAATCGGTCTCGGTGCGGGATTTTTTTGAGGTCGGTTTGCTGGCCATGGCCGCAAGGCCTAAGCGGTTATTTCTTGCGGAAGCGGTCGAGACGGACGACTTCGCCGGACGGCTTGCCAGTATTGGGCGTGTCTGAAGCGGGCTCGACCAGCTTGAGGCCGGCTTCCGGATTGGCGGGGGCCGGCAGCGAGCCGGAGGCATGATCGGCCTTGGCGAGCGGCGCGGTCACGCGCTGAATTTCGGCCGGCCGTTCGCTGCCGCCGGTCGCGTCAGCTTGCGTCGCGGCATTCGTTTCGATCGTTTCGAATTGCAGGCCGAACTGGACCGACGGATCGAAAAAGCCTTTCACCGCTTCGAACGGAACGAACAGTTTCTCCGGTACGCCGTTGAAGGACAGCCCGACCTCGAAATGATCGTCGGTCACGGCGAGGTCCCAGAATTGATGCTGCAGGATGATGGTGATGTCCTGCGGATGCTGTTCCTTCAGGCGATCCGATATCCGCACGCCCTCGGCATTGGTGTCGAACGAGATGTAGAAATGATGTTCCCCGGGCAGGCCGTTCTTGGCGGCGTCGGTCAGTACGTCGCGCATCACGCCTCGCAGGGCGTCCTGGGCGAGAATGTCGTAGCGGATATGATCCGTGGCCATCGTGAAGACCCGTTGGCGCCCAATGGGCGGCCGAGAGATTCGTAAACCCCAATGCTAACGCTCCGTGCGTCGAACGCCAGCTTTGGTTTTCCCCGGTACAAAAATGAGTGGAGGCTTCTGTTGCCAGGTGCCTCCGAACCCCGCCTGACGGAGCTTAACCCGTCAGGGCTTCAAGTCGGTATATTTCAAACCGCTTACGCGGCCTGAGCAACCGGAGCATAGTTGTCATTGGCAACTATGGTTTTGGCCCGATAACGTTGGACCCAGTCCGGGCAAAAGCGCGACTTTTACACCCTCGTCGATCCTAGTTCGCCCCCGCCGAAACCCGTTCCCGCCGGGCTTTGGTGGAGGCGCCGGGTACTGCCCCCGGGTCCGAAAGGCTTATTACGACGCACGTTTATCGCCATAGCCGGCTTGCGCCGGCAGGCTGAATATAGGCGCTCCGCCCCGCCGACAAAAGGGCCGTGTGGTTTTGCGTGAAAATTGCCCGGAAAGCGGGCCAAAGAAAAACCCCGCCGA
>CAMDXM010000092.1 GCA_945878025.1 Pseudorhodoplanes sinuspersici | reverse complement strand
GGTGAAGGAAAGAAGATCATGACCCCGAAGGTTCTCATCTCCGACGCGCTGTCGCCCGCCGCCATCCAGATTTTCAAAGATCGCGGCGTCGACGTGGATTTCCAGCCCAATCTCGGCAAGGACAAGGACAAACTCGCGGAGATCATCGGCGGCTTTGACGGCCTCGCGATCCGCTCGGCCACCAAGGTGACGCCGAAAATCCTGGAAATGGCGAAAGGCCTGAAAGTCATCGGCCGCGCCGGCATCGGCGTCGATAATGTCGATATTCCCGCCGCGACGGCCAAGGGCATCATCGTGATGAATACGCCGTTCGGCAATTCGATCACCACCGCGGAACACGCCATCACGCTGATGCTGGCACTCGCACGCCAGATCCCGCAGGCCGATATCTCGACCCAAGCCGGCAAATGGGAAAAGAACAAGTTCATGGGCGTGGAGATCACCGGCAAGACGCTTGGCGTCGTCGGCGCGGGCAATATCGGCTCGATCGTGGCGGATCGCGCGCTCGGCCTTCGCATGCGCGTGATCGCCTATGATCCATTCCTGTCGCCCGAACGCGCGATGGAGCTCGGCGTCGAAAAGGTGGAGCTCGCCGACCTTCTCAAGCGCGCCGATTTCGTCACCCTGCACACGCCGATGACCGAGAAGACCAAGAACATCATCGACGCCAAGGCTCTCGCGGCGATGAAAAAGGGTGTGCGCATCGTCAATTGCGCGCGGGGCGGTCTCGTCGACGAGACGGCATTGCGCGCGGCGCTCGATGCCGGACAGGTCGCGGGCGCGGCCTTCGATGTGTTCACGACCGAGCCCGCGACGGCAAATCCGCTTTTCGGACATCCAAACGTCATTTGCACGCCGCATCTCGGAGCCTCCACTTCGGAAGCGCAGGAGAATGTCGCGTTGCAGGTCGCCGAGCAGATGTCGGACTATCTGTTGCGCGGCGCGATTTCCAATGCGGTGAATTTCCCCTCGATCACCGCCGAGGAAGCGCCGAAGCTGAAACCCTTCATTTCGCTCGCCGAGAAACTCGGCTCCTTCGCCGGTCAGCTCACCGAAACCGGCGTGAAGAAAATCCAGATCACCTATGAAGGCGCGGTTGCGCAGATGAAAACCAAGGCGCTGACCTCGGCCGCGATCGCAGGCTTCCTGCGGCCGATGCTGCAGGACATCAATGTCGTGTCCGCGCCGGTCGTCGCCAAGGAACGCGGCATCGTCGTGGAAGAGACCACGCGCGAGGCGTCCGACGATTACGAAAGCCTGATCACCGTTACCGTTGTGACCGAACGGCAGACGCGCTGGGTGTCCGGCACGGTGTTCGCCGACGGCCGCCCGCGCATCGTCAATATCAAGGGCATCCGTATGGACGCGGAATTCGGCGAGTCGATGATCTACATCACCAATCTCGACAAGCCGGGTTTCATCGGAAAATTCTCGTCCACCCTGGGCGAGGCCGGCATCAACATCGCGACCTTCCATGTCGGCCGCGAGGCGCCGGGCGCAAACGCGGTGGCGCTGATCGAGATCGACGGCGAATTGCCGCCGAAGGTGCTGGAAGCGGTGCGCGCCTTGCCGCAGGTACAGCAGGCCAGGACCTTGAAATTCTAGACTGTGTTCCGATCGAATTGGATCGGAACACAGTCTGGATTTCTTTTATTTGTCGCATTTTCTGCGGCGAACCGGTGTCCACCCCGGATCAAGTCCGGGGCAGGCTTCGCCGGAAAATGCTCCAGGGCGCTGAAATTCCAAAAGCGTTCGAGAGTCAGTCCGGATTCCTCCGGCCGCACCGCGAAAAGGCATCCCGAAATCCGCAAGTCGCGTCTTTCGCAAGTATTCGCCATATGCCGATTGTTGTTACAATGGGCGGTGATTGGCAGGGGGAGACGGCCGGTGATCAAGTGGTGGATGGGAGCGGCGCTTGTATTGTCGCTGCAAGGCGACGCGGCGGCGCAGGAATTGCCCGAGCTCATAAGAAGCGATCTGCTGAATGAGTTGAAGGATTGCGAACAGCCTGTACGAAGCATCAAGCGATCCGCAATTCGCATTTTCGATTTCAATGGCGACGGAATCGCGGATTACGTCATCGATTACGGCGAAATCTGCAGCGCATATTGCGGAACGGGAGGCTGCACGCATGACATATGGGTTTCCCAGGGAACGACGTGGGCAAAGGCTCTTTCGGCCAATATCCGGGATATTGAGAGTGTCGGAAAAGTTGGCGGGAAGACCGTGCTGAGAGTCGATCTGCACGGATCGTTCTGCGATCGCGTTGGCGCGGATAGCTGTCCGCATGTCATCGTTTGGGACGGCGGCGCGCTGCGCATGCGGAGGCGTTGATCGGGGCTTGAATTCCGGCAATGCGCGCGGGGCCGGCGGTCGCGTGACGATGCGCGGCGGAACGGCGCATTCCCGCTCCGCGGGATTTTGCTCTAAGCCGCGCGCACCTGCGCCGCCTTGCGCGTTGCGATGACCGCGCCGCCGAGCACCAGGATGCAGCCAATGAGATGGAACAATTGCGGCCGCTCGCCGAGCAGCAGGATTGCGAAGGCCGCGCCGAAAGCGACGATCAGCGGATAAAGCGCGCCGACGCGGTTCGGACCGATCAGTTCGATCGCGCGGTTGTAGCAGATGTAAGCCACGATCGAGGGAAAGATCGCGACATAGATGAGCGTGAGCGCGCTCGTCAGATCCACCGGCGCAGTGCGTCCGGTGCTCAATTCCCACAAAAAGACCGGCGTCAGCCACAACGTTCCCCAGCCCATCGAAAAGGCGAGGAACGAGAGCGGATGCATGGCCGGGCGCTTTTTCATCAGCGCCGAATAGAACGCGAAAATGATCAGCGCCGAGAAGAACCAGATGTCGCCGCGGTTGAACGAGATCGAGCGCAGCACTTCGACGTCGCCGCGGCACAGGATGACAACGACGCCGGTCAGCGAAATGAAAATGCCCGTAACCTGACGCAGGCTCAGCCGGTCGCCGAACATCGCAAAAGTCCACAGCGCGATCATCAGCGGCCCGGTGGATTGCGTGAGCAGCGCGTTGATCGCCTGCGTGTATTGCAGGCCCCAATACGCCATCGTGTTGTAGGCGGAGGTGCCGGTGACAGCGAGCACGGTCATCAGCGGCATGTGGCGGCGGATCGCCGGCCAGTCGCGTTTCAGATACGGCCACGCGAAGGGCAGGAGAATGAGAGTGGCGACCCCCCAGCGGGAAAACGACAAGGCAACCGGCGGGAAATGCCCGGCGACGTAGCGCCCGAGCACGATATTGAGCGCCCAGCACATGTAGGTGATGCAGACCAGCAGATAAGGCTGATGGAAGAGCCAGCCGCCGAACCGGCCCAGCATGCTCGCCATGGTTAGTCTCCGGAGGAATTTCGCTTGGTTGGATGACGGGGCCGGGCGGCGCCGAAGGGGAGCGGCGAAAATCTGCTACACGCTTGCGGCGGGCGGGGCCATAGCGACGATCGCATGGCCGGACTGCCGCGATTCTTGCGCTTACTGGTCGCTTGACGGTCCGCCTTATGCCGCTCTGCGCGAATTTTTGCGTCTTTGGCGCTGCGTCACTCTGGTCCGAAGAAAAAACTGCGAGAATTGAAGGGCTTACACACATGCCGCCGTGCGACAAGGGCCGCTTTTTCTTGCCTCTTGTGACGCCTTCCTTTATCCCGGATTGGCCCTCGCTTCGGCCGGGCACCCGGTTTGTGTGAGGGTCCGGGCGGCGGCCCAGTGAGAGGTCAAGAATGGCGACTGTTGTTGTCGTCGGCTCGCAATGGGGCGACGAAGGCAAAGGCAAGATTGTCGACTGGCTGTCGGAACAGGCGGACATCGTCGTCCGTTTCCAGGGCGGTCACAATGCCGGCCACACGCTCGTCATCGACGGGATCACCTACAAGCTGTCGCTGTTGCCGTCGGGCGTCGTGCGCCCGAACAAATTGTCGGTGATCGGCAACGGCGTGGTGCTCGACCCGCGCGCCTTGTGCGAGGAAATCGACCGGCTGAAGGCGCAGGGTGTCGCCGTGACGCCGGACAATCTGCGCATCGCGGAAAATGTGTCGCTGATCCTGCCGCTGCATAGCGAACTCGACAGCATCCGGGAAAGCTCCAATGCCGAAACCCGCATCGGAACCACCAAACGCGGCATCGGTCCTGCCTACGAAGACAAGGTCGGCCGGCGCGCGATCCGCCTGATGGATCTCGCCGATCTGCCGTCGCTCAACCGCAAGATCGATCGGCTTTTGGCGCATCACAATGCGCTGCGGCGTGGTCTCGGTCTGAGCGAAATCGCGGCCAAGGATATCTACGATTATCTGGCGCAATATGCTCCGCGCATCCTGCCTTACATGGATTCGGTCTGGTCGCTGCTCGACGGCAAGCGCCGCGAGGGCAAGCGCATCCTGTTCGAGGGCGCGCAAGGCGCGCTGCTGGACGTCGACCACGGCACGTATCCATTCGTGACCTCCTCGAACACGGTGGCCTCGCAGGCGGCGACCGGGTCAGGTCTCGGGCCAGGCGCGCTCGGCTATGTGCTCGGCATCTGCAAGGCTTACACTACGCGGGTCGGCGAGGGGCCGTTTCCGAGCGAGCAGGACAACGACATCGGGCGCGAAATCGGCAAGCGGGGCCATGAATTCGGAACCGTCACCGGGCGGCCGCGCCGCTGCGGATGGTTCGATTCCGTCCTGGTGCGCCAGACCGTGCGGACCAGCGGGATCAACGGGCTCGCGCTCACCAAGCTCGATATCCTGGACGGCTTCGATGACATCAAAGTATGCGTACGATACCGCCTGGACGGGCGTGAAATCGATTATCTTCCGGCCAGCGAACATGCACAGTCGCAGGTAGAGCCGGTCTACGAGACTGTGGAGGGGTGGAAGGACAAGACTGCGGGCGCGCGCTCCTGGGCCGAACTGCCCGCGCAGGCGATCAAATACGTGAAGCGGATCGAGGAATTGGTCGAATGCCCCGTGGCATTGCTCTCGACCAGCCCGGAGCGTGAGGACACAATACTGATGCAGAACCCGTTCGAGACTTGAGAATCGAACGGTTCGGCGGGAACGTGCACATATATATAGAGTGAAATGGCCGATTATTATCCGCTGATCGCGCGCGCTGTTGCCGGGCTCGACAAGAACACCGGCGAGAACAGGCGTGCGCTTTACGAGCGGGCGCGCAGCGCGCTGGTCGCGCAATTGCGCGGCATCGATCCGCCGCTGCAAGAATCCGAAGTCACGCGCGAGCGCCTGGCGCTGGAGGAATCGATCCGCAAGGTCGAAGCCGAGGCGGCTCGCCGCGCGCGCACCGATCCCGGATCGCACCCCGCGGCCCCCGCGCCGGCTCCTGCGCCTGCCGCTCCCATGCCGCCCATGCCATCGCCGCAGCGCCCGCCGGCAGGCAATGCCGTGCCGCAGCGACCCGCGCCGCCTTCACCGCCGCCGCCACAGGCGCAGCGTCCGGCGCCATCGCCGTTCAACGTGCCGCAGCAACCCCAGCAGCGACCGGCATATCCGCAACAGCCTCCCGCGCCTCCGCCGCCGCCTCGCTTCGAGCCGCGCCGTGCGCCTCCGTCCGCGCCGCCGCCTCCGCAACCTGTCGCGCGCGCGCCATCGCGTCCGCGGTCGCCCAATCCCACCCAGGACCTCGACGATTTGCGGCGCGATTTCGGCGTCGCCCCGGCGCCGGAGCCTGCGCACGATCCCTTTGCCGATCTGCCGGTGGCGCACGATTTCGATCGTCTTGATTCAGGACCCGACCCGCGCATCGACCCGCGCGCCTTGCGTGCGCCGCGCGAGGAGCCGGAGCCTTTCAATCTCGAGCCGCCGCCCGAACCGGAAGAGCCGCGCAAGCGCGGCCGCGTTCTCGGGCGCAAGTCCGAGACGCAAGAAGGGCCCGTGGGCCTGGGCCGGTCCTATGGCGGCATCATCAAGACCGCGATCGCGGCCGTTCTTGTGGTCGGTCTCATCGGATTTGGATATTGGCAGCGCTCGACCCTCGTTGGCCTCTATCAGGCCTTGCGCGGTTCTCCCGCGTCGCAGGTGACGCGCCCGGCCGCGGCGCCAACGGGATCGCAATCGCAGCCGAAAATCGCCGATCGCATCGGGCAGCCCGGTCAGGCCGCGGGGCCCGCCGTCGCGCAGCGCGTCGTGCTTTACGAAGAAGAGCCGTCCGATCCGCAGGGCAAGCGCTATATCGGCTCGGCGATCTGGCGCACCGAGACGGTGTCGCCCGGTCCCGGCCAGCCGCCCGAACTCGCCGTGCGCGCCGATGTCGAAATTCCGGAGCGCCGCATCACCATGAAATTCTCGATCCGGCGCAACACGGATACCACGCTGCCTGCGAGCCACACCGTCGAGATCATGTTCAATCTGCCGCCCGATTTCGCCGGCGGCGGCATCTCCAACGTACCCGGCATCCTGATGAAGCAATCCGAGCAGACCCGCGGCGTGCCGCTTGCGGGACTCGCGGTCAAAGTGATGACCGGATTTTTCCTGATCGGATTATCCTCGACCGAGGCCGACCTGCAGCGCAACGTCCAGCTGTTGAAGGAACGCGCATGGTTCGACATTCCGGTGGTCTATGGCAATAACCGCCGCGCCATCCTGGCGCTGGAAAAAGGCACGCCGGGCGAACGCGCTTTCGCGGAAGCCTTCGCGGCGTGGAAGCAATGATCCGCGCGGCGCTTTCCTTTTTGACCGTCTCCGGCTTTCTTGGTTTCTCCGCGCTGGCGCAGGAAGTCACCGGCATGAAGCTCGAGGATTCCGGCTTCAAAATGAAGGAAGCACGCACGGAACAGCAGATGGCGCGGCTGAAATCGATTCCCGCGCGCAAATTCATGCGCCGCTCGCGTAACGGCCTTGCCTATTTCGTCTATGCCGATCCGGATTATTGCAAATGCGTCTATATCGGCAGTCAGCAGGCGATGAATACATTTCGCGGCATGAATGCGCCGTCGTCGGGACTGCCGGGCTATACCGGCCCGGCCGATACGTCGAAGCCCTCAGGCGCGAATACCGAGGCCGACATGGTCACCGATATGGGCGATGACGGCAACGAGCCGGGAATCGAAGACGATATTTTCCATCCGGGATTGCTGACGATTCCGCTGCGGTGACGGATTACGGCGCAGAGCGGGAGCGGATTGCCGGACTTTCGGCTTCGGATTAAAGGAACGTCTCCGGATGTCTTGCGTCCGGCCGCAACAGCAATGGACGACGGAGATCTGACAATGGCGAAGGCGTATTGGGTATCGGTTTATCGTTCCATCCACGATCCGGACAAGCTCGCAGCCTATGCAAAGCTCGCCGGCCCCGCGCTGACCGCCGCCGGCGGCCGCTTTCTGGCGCGCGGCCTACCCGCGAAGGTCTACGAGAAAGGGATCGAACAGCGAACCGTGCTGCTTGAATTCGATTCCGTCGCGGCCGCGATCGCGGCGCATGACAGCCCGGGTTATGCCGAGGCGTTGCGCGCGCTGGGCGACGGTGCGGACCGCGAGATCCGGATTCTTGAAGGCGTGTAACCGGGACGGCAATACGGACGCGAGGCAGGCCGCCTGTGAAATATTGGCTCAGCCAGGTGTTCGCCGCCCGGATTTTCACCATCGGGATCGGCTGGCTGCTGGGCTTCGGTTTGTCCGGACTCGAATGGCTCGCGCCGTATCGGACCCTCGTTTTCCATGCCTTCGGCGTGGTGTGGACGGCGGCAGGGCTCTACGGCATGCGGCACGAATATCTCCGCTTCAATGCGGAGCGAGGCTTGAAACCAGATCGCCCGCCTAAGAAACACTTAAGGCGGACATAAAAAAATGGTCGGACTTTCGTCCAGCTATTTTCATTTTTGTGTGACGCGCCCATGCCCGCGATCGGCCTCAAACACCAAGCTTAGTGCGTTCTCGCAACGTGGTCGGCGTCTGAACTCGTTGACAAAAGAAGCTTGTCCAACCAGCATTCGAGGTAGATTGGGGAGCGATATTTCAGAAGCTACCTAAAGGTCGGGAGCCGCTATCTCCGTGGCAGATGCACTTCACATCGACAAGGATTTCGAGTGGATCAATGATTTCTCGCCCGAGATGATTCGAATCATTGCGGTGCGCTCGGCCTTGCGAGCTTTGCCGTGCTTACCTGGGCAAGTATTGCCTTCGGCACCTGTTCCCAGTCGAGAGCAGATTGAAGCACTGATAGTCAGTGTTTTTCGCGCGCTGTCGGCAGCATGGGCCATCTCTGCGTATCCGGCACATGGCGATAAATTCAAGGCAACTGCTCAGGTGGCATCATCGGTTTTAAGTTCGTTCTCGAAGTTTAAGCTGGCTGCTTGCGATGCCGCGTTTTCTGCAAGTTTCTCAGCGAGCACTAAATCTCTTGCTCGCGCAAAATTTGAAGCGATTAATGCCATTAAGCGAGCCGACATTGCGATTCACTCCGCAAATGCGAAGGGCATATCGTTGGGCACCCGATTAGACATCGACAAAATTAAGAGCGGCGCAACCGAAACGAGCCTTGCCCAATTGCCATTGTGGCGAGACGCGAAAGCCGATTGGAGCGTAGGCTCACGATGGGCGTCATTGAGACAGACCCTGCTCGGGGTTGACGATAGCTGGTCTGTTTGGATCGATTGGTACGAGCGCAGATTAGAAGGACAGCCGTCGCCGAAGAATTTGGAACTGTCTATTGCTGAAATTTCGGAAGAGCTGTGGGGGCGTGGCCCAAAAGCAATAAATGAACATATCCGGCGACTGCTAGCAGAGAGGCAGCAACGCGACCAGGCTGATCCCGATCAAGAGCCTTCTCTGGATGATATTCCTCCGCAAAGCACTCAGGCTCTGGTGTTTGGTGGAGACGAAGATGTTCCGATCGCGTTGGTCGATCCACCCGGCGAAGGCATCCGAGACACCCCCGACCAGCGCCAAAGCTACTCGGATATTTTTGAGCGAAGCCAGGTGCTGGAGAGTTCATGCGGCATCAGCAATCGTTTGGCTCCTCTAAAGTCGAACGTTAGCAAGCTGCTTATTTCAATGGGAGATTCACTTGTAGATTTGCGGGTTAGATCTTTTTGGACGCAAATGAATAGTATGCGCCATAGACTTGAGGTCGATCTTCGCGTTCGCGAATCTAATGATCCCGAATGTCCGGCGCTACCAGAAGAAGTAGCCGGAATTTTGCATGACCTTGTCGATTCATTGAATATCTTCGCTGCTCACGAGCATCGCCTTGTCCTCCTAGACGAACTGAAGCGCGATCCCTCCAAACGTGTCTCTAATGAAGAAACGCTAACCGCGACACGCGACATTTCAGAAGCGGCAATGCATGCGCCGCAAATTGTTGAGCCAAAAGCAGCTGGAATGCTTGCGGACGTCGTCGCTGAGACTGATGGAACCGGCCCATCGAGCGATCGTGCGAGGGAATTTTCTACCAAGTCAGCACGAAACTTGGTGCTTGAAGCGCTTCGGCGAACATACAAAGGGATCGTGAGCGAAACTGGCGTTGCGTGGAAAGGACTTCGTGAAGGGGCGTATAGGTTGGCTGGCGGTGCTACTCTTGCGTATGGATTGGCTCTATTCATAAAAGCCAACGAAACGGCCGTACGTGCTCTGCTTGATACGCTAGGGGGAGTTCCACTCTGCATAAGATCGTCGATTTGATAATTAAGTTGATTTCATAGTGCGAATAAAAATGGCCGGGCTTTTGGGCCCGGCCATTTCAATTCGCATGCTCCGGCGTTCAGTGCGCCGGCAGCGAAGCCTTCGGCGCGGAGGCGGCTGCGATCGCAGCCGGCGTTTCCATCGCCGTGACCTTGTTCTTCACCGCCTTCTGCACCTTCTCGAAGGCGCGCACCTCGATCTGGCGCACGCGTTCGCGCGAGACGCCGAATTCCTCGGCCAGCTGTTCGAGCGTGACCGGATCGTCGGCCAGACGCCGCGCCTCGAAGATGCGGCGTTCGCGGTCGTTGAGAACGGCGAGCGCGGATTTCAGCGCTTCACGGCGATTATCGAGTTCCTCGCCTTCCGCCATGATCTGCTCCTGGCCGGCGCTGTCATCCTGCAGCCAGTCCTGCCATTCGCCGCTATCGCCGTCTTCGCGGATCGGGGCGTTGAGCGAAGAATCGCCGCCGAGGCGGCGGTTCATGTCGACAACATCCTTCTCCGTCACGCCAAGGCGCTTGGCGATGACCTTGACCTGATCGGGGCGCAGATCGCCCTCCTGCAACGCCGAGATTTTGCTCTTGGCCTTGCGCAGGTTGAAGAACAGCTTCTTCTGGTTCGCGGTGGTGCCCATTTTCACGAGCGACCACGAACGCAGGATGTATTCCTGGATCGCCGCCTTGATCCACCACATGGCGTAGGTGGCGAGGCGGAAGCCCTTTTCGGGCTCGAAGCGCTTGACGGCCTGCATCAGGCCGACATTGCCTTCCGACACGATTTCGGAAATCGGCAGGCCATAGCCGCGGTAACCCATCGCGATCTTGGCGACGAGCCGCAGATGGCTGGTGACGAGCCTGTGGGCTGCGTCACGGTCGCCGTGCTCGCGCCAGCTTTTGGCCAGCATGTATTCTTCCTGCGGCTCCAGCATCGGGAACCGGCGGATTTCTTCGAGGTAGCGGGAAAGACCGCCTTCGGCGGTCATCATCGGCAAAGCCGCGGAACGGGCCATTTTGGCACCCTCCATACTTTGTGCCCCCGGTTATTCGGCGGGCTTCAGGAACCACCCCTCTTGAGGAGCCGGCGGCGCCTTCTCGCGATCGCGAAATCTGATCGCAGGTGCAGCATAGAGCCAGGCAGTGGCGAAAGAAAGTTACAATCCTGTCACCTTGGCGTGACCGGCTGCCGCAACCTAAGGCTTTGGAAACGTTCTACTTCTTTCGCTTTTCCGGCCCCGATTTCACGCTTTCGCGGCTGGCATGCGCTTCAAGCAGGGCCGCACGCAAACGGGCGAGGTCAGCCGGCAGCTCCGAGCGGAACTGCAGCTCCTCGCCTGAAATGGGGTGTTCGAAGCCCAAGATATAAGCATGCAGGGCCTGTCTCCCAAGGGCCTCAAGGGCTGCCTGCGCGGCCGGGCCAAGATGCACCGCCTTGGTCCGGTAGCCGGTGCCGTAGGTTTCGTCGCCGAGCAGGGGGTGCCCGGCATGGGCGAGATGCACCCGGATCTGGTGTGTGCGGCCGGTCTCGAGCCGGCATGCGAGGAGGCTCGCGACCGGCTTGCCGTCGGTTCCGGGATAGCTCTCCAGAAGCTGCCAATGCGTGATCGCCTCGCGGCCATTCTGGCGCACCGCCATCTTGTCGCGGGCATGCGGATGCCGGTCGATCGGCGCTTCGATGACGCCGCGGGGACGGCCGGGCGCACCCCAGACGAAAGCGAGATATTCGCGCTTGAGCGGGCCTTCGCGGCCATGGTCGGCGAATTGGATGCTGAGCTTCTTGTGCGCGCGGTCGTTCTTGGCGACGACCAGAAGGCCGGTGGTGTCCTTGTCGAGCCGGTGCACGATGCCTGGCCGCTTCACCCCGCCGATCCCCGAGAGCGTGTCCCCGCAATGTGCGATCAGCGCGTTGACCAATGTGCCAGAGGAATGTCCGGGCGCCGGATGCACCACGAGGTCTTTCGGCTTGTCGATCACGATAAGATCGCCGTCCTCATAGACGATCGTGAGCGGGATATTTTCGCCCTGAGGCTCGGGGTCGTCCGCCGCCGGGACCGCGACGACGAGCTCATCGGCGGCGTTGACGCGGTGTTCGGGATCGCGGATGGTCCGCCCGCCGACCGTGACCGCGCCGCCGAGAATGAGCGCTTTCAGCCGCGTGCGCGACAGGCCCTCGATCCGCGCCGCCAGGACGCGATCGAGGCGCGCGCCGGCATCTTCCGATCCGGCGATGACGGTCTCTTTGCGCTCGTGAGTGGGTGACATGTCCAATCCGCTGCCGGACGACGAAAAACCTTTAGACCCCGCCGCGCAGCGCATCGTCGACAAGGTGCGCTGGCTGATGCTGCTCTCCGGCTTTGCCACGTTTCTCGGCATCGCCGTCGTCATCGGTGTGGTGGGCTATCGCTTTTTCAGGGCGGAGGGAAGCGTGGCGCCCACGGAAGTCGTGGCGCTGCTGCCGAAAGGCGCAAAAATCGTTTCCATCGCGCCGTCGGAGGACCGCATCGTGGTCACCATCGAGATCGCCGGCGCGACCGAGATCCGCACTTTCGATCTGAAGACATTGCGCCCGGCCGGACGGCTGCGCTTCGCGAATGAGCCGTAATCGCCGTGTCCCGGCCGCCCTCCGATGTCATTCCGGGGCGCGGCCCGATGATAAACTCCGCCCGCGAACCCGGAATGACAGCAAGGGCGCCGCGCTTGCCCCGTTGCGCGATCGAGGCTATTTGAAAGGCGCTCCGCTCCCTTCGTCTAGCGGTTAGGACACGGCCCTCTCAAGGCTGAAACAGGGGTTCGATTCCCCTAGGGAGCGCCATGCACAAAAATCAGCATTGATTCGATTATATTTTTTCGCCGATTTGTCCCACTCGCTGCGCCAGTGGGACACTCAATGTTCGCGATTTGAGCCGCGATCATTTCAACGGCTCGATTAGACCTTCCCGCTCCAACACCGCGCGAATGTCCTCGAACTTCGCGCTGATATTTCCCTTCGGAAAACGAATTTGGCCGAGTCCGTGAATGTTTGAAAATTCCTCGCAGTCGTCCTCGATCAGAATAATCGCCCGCTCGAAACCGAGGCGGCCTTGAAACAGACCTGCCTCGTGTACGACATTTTCGCGCGCGCGAACCTTCCCGTCCCTTTGCTCATCCTCTGCAGTCATAATCAGAAATGCGAACGCTGCCGCGTCGAGAAGTTCTTTCAAGCGCGCCGTCGTCGCGATCCCAGCGACCGGTACGCTGTTGAATTCGTCAACCGGAAGGCCCAAACGCTTCTCGACGAAATCGCTCAACTCGCGCCAGATCGGAGATCGGCCGTGACCGATAAAGACATTCGTGCCGATTGATTGCGCGCGTTCCTTGCGCGATGTTGTGCGTCGCAGGTGAGAAGCCACTTCGCGCACCGTCCTTTCAAAGGTTTCGATACCGTTCTTGAGCGTGGTCGCCGAAAGAGATAGCGCGACGACCTTTTGGTGCGGGGCGATCACGATACCCTTTCCCATAGCCAAACTATCGCGCGACCAAACTCTGCCCGGTGTCAGGGTCCCCTCGATTTGTCTGGCGTTGGGAGCAACGAGGGAATCGATCTGTTTGAATTTGGCTTCGAGGAATCCGTCTTTCTGTTTGGCGAGTACGGCGGTCATTACCGACCGCGCGGCGTCTTGTGCCGAAAGGAAGCGCTCGCGGATGGTTTCAAGTTTCTCAGTGATCGCGTCTACGTTGGGATCGCCAGCCCGCCCGTATATGGCATCCTCGACGACATCGAACTCCATCCGTCGCCAGCCGGGATCGGGCCGGTGCGTCGGCCAACGATCCATCAGGCCCCATTCGGTACTGAATTCGACGTTAGGTGGAACGGGATCGAGATTCCCGTAATAGACTGTCGCGTGATAGCCGATGTTCGATCCCGACCACGACCGCTTCACCTGTTCGCACGCGTCGTGAATGGCTGACAATGGCTGTTGCAAATCGGCTTGATTGATAGCGTCGCGCATTGACGCGGCGTCATCGGCAAGCCTGAAAAGCTCGTCCGCTAGATCGGGCGGCAAGGGAATCCACCTGAGGCGCCCGAGCGCTTCGCGATTGAGGCGAAGGACTTCGACGTCATCGCCCCCGACAAT
>CAMDXM010000091.1 GCA_945878025.1 Pseudorhodoplanes sinuspersici | reverse complement strand
CTTGCAGGGGGAGGTAAAGAGAAAAATATCGCGACGTGCTCTTCACTGCCCCAACCTCTCCAGCAATGCCGGGATGTGAACCTGATCCGCCTTGTAGTTGCCGGTCAGCGTGTACATCACGATGTTGACGCCGGCGCGGTAAGCCATTTCGCGCTGGCGCGGTTCGCCGCCGACCAGCGGCAGCATCTGCTGGCCGTCGGCGCGCATCGCCCATGCGCCGGCGAAATCGTTCGACGTGATCAGGATCGACGACACGCCGTCGCCGCCGCGCGCGGGCCGGCGGGATTTCCCGTCGATCTCCTCGTCGTCTTTTTCCGCCGCGAGCGCTTCCACCCAGAGCTGGCCGGAATTGAAGCGGCCGGGAAAATCGCGCAGGAGGAAAAAGGTCTTGGTCAACACGTGATCCTTCTGCACCGGCTCGAGTTCGGGAATGTCGAGCGAGGACAGGATCTGCCGCAAGGCCGCCATGCCGGGGCTGCGCGTTTCGCCGCCGGGGCCGGGCGGGGCGATGATGGCGTCGCGCGTGTCGAACAGCACGGTACCGCCCTGTTTCATATAGGCGTCGATGCGCGCCAGCGCCTCCGGCGTGGGCTTGGGCGCATTCGGCGCCACCGGCCAATAGATCAGCGGATAGAAATTGAGTTCGTCGCGCGCGATGTCGAGCGCGACCGGTTCGCCGGCTTCCAGCGCCGTGCGCTGGGCAAGGAACAATGTCAGCCCGGACAGGCCGGATTTGCTGACGGCGTCGGTTTCGGCGTCGCCGGTGATGACATAGGCGAGCCTGGTTTCGAGCGTGGAGGCGATCGCCTTTTCGTCGCTATTGCCTTGCGGCGCCGCTTTTGTCTGCGGAGCGGGCGCAGCGGGAACCTGCGGGCGCGGCGCCGTATTGGGGCGGTTCTGCGCCGACGCAGGATGTGGCAGCGCCAGCATCACGGCGAGAAGGGCGATTGCGAGCGTGGCCGCGGCGGGACGCCGGCGCATCAGCCGTCCGATCCCGCCTGCGAGCCAGAACACCACCAGCGCGTCGATCAGCAGCATGGCGAGCGCCACGAGGAAGATCGGCCCGCGCAGATCGAGCGGTTCGCTCAGGCGGTAGCCTTCGCGACTTGCGTTGAGCGGTGAGAGATCGAGCGGGTTCATCCGATCGAGTGGCGTCAATGTGTTCACGGCGAGGAGCCCTTCCGGAGGCCCGTAAAATCCGGGCGGATAATCGGCGGACGCACGCGCAACGTAATTGGCAGGCACCGGCCGCGTGGTCGCGAGCGGCGAGGTGAAGGCGCCGAAGCCGTCGAGCACGCGCGCGGGAACGAGCGTTTCCCGCACCCGCTCCGCGCTATTCTGGTCCGCGCCGGCGCCGGTTCCGGCGAGCGCGACCACGCGCTTGAGCATGTCGACGAACGCGCCCGAGAGCGGCAGGTCCGACCAGCGCGTGTCGGCGGTCACATGAAAGAGAACGACCAGGCCCTTGCCGCGCTTCGCGCCGGTCACCAGCGGCGTGCCGTCGGCGAGCGCGGCCCAGGTGCGCTCGGAAATGCCGGCTTCCGGTTCGGCCAATACCTGCCGATTCACCGTCACGTCGCCCGGCACCGGCATGGCGTTGAATGGACCTTCGCGCGAGAAGCTTGCGAGCGGCTGCGGCTTGTCCCAGCTCAGACTGCCGCCGAGCGTGCGCCCGCCGCGGCGAAGTTTCACCGGCACGAGATCGTCGTCGGATGCGGCCAGCCGCGGTCCCGCGAAGCGCACCAGCACGCCGCCGTCGTCGATCCAGCGCGTCAGGCGCTCGCGCGCCGCGCCTGCGACATTGCCGACATCGGCGAGGATCAGCATCGGCACATTCTGGTCGAGAAAGCGCGTGACCGCCTCGGACGGCGCCGTGCGCTCGCCAAGCCGGACATCGGCGAAGGGCGAAAGCGCGCGCGAGAGATAGAAGGTCGAGGCCAGAAGCGGCTGCGCGGTGTCGGCGGTGGCGCCGGTGATCACGCCGATCGTCCGCCGCCGCCATCTCTTGTCGAGCAATTGCACCGCGCCGGACGAGCGCTCGCTCACGATTTCGAGCCGCGCGATGTCGTTGCGGATTTCCACCGGCAGGTCGAAGGCCGCATCGGTTTCGCGGTCCGAGCCCTTGAAGGCGAAAGCGGCTTCGCCGAGCGGCAGGCCGCGCAGATCGAGCGCGCGCACGATGCCCGCGCCGTTCGACTGGGGCGTCGCGCGCAGCACCTTCACCGCCAATCCGCCGGCCGCGTTGTCGGCGGCGGTGAGCGCGAGCGCTCCCGGCGTGCCGCCTTCGACGATGGTGAGCGGCTTGCCGTCGATCAGCTTTGCGAAGGCCGCGATGAATTCGGCGCCGCGTTCGATCTCGACGCCGTCCGACAGCCAGATCCATTCGGCGTCGGGGCTCGCCGCGATGAAACGCGCGATCGCGGGCAGCGTCTCCATGCGGTCGACATTGTGCGGCTTCGGCCTGATCTGGCGCAATTGCACGCGGGCTGCGGCCGGCGTCTGGATCAGCGCACTGCGTCCGGCTTCCGACATCGGCAAGATTGCGACCGCGCGGCTGTCGGTTTCCGCGCGCGCGAGAATGTCCTCGCCGGTGCGGATGCGCGCGTCCCAGCTTGCCGCGGCCGACCAGCCGTCGTCGATCAGGAGCACCAGCGCCTTGGCGCCGCCGGAGGTCGCGACCGGCGGATTCCAGAGCGGGCCAGCGGCGGCGAGAATGACGAGCGCCGTAAGCCCGAGCCGCAACGCGGTCAGCCACCAGGGCGTGCGCGCCGGCGTCTCTTCCTTCGGAACGATGTCGAAGAGCAGCCGGGCCGGCGGAAAATTGAGCTTGCGCGGGCGCGGCGGGATCAGCCGCAGCAGCCACCACAGCACCGGCAGGCTGAGCAATCCGAGCAGGACGAGAGGTTGCGCGAAGCCGATGGGAAGGCCGCCGATCATGCCGCGCTCCCGCTCGCCGGGCCGCGGACCGGCATGCGATAGCCGGTGTCATGGCCTTCGCCCATGCGCGCATGCAGCGCCAGCACGAGTTCGCTCGCCGGCCGATCGGTGCGATGGATGATGAAGCTCCAGCCGAGGTGATCGGTCTCGGCGCGGATTTCGGCGCGATGGCGTTCGAGCCGCTTCACATAGTCGTCGCGCCATGTTTCCGCGCGTCCGGCGGTCACGCTGCCCGGTCCTTCCGGATCGAGAAACTCGATGCGGCCGTGATAGGGGAAGGTCTCTTCCGCCGGGTCGACGATCTGCAGCACATGGCCATGCGCGCGCGAGCTCGACAACTGCGCGATCTTTTCCCTGACCTCGCCGATCGGGCTCCAGAAATCCGACAGCATCACCACTTCCGACAGCGGCGACGGCGCGAAAGCCGGCGGCAGGCTCGCGCGCTCGCCCGGATCGTGGATGAAGGCCTGCGCCATCTTGTCGATGACGTTGCGGCTCGCGGTCGGGCGCATCAGGCCCGGAATGCCGACGCGTTCGCCGCCTTCGACCATGATCTCGGCGAGCGCGAAGGCGATGATCAGCGCGCGGTCGAGTTTCGTTTCCCAGACCAGCGGAGAGGCGAACACCATCGAGGGCGAACGGTCGGGCCAGATCCACACCGTGTGCGCGGCTTCCCATTCCTGTTCGCGGACGTAAAGATGATCGTCGCGCGCGGAGCGCCGCCAGTCGACGCGCCGCGCGGCTTCGCCCGAGGTGAAGTGACGGTATTGCCAGAAATTCTCGCCCGAGCCGGCGCGGCGGCGGCCATGCAGGCCGTGCACGATCGTTGCCGCGATGCGCCTTGCTTCGAGCGTCAGCCGCGGCAGGGAATCGGCGAGCGAACGCGATTGCGAACTTGCGCGCCTGAGCGCTTCTGTTTCGATGTTGCGGGCGCGCGGGTCGGCCGCCATCGCGTTCAACCGATGCGGCCTTTGATCTGGGCGATCACGCCTTCGATCGTTTCGCCGTCCGCCCTGGCGGCAAAGGTGAGCGCCATGCGGTGCTTGAGGATCGGCTCGGCGAGTTCCAGCACGTCGTCGATCGAGGGCGCGAGCCGCCCGTCGAGCAATGCGCGGGCGCGCACCGCGAGCATGAGCGCCTGGCTCGCGCGCGGGCCGGGGCCCCATGCGATCAGCTTCGACACCGAGCCGCCTTCCGGGCCCGGGCGCGCGGAGCGCACGAGCTTGAGGATCGCGTCGACCACGGATTCGCCGACCGGCAGGCGGCGCACGAGACGCTGCGCGGCGACCAGTTCCTCGGCGGTCATCGCCGCCTTCGGCTTGCTCTCATCCGCGCCGGTGGTGTCGAACAGCATGCGGCGTTCGGCGTCGCGGTCGGGATAATGCACGTCGATCTGCATGATGAAGCGGTCGAGCTGCGCTTCGGGGAGCGGATAGGTGCCTTCCTGTTCCAGCGGGTTCTGCGTCGCCAGAACATGGAAAGGCTTGGGCACATCGTGCCGCGTGCCGGCCACCGTCACATGCTGTTCCTGCATCGCCTGCAGCAACGCCGATTGCGTGCGCGGCGAGGCGCGGTTGATCTCGTCGGCCATCAGCAATTGCGCAAACACAGGACCCGGAATGAAGCGGAAGCTGCGCTTGCCGCCCGGGGATTCCTCCAGCACTTCGGAACCGAGAATGTCGGAGGGCATCAGGTCGGGCGTGAACTGGATGCGGCGGGCGTCGAGGCCGAGCACGATGCCCATGGTTTCCACAAGTTTCGTCTTGGCGAGGCCGGGCACGCCGACCAGGAGCGCGTGGCCGCCGGACAGGATCGTGATCAGCGCGTGCTCGACCACCTGTTCCTGACCGAAAATGACGGTTCCAACCGCCGCCCTGGCGGCGCGGGCATGCGCGGCCGTGGTCTCGGCGGCGCGGACGATCATGTCTTCGAGCTTTTCGAGGCCTTCTACGCTCGATTTTGCCATGCTGGTCTCCTTGTTCTTCGCCACGAAGACGATGCAACAAACGCGCCACCCTCGGCGCCACGGTCAACCAGAGCGAATCTCTCCGCTGGTTCCCAATTTGCCCGCAGCTTACGCTATTTCCCAGGGGGTGAATGTTCCGCCGTTCACGTTATTGCGAACCGGCAAGGACCTGGCGGGTGGGCGGTAAACAGGCTCGGGATAAACAATGGCGAAGCAAAGGCAGCCGGAAACCGGCCTGGAGGGCATCGCGGGAGTGGCGCGGCGCGAGGGCCGAAGGGGGCCGCCGCCGGTGCATCTCTGGAATCCGCCATTTTGCGGCGATCTGGATATGCGGATAGCCAGCGACGGCGCCTGGTATTATCTCGGAACGCCGATCGGACGGCCGGCTTTGGTGAGGCTGTTTGCCTCGGTTTTGAAGCGTGAAAACGGAAAGTATTTTCTGGTTACGCCGGTGGAAAAGGTGGGAATCATCGTCGAAGACGCGCCCTTCCTTGCGGTCGAGATGCGCGCCGAGGATGCCGCTTGCGGCCCGGTTCTGAATTTCCGCACCAATGTGGATGACTGGGTTGCGTGCGGCGCGGATCATGCCTTGCGGTTCGAACCGGAAGCGGGTACCGGCGGTCTCAAGCCTTATCTGCATGTGCGCCGCGATCTCTGGGCCAAGGTTTCGCGGCCGCTATTCTACGATCTCGTCGCGCGCGGCGAGGAGCGTGCGCTCAACGGCGCGCGCATGTTCGGGGTCGCGTCGGGGCCCGAGTTTTTCGTCATGGCGCCGGCAGACAGCCTGAAAGATTTCACGTGATGGATGGCGCAGCAAAAATCGCAAGCCCGGCAGTTACGGCCGCGGACTTTTTTTCGCGCGCGAAGGCGCGGCTCACGCTCGACGTTCCGGAAGGCCTTGCCGATCCGAACGTCATTCCAAAGCGCGGCGATCACGACGCCGATCCGGTGATGGAGGCGATCGCGAAGGTGCGGCCGATCCGGCCGGCGGCGGTGCTCGTTCCCGTGGTCGCGCGCGCGGAGCCGACCGTTCTTCTCACCACGCGCACCGCGCATCTGAACGATCACGGCGGACAGATTGCGTTTCCGGGCGGCAAGATCGACGCGGGAGACGAAACTCCCGCGGCGGCGGCTTTGCGCGAGGCGCAGGAGGAGATCGGGCTTGAAGCGTCCTTCGTCGAGCCGGCCGGCTATCTCGACGTCTACATGACGACCCGCGGCTTTCGCATCGTGCCGACCATCGCGCGCGTCTCGCCCGCCTTTTCGCTGACGCTGAACCGGCAGGAAGTAGAGGATGCGTTCGAGGTGCCGCTGGCTTTCCTGATGGAACTCGACAACCATCAGCGCCATAGCCGCGACTGGGATGGCATGACCCGGCATTATTATGCGATCCCGTTCGGCGATCGTTACATCTGGGGCGTCACCGCCGGGATCCTGCGCAATCTGCATGAGAGGATTTATCGCGAATGATCCGTCCGGTCCTGACCGAAATCGCGCTGTTCCTGACGCCGTTTGCGATCTACGCGCTGTTTTTGTTCGCGACGCGGGCGGATATTTTCGACCGCGAATCCTGGACGCCGCGCGCGCTGATCTGGCTGACGGGCATCGCGCTGGCGCTGCTGGCCGTGAGCTTTGTCGTATTGGCGCATTTTTCCGGCGCACCGCCCGGCGCGACCTATGAGCCGGCGCATATCGAAGGCGGCACATTCGTTCCCGGCCGCGCGAAGTGACCATGCCGCGCCTCGACCATGCGCCATGGCTGCGCGATGGCGCGCTGGCCCGTCTGCTGGCGGCGCTCGACGGCGACGGTGAGGAAGCGCGGGTGATCGGCGGGGCGGTGCGTAACGCGCTGCTCGGCGAACCGATCGGCGACATCGATGTCGCCACGACGGCGTTGCCCGGCGAAGTGACGCGGCGCGCGCAGGCGCAGGGCTTCAAGGCCGTTCCCACGGGGATCGATCACGGCACGGTCACGGTCGTGATCGAGGGGCGGCCGTTCGAGGTCACGACCTTGCGCGAGGATGTCGAGACCTTCGGACGCAAGGCGCGCGTGTCGTTCGGCCGGGACTGGAAGAA
The DNA here is from genome assembly GCA_945878025.1 of Pseudorhodoplanes sinuspersici. GTDB lineage: Bacteria > Pseudomonadota > Alphaproteobacteria > Rhizobiales > Xanthobacteraceae > Pseudorhodoplanes > Pseudorhodoplanes sinuspersici_B. The sequence continues at coordinate 6,859 of CAMDXM010000091.1, read as the reverse complement.
AGACGCCGAGCGGCGCGACTTCACGATCAACGCCTTGTCGGTCACGCGCGACGGCGGGATTCACGATTATACCGGCGGGCTCGCCGATCTTGAGAACCGGCGCATCCGCTTCATCGGCGATCCGGCCGCGCGTATCGCGGAGGATTATCTGCGGATCCTGCGCTTCTTCCGCTTTCACGCGCATTACGGCGAGGGCTTGCCCGATCATGCCGGCTTCGTCGCCTGTATTTCGGCGCGCGCCGGGTTTGCGACGCTTTCACGCGAGCGCGTGCGCGCGGAATTGCTGAAACTCCTGCTCGGGCGTCATGCGGTGCCGGTGCTTGCCGTCATGTCGGAATGCGGATTGCTCATCAGCGTGCTCGGCGGCGTTGCGCAGCTCGCGAGCTTGTCCAATCTGGCCAAGATCGAGCACGCGATGGGCCAGCATCCCGATCCGGTGCGGCGGCTCGGGGCGCTCGCCGTGCTGGTCCCCGACGACGCGCAGCGTCTTGGCGAACGATTGCGCCTTTCCAATGCCGAACAGCAGCGCCTGGCGTCGATGGGAGACCGCTGGCGCGGGATCGCGCCGGAGGCTTCCGGGCGATCTGCGCGCGCTTTACTCTATCGGCTCGGTCCGGAGCGTTTCACTGATCGCGTGCTGATCGCGTGGTCGCGCTCGCAAGCGGGGATCGCGGACACGAATTGGCGCGCGCTGTCGGAATTGCCGCAGCACTGGATTATCCCCGTGTTTCCCGTCAAGGCTGCCGACTTCATCAAGCGGGGAATCGAGAAGGGGCCGGCGCTGGGCGCCGCGCTCGCGGCCGCCGAAGCGGCCTGGATCGCCCAGGATTTTCCGGCCGATGAGAAGGCGCTGACCGCGATCATCGGCGATGCAATGAACGCGGCGAAGCGAGAATGAGCGTGCGGCATCCGCGCAAACAAAAACCCCGGGCGCAAGGCCCGGGGTTTTTCATTTCGATAGGACGGGCGGATCAGTACCGCGCGGTGACCGGGCCCTTGCCCCAGTCGAAGCGGTAGTTCAGGCCGAGCTTGACGAGATGAGCCTGGGTGTCCGCGTCGACGGCGAGCGGGGTCGCGATCTGGTCGCGGCCGAAATCGAGATAGTTGTATTCGAGCTTGGCCGACCAGTTCGGGCCGAGCGCCCATTCGAGGCCGGTACCGACCGTCCAGCCGGTGCGGGTGTCGCCAAGCTTCGTGCCGGCGATCGTGTAGTCCGCATCGAGCCAGGCGGCGCCGCCCTTGACGTACCAGAGCCAGTTGTCGACGGCATAACCGACACGCGCGGTGGCGGTGGCGTACCAGTTATGATCCGCCTGCACGGCCGCGGGAATGCTCGTGGAACCGTCAGCGTTGGTCCAGGACCAGTCGCCTTCGATGCCGAGCACCAATGCGCCGGTCTGCCAGTTGACGCCGATCTGCGCGCCGCCGAGGAAGCCGCTCGGATCGGTCGTGCCGGAGACGCTAGTCGCGACGCTGCGCACCTCCTCGGAACCCCAAGCGTATCCGAGATGTCCGCCGATATAGAGACCGCTCCAGTTATAGGCCATGACCGGCGCGGGCTGAGCCTTGTAGACCGGACGCTGGCCGAGATCGGCAGCGGACGCCGCGGTAACGCCGAGCGCGAAAGTCGCGGCGGCAAGAGCGAGAGTGAAACGACGCATAATGGCTCCCCCATTAATTCGGGTGTTGAACTTAGAACTCGTGAGTTCTGCGAATTTCGTAACGTCTGCGATCCTTTGAGCGGGCCAATTGGGTCCAGATCGAGACAGCATCGCGGCATAAACTGATCACGGCGTTAAAAGTTCGAGTTCCCCAAACATAAACTGGTCCCTGTCGCCCTCGCGCCACACACGATCCGGATGGAACCGGCCCGGTGTGGTTGCATGGTAGTGACGGGTGACGGACCCCTGCCTCTGCACTAGGCTTCAACAGTTACCGAAAAGTTAATGGGGCGGGGACGGCCATCATGAGCGGCTTCTGGCGCGGACTTGCGGTCTTTCTGTTCGGCGGCGTGCTGGGAACCGGCTTCGGCGTCGCGCTCGGCTTTTTTCTTTTTCCTTATGTGTTCCCGCCGCCGATTGCCGCCGAAACCTTGACCGAAGCCGACCGCTCCGCGCTCGCCGCCACGGGAACTTTCATTCACGCCAACCGGTCCGATCCGATTCACTGGGGACGCGGCAAAGTCAGCGTCTATGAGCGCGCGGTTTTTCTGGAGCCCGATTTCGAAGTGGGGCCGGGACCGGCCTTTCACGTTTATCTCGTGCCGAAGGCGAATATCCGCACCGAAGCCGACATGAAAGACGTGATGTATGTCGACCTTGGCGGCCTGCGCTCGTTCAAGGGCAGCCAGCGCTATCCGATTCCGGCCGGCATCGATCTGAAGAATTATTCGAGCGTGATCGTGTGGTGCGAGCGCTTCAGCGTGCTGATCACGCCGGCGGATCTCACGCAGGCCAGACGCTAGACGCCAGACAGTAAACGCTTAATCGGCCACGCTTATGGTACAAGTGTGATTGTATAACAGCGGCTTGTCTCCTTACATGTGGTTCTCAATTGCGGAGAATGGCATGAGCGCGGGTTGTTGCGGCCACGAAGCGACGTTCGACGGCCTTTCGGCGGATTACAAGCGCCGGCTCTGGCTCGTGATCGCGATCAATGCCGCGATGTTCGCGGTCGAGATGGGCGCCGGCGCGCTTGCGGGATCGCAGGCGCTGCAGGCGGACGCGCTCGACTTCCTGGCGGATTCGGCGACCTATGGAATAAGTCTCGCGGTGATCGGCGCGTCCATTCCGGTGCGCGCATGGGCCGCCTTCGCCAAGGGCGTCAGCCTCACATTGATGGGGTTGTGGGTGTTCGGTTCGACCGCCTATCACGTTCTCATTTTGGGTCTTCCGCGCGCCGAGATCATGGGCGTCATCGGCATTCTGGCGCTCGCCGCCAATGTCGCGAGCGTGCTGCTGCTGATGCGCTACAAGGACGGCGACGCCAATGTGCGTTCGGTCTGGCTGTGCTCGCGCAACGACGCGATCGGCAATGTGGCGGTGATGCTCGCGGCGCTCGGCGTCTGGGGCACGGCGACGAAATGGCCCGACCTGCTCGTGGCCGCGATCATGGCCGGATTGTTCCTGTGGTCGTCGACGCAGATTTTGCGGCAATCGTGGCGCGAGATTGCGACCGGTGAGACGGCGGCAGCCGCGCACCGCCATTAGGCGATCACGGCCACTTCACTTCGGGCGGCAGCGACGACAGGATGGAATCGACATTGCCGCCGGTCTTCAGTCCGAAAATCGTGCCGCGGTCATAGAGCAGGTTGAATTCGACATAGCGTCCGCGCCGCACGAGCTGTTCCTCGCGTTCGGCGTCGCCATAATCCAGGGCGAAATTCCGCCGCACGAGCTGTGGATACACTTTCTGGAACGCGCGCCCGACCGATTGCGTGAAGGCGAAATCCGCATCCCAGTCGCCGGAATTGTGCCAGTCGTAAAAGACGCCGCCGACCCCGCGCGGCTCCTTGCGGTGCTTCAGATAGAAATACTCATCGCACCACGACTTGTATTTGTCGTAGGGCGCGATCGCGGCATGCGCGTCGCAGGCCGCTTTCATCGCCGCGTGAAAATCTGTCGTGTCCGGATCGTCCTGAATGCGGCGCTTGTCGAGCACGGGCGTGAGATCCGCGCCGCCGCCGAACCAGGCTTTTGTCGTCACGACAAATCGCGTGTTCATGTGCACGGCGGGAACGTTCGGATTGCGCGGATGCGCGATCAGCGAAATGCCCGACGCCCAGAAGCGCGGATCGGCGTCGGCGCCGGGAATTTCCTTGCGGAATTCCGGCGCGAATTCGCCGAATACGGTCGAGACATGCACGCCCACTTTCTCGAATACGCGGCCCTTCATGATCGACATGACCCCGCCGCCGCCGGCATCCGCCGTGTGGCCCTTGCGTTCCCACGGCGTGCGCATGAACCGGCCGGCTTCGCGGCCGGAATTCGGAGCGCCGCGCGGCAGGTCGTTCTCCAGCGCCTCGAACGAGGCGCAGATGTCGTCGCGCAGGAGTTCGAACCAGACGCGCGCGCGCGCCTTTCGCACATCGAGCGTTTTTGGGTCGGGGAGGGCGGTGTTCATCGCCTGCATACTCTAACTGATGTGTCCGGTTTGCCGCAGCGCCTCACCCAATGCCATGGCGGCGGCCATCGCCACATTGATCGAGCGCAAGCCGGGCCGCATCGGGATGAGAAGGCGGGCGTCGGCGGCGTCGTGGACGCGATCGGGCGCCCCCGCCGATTCACGGCCGAACATGAGAATGTCGGCCGGACCGAAGGCATGTTCCAGATAGGGCGTCGCGGCGCGCGTCGAGAACAGGACGAGGCGCAAACCCTCCCGCCTTCGCCATTCGTCGAAGGCCGCAAAGGAGGCATGACGCTCGATCGGCACGTGGTCGAGATAGTCCATGCCGGACCGGCGGAAGTGCCGGTCTGAAATCGGGAAGCCGGCGGGCTCGATCAGGTGCGCCGCCACGCCGAGGCACGCGCAAAGCCGCAGAATCGTTCCGGTATTTTGAGGGATATCCGGCTCGTAAAGCGCAAGCTGCATGAGACTATCCGGACCGGCTTCGCGGCGTGCCGCGAGGGGGAAAAGCGGTGTTAGACAAACGATTTGTGCGGCTTTTTATCATCGTTGCGAACACGCTCTTGCACTACCTTTACAAGGGTGCCAATAAACGCCCGTCGGATCGCGCCATCCCCTTGCAGGATCGGCTGCGCCCGGCCCGCCCGCTGCCTTCGGCGACACCCCACCGGGCCGTCGTTACGGCTTCCAGACCGGTCGGCTTTTTCGGCGCGATGGGGAGATCATCTGTGACGACCATGTCTTCGGCGGGACACTCGCGCCGCGACTTTCTTTATATTGCGACCAGCGCCGTGGGCGCTGTCGGCGCCGCCGCGGTCGCTTGGCCGCTGATCGCCCAGCTCAATCCGGATGCCTCCACCATCGCGGCCGGTGCGCCGATCGAAGTCGATCTCGCGCCCATCGCCGAGGGCCAGGCGATCAAGGTGTTCTGGCGCGGCAAGCCGATCTACATCAATCACCGCACCAAAAAAGAGATCGACGAGGCGCGCAACGTCAATGTCGAGACCTTGCCCGATCCGCAGGCCGACCAGGCGCGCGTCAAGGCCGGTCACGATCAGTGGCTCGTGCTGATCGGCATCTGCACCCATCTCGGCTGCATCCCGATCGCGCATCAGGGCGCCTATGACGGCTTCTTCTGCCCGTGCCACGGCTCGGTCTACGATACCTCCGGCCGCATCCGCTCCGGTCCCGCGCCGCTCAATCTGGCGCTGCCGCCCTACGAATTCGTCGCCGATTCCAAGATCAAGATCGGCTGACGCGAACGCCATTTTTATTTGAAGGTTCGGCCATGAGCGGACACTCGACCTACCAGCCGCAAAGCGCGTTCATGAAGTGGATGGAAGCAAGGCTCCCGATCGCGGGGCTGGTCCATTCCTCGTTCATCGCCTATCCGGTGCCGCGCAACCTGAATTACTGGTGGACCTTCGGCGGCATCCTGGCGTTCCTGCTCGGCGCGCAACTCGTCACCGGCGTCGTGCTGGCGATGCATTACACGCCGCATGCCGACATGGCCTTTAATTCGGTCGAGCACATCATGCGCGACGTGAATTACGGCTGGCTGCTGCGCTACCTGCATTCCAACGGCGCGTCGATGTTCTTCATCGCCGTCTATATCCACATGTTCCGCGGCATGTATTACGGCTCCTACAAGGAGCCGCGCGAGGTGCTCTGGATCCTCGGCGTCATTCTATACCTGCTGATGATGGCGACCGGCTTCCTCGGCTACACGCTGCCCTGGGGCCAGATGAGCTATTGGGGCGCGACCGTCATCACCAATTTCTTCTCGGCGTTCCCGGTGATCGGCGACATGATCACGACCTTGCTGTGGGGCGGCTATGCCGTCGGCAATCCGACGCTCAACCGCTTCTTCTCGCTGCATTACCTGCTGCCGTTCGTGATCGTGGGCGTGGTCGTGCTTCACGTCTGGGCGCTGCATGTCGTCGGCCAGAACAATCCGGCCGGCATCGAGCCGAAAGGCGACAAGGAAACCGTTCCCTTCACGCCCTACGCGACGGTGAAGGACAGCTTCATGATGGCTGTGTTCTGCATCATCTTCGCCTGGTTCGTGTTCTACATGCCGAACTATCTCGGCCACGCCGACAATTACATTCCGGCCAACCCGGCGGTGACGCCGACGCATATCGTTCCGGAATGGTATTACCTGCCGTTCTACGCGATTCTGCGCGCGGTCCCGAACAAGCTGCTCGGCGTCATCGCCTTGTTCGGATCGATCCTGATCCTGGCCTTCCTGCCGTGGCTCGATTCGTCGAAAGTGCGCTCGGCGCGCTATCGCCCGCTCTATCGGCAGTTTTTCTGGATCTTCTTCGTGGTCTGCATCCTGCTCGGCTGGCTCGGCGCCAAGCCCGCCGAAGGCGGCTATGTGATCGCGGCGCGAATCCTCACCATCTATTACTTCGCGCATTTCCTCATCATCCTGCCGCTGCTCGGCATGTTCGAGAAAACCAAGCCCGTGCCGAATTCGATCTCGGAATCGGTGCTCGGCGCCAGTCAGACCAAGGCCTGAGGACAAAGACGCCCATGATCTTCAATTTGTCGCTCAATCGCGCCTTCCTCACCCTGACGGTCTCCGCCGCGCTGACGGCCGGTTTCGTTTCGCTGGCCTCCGCTGAAGAGGCCCACGGCACGCCGCAGCCGCCGCGCGAGAAATGGTCCTTCGCCGGGCCGTTCGGAAAATACGACCGCGCGCAATTGCAGCGCGGTTTCAAGGTCTATC
>CAMDXM010000090.1 GCA_945878025.1 Pseudorhodoplanes sinuspersici | reverse complement strand
AAGGGCGTTCGCCGCGCCGGCAACCGCCGCGCGACCCCTGTGACAATAGGACCGCAAGCCATGGGCATCGAGCAGTTCATCGACAATGAAGTGAAAGCCAACGACGTGGTGCTGTTCATGATGGGCACGCCGCAGTTTCCGCAATGCGGATTTTCCGGCCAGCTCGTGCAGATCCTCGATTATCTCGGCACCCCCTATAAGGGCATCAATGTGCTGGAATCCGGCGAACTGCGCGAGGGCATCAAGGCCTACTCGCAATGGCCGACCATCCCGCAGCTCTACGTGAAGGGCGAATTCGTCGGCGGCTGCGACATCGTGCGCGAGATGTTCCAGGCCGGCGAATTGCAGGGCCTGCTCAAGGAAAAGGGTCTGCCGGTCAAGGACGTTGCCAGCGCCTGACGGATACCGGGACCGGGGCGGGGACAATGATGGATATCACGCGGCTCGCCGTTGTCATTCTGCTGGCCGCAGGCGCGCTCGGTGATATCCTGATCGCGGTCTATCTGACGCTCGTTGGCGCGCTTGCTTATGCGCTCAACCGGCCGGCCGAGCCTAAATCCATCGCAATCATTGTTCTGATGGCTGTCTGCTTCGCGGCGCCGCCGGTCGCGCTCTCGTTCTTTCGCAGGAACAATTATCTCTACGCCTTCATCGCCGTGTGCACACCGATGACGCTCGCCGCGCTCGCAAGCCGGTTTGGGCTCTGAGGTCGGCCTATCGCAGGCTTGCGCGATTTAGCGCCAGCGCGGTGCGATCAGATAAACCAAGGCGACGATGATCGCGATCCCGATCAGGCCGGGCGCCGTGACCATGGTGACGAATTTCGCGACATTGTCGGCAACGCCGGTGACGAATGAACCCGATGCCTGTCCAAGCATCAGATAGACCAGAATGATCGCGAGCAGCAGCATAAAGCCGATCTCGACGAATTCGCGCAGATAGCGTTTCGAGTTTTCAAGAAAGTTCAGCATCGTTTGATCCCCCAGCATGTGCGGGTGGGAAGCGATTTCGCTCCCCACCCGTGTCACGATTGGCTTTCGAAGTCCGCCGGCGATCGGCCGGTCAGGCCATCGATCGATGCGAGAACAGCCACAGGATAATGCCGAGCGCGATCAGCCCGACAAGTCCGTTCGATCCGAGATCCTTCACCAGGGCGATGATGTTGGCCGTCACCGCTCCGAAGAACGGAACGTTGCCGCCCACCAAGAGCGCGCACACAATCGCGAGTGCGAGCAGCATCAGGCCAATGTCAGTCAGTCCCCCAACCAAAGATTTGGCGCTCTGCAGAAATGCGTTCATGAGCGATTTCTCCCCTTCTCATGATTTTTGAAGTGATGACGCACGGCGACGCCACAAGGAAAGAAACACCCGGTTGATATAGCCTAAAGTCGAAGGTCGGCCGCACGGAATTTGGGATATCGCCGATTGTCGAGGTACACCAAAGAGATACGCCCGCAGGCCGGACCGGCCTGCGGGCGCTTGGATGGCGGTGAAAGCCTGAAACCGGCCGAAGTGATTCTCGATCCGGCCGGACCAGAAACGCTTAGCGGGAATAGAACTCGACCACGAGATGCGGCTCCATCATCACCGGATAGGGCACTTCGCCCAAGCCCGGGATGCGGGTCATCTTGGCGGTCATCTTGGAGTGATCGACCTCGATATAGTCGGGCACGTCGCGCTCGCCGAGCGCCACGGCTTCCAGCACCAGCGGAAGCTGCCGCGAGGCGTCCTTCACCTCGACCACGTCGCCCACCTTCACCTTGAAGCTCGGGATATTCACGCGGCGGCCATTGACCTTGATGTGCCCGTGATTGACGAACTGGCGCGCGGCGAAGACCGTCGGCACGAATTTGGCGCGATAGATGACGGCGTCGAGGCGGCGCTCCATCAGGCCGATCAGGTTCGCGCCGGAATCGCCTTTAAGGCGGATCGCCTCTTCGTAGACGCCGCGGAACTGCTTCTCGGAAATGTCGCCGTAATAGCCCTTCAGCTTCTGCTTGGCCTTGAGCTGCACGCCGTAATCGGAGAGCTTGCTCTTGCGGCGCTGGCCATGCTGGCCGGGGCCGTATTCGCGCCGGTTGACCGGGCTTTTCGGACGGCCCCAGATATTCTGGCCCATCCGGCGATCGATTTTGTACTTGGCTGAACTGCGCTTTGACATCGCGTCCTCGTTTCAAGAGCTTGAGGAAACGCGCCCTCCTCTGACCGGGGCATTGGGCCCCAATCCGACAGGTTTCTGCACGCCGAAGCGCCGGCCGAAACCGCGGGTCGCGAAACGCCTTTTTGACGGAAAAGCCTTAAAGGCGTGCGGTTTCTAGGGGGAAAGACCGGGGGTGTCAATCAAAGGCATCAAATCAGGCGGCGCCGGCAGGGATCGGATGGAACCCGAATCCCGCGATTGCGGACAAGAGCGGGCCGGGCGCCTCTTTTCCCGACGTGAAATGGATGCAGGCGGACGGCCCGCGCATCGCGTCACGGGGAGGACCCAGTAATTCCAGCACCCGGCGCGCGATCGCGGGCGCGGGGTCGATGAAGGTGACCGGCCAAGGCGAAGCGGCGCGGAGCCGTTCGAGCAGCAGCGGATAATGCGTGCAGGCGAGCACCACGATGTCGGTGCGCACGCCATTTTTCTCGACGAAGCAGGGCGCGATCTCGGCGGCAATGGCTTCGATGTCGACCGTCTCGCCGTGCAGTTGCGCTTCCGCCAGCACCGCAAGGCGGCCGGAGCCGACCAGCGTCACGTCGCAGCTCTGGGCAAAATCGCGGATCAGCGCCTTGGTATATTCGCGCGCGACCGTCGCCTCGGTTCCAAGCACGGACACGAGCTTCGTGCTGGAGGCGGCGCAGGCCGGCTTGATGGCGGGAACGGTGCCGACGAAGGGCAGCGAAAAGCGCCGCCGCAATTCGGCAAGGACCAGCGTCGAAGCGGTGTTGCAGGCGATCACGATCAGGTTCGGCTCGAACCGCCCGATCAGATCGTCCATCACCGAGATCACCCGGTCGGACAATTCGCCTTCGGTCCAGCCGCCATAGGGAAAGGCGGCATCGTCGGCGGCATAAACATAGCGCGCGTCGGGCCGCAAAGCGGCGACCTCGCGAAAGACGGTGAGGCCGCCGAGGCCGGAATCGAAAACCAGGATCGTCGGCGCTTCGCTCACGGCATTGCGCGTCCATTGCGAGTCACAGGACTGTAACAGTTGCCTGATTCTTCTCTACCGCTAAGATCAATTCGTCCTGTCGACAGGAAAAGAAGAGGCTGGAGGCCATACATGAAGATTCTATGGATTGCAGCATTGGCGTGTCTCGCGCTGGCGCTGACGCCGGGCGCGTCGCTGGCTCAAAAGAAAGCGCCAGCCGCCGCCGGAAAGGCCTGTCTGACCGCCAAGCAGACATGCTCCACCGAGTGCAACGCCGCCAATTATTGCCTGCGCATGGTGTGCGAGGCCGGCAAATGGAGAAAGACCTTGATCGGCTGCGTCGGCTCGCTCTGCCCGCCGAAATGCTGAGAAAAACGTCCTGACTCTGAGGCAAGGAAAGGCCCCGCCAATGCGGGGCTTTTTCTTTTCTTTATCCCTCCCCTAGAGGGGAGGGAGAAGAAAATTCACGTTCCCACCCGCAGCGGCGCTGACAGCTTGCGCAAGGCCGCAAGCACGGAGAGCGCGACGATCTTGCCGGTCTTCGGATTGTCCGAGGGAACATTCTCGATCGAAAGCGAGAACCGGGCGCTGTCCGCCTCGACCTCGATGGTGTGGCAGTTGCGCGTGACCGAAGGGTCGGCCCAGATGTCGATGACCGTGCGGTCGGGTCCGATCCCGGCAAGCGACAACGCGGCGACGACATTCACATTGGCGGGAAATCCGGCGGCAGCCTCGCGCGCGCTGCCGGAAAAGACGCGCTTGGCTTGCGTCAGGTCGTCGACGCAGATCGCGTTCTTTTCGAGATAGGGCGCGCCCTTCAATCCGTTCGGCGGTTTGCGGGTGATCATGCGCACGGAATGAATATGTCCCTCCGCCGCGGCGGCGACGGCATCGAGCCCGAGCAGCGCGCCGGTCGGCACCAGGATGCGGCCGCCGTGCTTTTTGGCGAGATCGGTCAGATCGGGGCGGGGCAGGAGCGCGCCGGCGCTGAGCACCATCACCTGCTTTCCGGCTTCGAGCATCGGCCGGCAAATCCTCTCCAGGGCGGATGACGGCGCGCATTCGATCGCGATGTCGGCGTACTTTGGGAAATCCTCGAGCTCGACCAGCGGACACGCGATGTTTTGCGCGTCGAGCCAGGATTGCGCCTTGGCGCGATCGCCCGCCGCCGCGCAAGCGAGCGCAAGACCGGGAATGCCGTCATTCAGGCTGCGTGCTAGCGTCCGCCCGATCGCGCCGAGCCCGGCGATGGCGACGCGGATTTCGGCCATGTCGTGGATGCGATCCTTCAGGACGTCGTGGTTATGCCGCGAAGGATGATGCCGCCGCCGCGCCGGTGTCAATCGATCTTCGGCCCGCGCACAAGACGTCTCGAATGAACCCCTCGTCAGGCGACGCCGGCCGGGGGATTGAGCCAGCTGTTCAGCCGGCGCTGCACGTCGGCGTTCGCGAACATCGTCGTGTGCGTCACGCCGGCGCTCGCAGGCAGACGCAGGCATGCTGCCGTGGGGATCGGGAACGTGCCGGACCCGTTTTCGCCATACACGCCGAGTTCGGGAACGACGAGATCGTTGCCGGCGTCCTGAAAGATCGCGTCCACGGCCCCGTCCTTGACGATGGATTTGAGCGCCTCGTCCGTCGGATCGTAGTCCGCCGCGATCGCGAGGTTGTCGGGATTTTGCCGGCCGCCTGTGTTCAAGGCGGCGAGGAATTTTCCTTTCGGGTTCATGGATTGCAGACCCGCCAGTCCCTTGAGCGCGCCGTGACCGAGGATCTTCACGGCGATCAGCAGCCCCTCGAGCCAATCCGCGGGGCTGCCGGGCGGGGCGACATTGAGCACCGTGGTGAAACGGTCGATCATGTCGCTCATGTGATCCGGATCGGTGAGCGGCGTTCCTTGATTGGGGACGCCGACGAAGGCGATGCGGCTGACATTCACCGGGCTCGTGTCGATGCCGAAAGCGCTCTGACCGTCCACGAGCGTGCGCGCCACGAGGCCGCCGCGGCTGTGACAGACAATATCGACGTCGAGCTTGCCGGCCGGCGACATTCGCGCAATCTCGTCCAGGAACCAGCGGACATTCGTCTGCGGATCGTGCGACATCGTGAAGTGATTGAGCGCGAACACGCGGCCCTGGTAGCGCTGATGGATCGTCGTCATGAAATCCGGTGGCAGGTCGCTGAACGCGCCATGCGCGTTGCTGAAGGTGCCATGGATGAAGAAAAGCGCGCGCCCTTTGGTGAAATTGCCCAGTTGCGCCGGGGTCAGCGCGAGCCGCCTGCGGTCTTCGGGTGTCGCGGTCGCTTCGCGGTAATTGGACGGCGAAAAATCGCGAATCCCGTAGGCGCGATTTTTCTTTTCCCAATATTCCGCGACGAGTTCCGCGGGCTTTCCGAGAAAGAGATCCGTGATCGGGTAAACGATCACCTTGAGCAGTTTGCGGCCGATCACGCCGAACAAGGCGCGGTCGCGCGCGGCGTTCGGGGGCGGGACCGGCGCCACCCGGCGGCGGATATAGAATCGCTTCTTGGCGCCGGCGCCGCGCACGGCGGGCGGCTGAATCTCGCCATCCTCGAGCGGAAAATGCCACGTCAGGGCGCCCGCCTCGTTGATCGAAAGCACCACTTGCCCGTTAGTCGGCCCGAAATCCGGCACTTCGAGCAGCAAGGCGTCGTCGCCATGCGCGTCGCGCAGATCGTGGATGGACGGACCCGCCGGCATCTCGGTCGCGGCGATGTCGATGGTCGCGACGCTCTCCATCCCGTTCCTCGCCAGCGCGTCGTCGATCAGCGGAGTTGCCTGTTCCGCCGCGCGAACGTCCGGCGTCCCCGCGTCGCGACGCTCTGCATTGCCGCGCAATCCCGGCGCGGTGAGAACATAGCCGCGGCCCAGATCGACCGGCCGGTAATCGCCCTCCAATCTCGGCATGCGTTTTCTTCCCTTGCTTGAAAATGACGGCGATCAGGATGGCGGGGATGCCGCAGGCGTCGCGCCGCGGCTCAACCGCAGATACGGATTTCCGTAATAGGCATAGGCGAGATACGAAGCGGCGGGATCGCTCTTTTTGTGGTTTGAACGCAGATCGCGCAGGATCTCGGCGACCGAACAATCGGGCTCAGCCAGCGCGCGGCGATAGAATTCAATCGCCACCGTCTTTGCAATTTTGTCGTTCACGGCCCAAAGCGGGCCGATCAATCCGCAGAAGCCTCCTTGCAGGCACAATCCCGGAAATCCTCCCGCGCCTCCGAGAAACTCTCCGCCGACGCCGACCATGCAGGCATTGAGGAAGACGAAAGGCGCGCGCGACCGCCCGAGTTCGGAGTGCCGGAAGAGAAGCGGATTGAGCGGCGTTCCGTTGCTGAGATAGATGGCCGCTTCCAGCGGATGGGTTGGATCGACCTCGCCATGTCCGGCGAAATGCACCACATCGACGCCGCCGATGGATTCGAAATTGTAGTTGAGTGTGGCTTCGAGCAGCGCAAGCACAGCCTCGTCCGTGGCGTCGAGCGGAATCGCGGGCAGGGACTTGTACGCATCGATCAGCGCTTTGGCTTCGGCAAGCGCTTCGGGAAGCGGGGCGAGACCCTTCTTGTACATGCCGGCCATGACGGCCATCGCCTTGATCGTAATGACATCGCGCGGCGGACTTTTGACGGCGGTGTCGCCGAGGATCCAGCGCCCCATCACGACCTGCGCGCCGAGATAGGGCGGGCGCTTCGGGTCGATCGGCGCCGGCATCAAAGCGAGCTCCCATGGGACATAGGGTTCCGCGCTGTTGAGCTGAAGGGTGACCGGCCGGTCGCCAACCTTGCGCGCCACCTCCTGCAGGATGTCCCAGAATTTCTGTGGCAGCTTGTCCGCGACCGAACTTCCTGCGCCCTGGAGGAACTGATCGATCAGCGCCGTGCCGCTATACTGCCTCACATTCACGATCAGCGCCTTGGCGAATGTGTTGGCGTCGCTGCCAAGATCGATGCGAAGCGGTTCCTTGGGCGCCTCGATTCCATGCGCGTTGTCGGTTCTGCATTGATAGCGTCCGGTTGTGGGATCGCCGTCGGGCTTCGAAATATTGAGTTCGATGTCCGGTCTCTTCGCGCTTCCGGCGAGGGCGAGGCGCGGCACGGTTCCCTCGCCGCCGATCCACGATTGACCGCCGCCATAGGCAGGCGGCACCGCGACATTCTCCCGCGCCACTACGATGTTCCTCGTCGCCATGCCGCGGACCACGCCGCCGACCGAGAAATGCACCAAGAGGCTGGTCAGGCGCACCGGCTTGTCTTGTGCAAGCGCGACGAGGGACACGATGGCGCGCGCCTTTGTGGGATTGTCGACCGATACCTTGAGCGTCCGCCGCCAGCCGTCGGGCGCTTCGAAGCCCTCGGCGATGACATTCAGTTCGACCGCGATTTCGCTTTCTCCGCTGGCCGCCGGAAACACAAATTTGCCGTCCGATTTGACGCCCGCGACTTCCTTCTCCGACAGCCCGATTACCAGTTCGAATTTTTTTCCGGTTCTGACTTGCTCGGGTGCGTCGAGAAGCGGATAGGCGTGGACCTCGCGCACGACACTTTTGGCCGCGTCTCCCGGAGCAGGGGCGCTGTCTTCGGCCGCCGACTTGTCGAAATCGCCGATAGCGATGGACTCCCGTACGTCCATGGGAAATTGGGTTGTCCTGCGCGCGAGCGAGTCCGCGCCGCCGAGTTTGCGCTCCCGCAGGCTGAAGTTTGTGCTCCGGTCCGCCGGCCGGGGCGCTGACCGTGTGCTTGAGCGAATAGCGGAATCCCGTGTTGCCGCCCTGACGACGCCATCGGCGATTCCGATCGGCTCCTGTCCGCGCAGGACGATACCGTCCCATTGCTCGAGTTCGCGTACCGATTTTTCTTCTGCTTGTAATGTGCGGTCCGACGTACTTTCGTGCAGGTCGAGAGCGGACCTCACACCGTCGGGTTTGTCGCCGCGCGACGCATTGTTCAGGCGGTCGAGAACATACGCGACCTCGCGCGCGTACCAGAAGATGGTCACGCCCTCCTGCCGCCGGATTGCGACGCGCACATTTTCCGCCGGCTGGGCGAGACGGCCGGCCGCATCGGCGACTGACAAGGTCGCGAGTTCCGAGGCGCCCGCGTCCTTCTGCGCAGCGATCGCCCGGATTTTTTTGACATAATCGTCGAGATACTGACGCACTTCCGGTATGTCGGTGCTCGACCAATAGCCATGCTCGGCAAGGCGGCGCAGCGCCTCGCTGACCGTCCAGGCAGCGTCCAGGACAACGACCGGATAGAGCATGATCCCCCAACGCATTCACACTTGTCGCGCTTGCCGGTTCAGCCGGATCGCGGCCGCGCCAGCGTCCCAAGGACGATCTGGACAGGACCATCATATATTCGCGTTCTGGTTGAAACAATCCGGTGTGCAGATGCCGGCGCCGCACGGAACCGCCAACCGGCGCGGCCTTCAGACCCGCGTTGGTGGAAAGACAAGGCGGCGCCGTGCCGGTATTATGCGCGGGATTACGGGCATTGCTTGACCAAAAGGGGCGCGGCCGGGCATGAAATAGCGCCGCAAACGAGGGAGACCGTTCATGCGTCATGTGATTTCGAGTGCAACCATCGCCTGTCTGCTGGCTTTCGGCGGCGCAGCGAATGCGCAGGAATTTCCGACACGTCCCGTCACCATGGTCATTCCGTTCGCCGCCGGCGGTCCGCAGGACACGATCGGGCGCGTGTTCGCGCAGCGCATGAGCGAAGTGCTCGGACAGCAGGTGGTGGTCGAGAATGTCGGCGGCGCCGGCGGCATGACCGGCGGCAAGCGCGTCGCGGATTCCGCTCCCGACGGCTACACCATGATCCTGGCCAGCGTTGGCACGCACGCGCAGAACCAGACGCTCTACAAGAAGCCGCTCTATGACGCGGCCAAGGATTTCGCGCCGGTGGCGTTTCTCGCCGAGACGCCGATCGCGCTCATCACGCGCAAGGACCTGCCGGTCAACGACTTCAAGGAATTCATCGCCTATGCCAAGGCCAATGCCGACAAGATGACCTATGGCTCCGCGGGCGCGGGTTCCGCGACGCATCTGGCCTGCGTGGTGCTGGATTCGGCGATGGGCACCAAGATCACCCATGTCGCCTATCGCGGCACCGGACCTGCGATGCAGGATCTGATGGGCGGACGCATCGATTTCCTGTGCGACATCATCGCGACCGCCAAGGCGCAGATCGACGGCGGCACGGTGAAGGGCATCGCGATCATGACCAAGGAACGCTCGGCCGTGCTACCCAATCTTCCGACCACCGGCGAGCAGGGTCTCGACGTGCAGGCTTACACCTGGAGCGCGCTGTTGCTGCCGAAGGGCGCGCCGGCCGCGGCGATCAAGAAATTGAACGACGCGGCGGTGGCCGCCATCAATACGCCATCGGTGCAGGAGAGAATGAAGAGCCTGGGCGCGACCGTCGCCAAACCGGACCAGACCAGTCCGGAATGGCTCGGCAAGTTCATCGCAAGTGAAATCAGGAAATGGGAAGCGCCGATCAAGGCGAGCGGAGTGAGCGCGGATTGAGCCGCGAAGCGCCGCTTGGCAGACGCGGCCGGGGCCGGCCGTTTCGCTGAACAACAAGGGGTTGCCAATGCCGGGGCGCGTTCTCGTGGTCGAGGACGAGGTGCTGATCCGCATGCTCGCGGTCGACATGCTCGACGATCTCGGATTTTCCGCCGATGAGGCCGGCACGGCTGCCGAAGCGCTGCAAAAGCTGCGGGCCAAGGGCGCGAAATACGTCTTCATCTTTCTCGACATCGGGTTGCCGGACAAACGCGGCGACGACCTGATCAAGGAGGTAAGGGGATTCAATCCCGGCATTCCGCTTCTGATCGCGAGCGGCGAAGCGAAGGCCGATCTGAAGGCGCGGCTCGATGACTTCGCGCCGATCGGCTATCTCGGCAAGCCTTACGATCAGAACAAGCTGAGCGCGGCACTGGCGGCGCTGAAGGTGAAGTAGGGTGGCGAAGCCAGGCAATCGCCTTTTTGCGTCAGATCGTTCCCACCAGCGTTGCGACCACCACCAGCGTCGCGCTGGCAAGGCCCGACACCACGGCGAAAGTCACCATGCCGTGAAACTCGGCGGCCGCGCGCCGGCGCGCGCCAAGGCGCGCGATCTCCACGGTGGCGGCCAGGGGCGTTAGCGGAATCATCGGCGCACCTCTCGGATCCAGTGCCGCCGATGAATCCCGAGTCGCGGCTGTGGGCCGAGTCATTTATTCCGGTTCGGAAATATTGACTCTGTGGACGACTCGGTCGGCCGGAAAATCCGGGCGAATGGGGATGGCGGCGAGTCGCGGAGGATGGCTGGGGAACTAGGATTCGAACCTAGATTGACGGAGTCAGAGTCCGCAGTTCTACCGTTGAACTATTCCCCACCGGTAGGCGGCCTTGTCTTATACGGGGTCCGCCGCTTTTTCAAATTGAGACATTTTGAGACATTTACCGGGCAAAGCCGCGCATCCGGGTACGACCGCACGAGGGAACGTTGTTGCCCCCAGGCGCATTGGGCCGCATGGGCCTGTTTGCGGCGCTGATGACATATCTTGTAGCGGCCACGCTGATCGTCAGCGGGATGGTGGCCGGCTTTGCCGTGTTCTTTTCGCAAGGCTCCGACATCGCCGCGATCGAAACGCCGCGCCCGCAGCTTGTTCGCGCCGCTGATCGCAAGGCCAGTGCCGGTCAGCAAAAGCCGGCCGCGGCGGGCCAGCCGGTGACGGCCGCCACACCCGGACCGGCGGTTAACCCCGTGCCGGCCGATGCAGCGCGCCCCAGCAATGCCACGCCGGCGAAGGAACTCGCGGGCCAGCAGCCTTCGCGCAAGAAGAAAGTCGCAAAGTCCGCGCCCGCCGCGCCCGCGCCGCAAACGCCGGCCGCCGAGCCGGCCACCGAGACGCTCGGCTATTCATCCGCGCCGCCGCGCCGCAAATTCATTTTCCCGTTCGATCCGGATTGGTGAGCGGCGGAGAGGTCGATTCGTCGTCCTTCGTCGTCCAATGTCTCAACCGGCCCGCATGCCGTGACAAGGCACGGCAGTTGCATGCATAGTCCGTGCATTGAAACACGGATTGTCGAGAAAAAATTTGCCAGATATTGACCTTGTCGTGAAGGAAATCGCCGCGGAGATGGCGCAAAGGCCGGATCGCGGCGAGGTCGCAACCTATATTCCCGAACTCGCCCGGGTCGACGCCAAATCCTTCGGCCTTGTCGTGATCGGCGCGGAGGGACATGTCGCGGCCGGAGGCGACAGCGAAACGCTGTTTTCGATTCAAAGCATCTCGAAGGTGTTTACGCTCACCCTCGCCTTGGGCCGGGCCGGCAACAGGTTGTGGCGGCGCGTCGGCCGCGAGCCTTCGGGCAGCCCGTTCAATTCCATCGTGCAGCTCGAACGCGAACGCGGCATCCCGCGCAATCCCTTCATCAATGCCGGCGCGATCGCCGTCACCGACCTGATCCTGTCCGGGCATCGCCCGCGCGAAGCGCTGGGAGACATTCTGCGCTTCATGCAATTCGTCGCGGACGATCCCTCGATCATGATCGACGAGGCGGTCGCGGCCTCGGAACAGCGCACCGGCTTTCGCAACATTGCGCTTGCAAACTACATGAAATCCTTCGACGTGCTGGAGAACCCGGTCGATTTCACGCTCGGCGTCTATTTCCATCATTGCGCGATTGCGATGTCGTGCCGGCAGCTTGCCATGGCGGGGCGCTTTCTGGCGCATCTCGGCCGCAATCCATCGACCGGCCTCTCGGTCGTGCAGCCGGAGAGCGCGCGGCGGATCAACGCGATCATGCTGATGTGCGGCCACTATGACGGCTCCGGCGAATTCGCCTATCGCGTCGGCCTGCCGGGAAAAAGCGGCGTTGGCGGCGGCGTGCTGGCGATCGCGCCGGGCAAAGCGTCCATCGCCGTGTGGTCGCCGGGCCTCGATGCCAACGGCAACTCGCATCTCGGGCGCGTCGCGCTCGAGCTTCTGACGAAACGGATGGGCTGGTCGATTTTTGGAGCGTGACGCCTCGGCGTCGATGGCGAGGGCACGCGAAAAGGAAACGATGTCGTTCTTACACTTCGCTCTTACACGTCGACTTGCACAATGCGCCCTACTCGACGGTGAGCGGACGTAAACGATTCAGTTCTTGCGCGTCTGTTCGTCTTCGTGAATCGCTTCGTCGTGATACCAGCCGCTGCCGAATGCTGTCGGCACGACGCCCGGCGAAGACATTGTAGTCGCGAACCTGGCGTGGTCGAAACGATTGGAAGCGGCGCGGGTCTTGGTCGGGAATTGGTAGATCTTCGCCGACCCGGAATAAACGCTGGTCATGTTCGGCTCTCCTGCGATGCGCGTTTGGCGACTCAGGACATAATGCCGTTTAGCACGAATTGCTCCCCACTTGCGCACTTTGCCGCACAGCAAATCAGCGAATGGCGACAATTGAGGCAATGGAGCGCGTGCTTGTTTCGGCAGCATTTCAAACGTCGCTCCGCATCATAAACGGCAAGCCTAAATAGCGGGTTATTTGCGCCATCCGCGAGAAGCCGTACGCCGCTCTAATTGGCATATTTAATGCTTGAGCAACTCTTCAGCAGTGGTGGCCCAGTGCCGTGCGCTGCCGGGTACGCAACTTAAGTTTCCCCCTCACTTGGCGTCATCATCCTGAAGAGAGATCAACAATGACAAAGTACAAACTCGAGTATATCTGGCTGGACGGCTACACGCCGGTGCCAAGTCTGCGCGGCAAGACACAGATCAAGGCGTTCGACAAATTTCCCACGCTGGAAGAACTTCCGCTCTGGGGTTTTGACGGAAGCTCGACCATGCAGGCCGAAGGCTCAAACTCCGACTGCGTGCTGAAACCCATCCGCGTGTTTCCGGACGGCGGGCGCACCAACGGCGTGCTGGTGATGTGCGAAGTCATGATGCCGGACGGCAAGACGGCGCATCCTTCCAACAAGCGCGCGACCATCCTCGACGACGAGGGTGCGTGGTTCGGCTTCGAGCAGGAATACTTCTTCTATAAAGACGGCCGCCCGCTCGGCTTTCCCGAGGCCGGCTATCCCGCGCCGCAGGGTCCGTATTATACGGGCGTCGGCTACAAGAATGTCGGTTCGGTCGCGCGCCAGATGGTCGAGGAGCATCTCGATCTGTGCCTCGCCGCCGGCATCAATCACGAAGGCATCAACGCCGAAGTGGCGAAGGGCCAGTGGGAATTCCAGATTTTCGGAAAAGGCTCGAAGAGGGCCGCGGACGAAATGTGGATGGCCCGCTATCTGATGCTGCGGCTCACCGAGAAATACGGCATCGACATCGAATTCCACTGCAAGCCGCTCGGCGACACCGACTGGAACGGCTCCGGCATGCATGCCAATTTCTCGACCACTTTCATGCGCGAGACCGGCGGCAAGGCCTATTTTGAAAAGCTGATGGAAGCGTTCAAGGCGAACCGCGCAGATCACATCGCGGTTTACGGGCCGGACAACCACATGCGGCTGACCGGCAAGCACGAGACCGCTTCGATCGACACCTTCAGCTACGGCATCGCAGACCGCGGCGCCTCGATCCGCGTGCCGCACAGCTTTGCGAATAACGGATACAAGGGCTATCTTGAGGATCGCCGTCCGAATTCGCAGGGCGACCCGTACCAGATCGCTTCGCAGATCCTGAAGACCATCGCGTCCGTGCCGACCGGCAAGGTCAGCGCGGCGGCGTAACGCCCACCAGCCAGGCGTGAGGGTCCGGACGGACCCT
>CAMDXM010000089.1 GCA_945878025.1 Pseudorhodoplanes sinuspersici | reverse complement strand
GTCGCGGCGGCGGATCGCCGTCAATGTTTCAGCGTGGAAGCGCACAGCCCCGCCGGTTGCAAGACGTTCCGGATTTTCGCGCAGATCGAGATTGATCACCGGCCCGATCTTCAGCCACAGCCCGCCGACGATCTCGACCAAGGCCGGGAAACCCGATGCATCGTACACCGCGAAATGGAAATCCTTGTTGAGCGCCACCGCGCGCGGCAGGTCGGGGCGTTTGCTCTGGGATTCGAGGCGGAACGCCTCTTCGGCGGCGGCGATGATTTCAATATCCTTCGCGCTCGGCTCCCGCGCCGCGAGCTCCGCCGCGAAGCCTTCGATCTCGACGCGGATCGCGGCCAATTCCCGGAACTGCGTCACGTTCATCACCGGAACCCGCACCGCACGGTTGGGCGTGACCTCGAGTGCCCGGTCGGCGACAAGCCGCGTCACCGCCTCGCGCACCGGCATCATGGAGACGCCAAGCGCCTCGGCCAGATTGCGCAGCGAGAGCCGTTCGCCGGGAGCGACGCGGCCGGACATCAGCAACTCGCGCAAATGAACATACGCCGCGTCGCCCAATGTCCGGCGTTCGATGATCGGCAGCGTTTCGAGGATGGCGGCGCTGGCCACGAGTTTCTCGCGAAAAGGGACTCGACAAGCGGTCGAGTTTGGATCACGCTAACTGTGATCACAGATCACGGCAAGCGGCAAAAGCATTGAATTCCGCCGCCATCGCCGCTGAACAGACCGGGCAAACCGGCCGCTTTCACCCACCGGGAGGATTAGATGTCTCGATTGAAGCTCAACCGCCGTTCGCTGCTCAAAGGCGCGGCCGGATCCGCACTCATGGCCGGCATCGGCATGCCGGCGATTTCCTACGGGCAAGCCGACGCTTTGAAGATCGGCCACCTGACCCCGCGCACCGGCTTCCTTGGCCCGCTCGGCGAATACGCCGTGCAGGCCGCCGACCTCGCGGTTGAAGAAATCAATGCCGGCGGCGGCGTGATGGGTCGCAAGATCGAACTGATCAAGGAAGACTCGGTCAATCCGCAGACCGCCTCGACCAAGGCCGAGCGCCTGATCGAGCGCGACAAAGTGCTGTGCATCGTCGGCGAGATTTCTTCCGCCTCGTGCCTCACGATCGCGCAAGTCGCGCAACGCACCAAGAACCTTTACATCAACACCGGCGGAAATTCCGACGCGCTGCGCGGCTCGAATTGCAACAAATACATGTTCCACGTCGAGAGCCAGAACTCGATGTATGTGAAGACCGTGGGCCGCGCGCTGCTTGCGAAGAACATGGTCAAGGGCAAGAAGTGGTACTCGCTCACGGCGGATTACGCCTTCGGTCACGATCTTCTGAAAGTCGCGAAGCGTTTCATGGAAGCCAATGGCGGGCAATTTGCCGCCGACGAACTGGTTCCGACCGACTTCTCGGATTTCTCGACCATCCTGACCAAGATCCGCAGCGCCAAGCCCGACATGGTGGTGTCGAACCTCGCCGGCGTGCAGATCACGAACTTCCTCAAGCAATATTCCGAATTCGGCCTGGATTTCCCAGTCGCCGGCTTCGGCTTCGACACCGCGGTGGCCTGGGGCGCCGGCAAGGGCAATTTCTTCGGCACCTGGCCGCTCGTGTGGCATCACCTGATCGACACCCCGGGCTCGAAAGCCTTCGTCGCGGCCTTCACCAAGAAATACAACAGGCCGCCGGAGAACCAGGCTTGGGGCGACTACATCACAATGAAGATTCTCGCCAGGAGCATGACCGACATCAAGAGCGCCGACCCGCTCAAGATCATCGAGCATTGGGAGAAGGAGCCGAAGTTCGATCTGCTCAAGACGAGAGAAGGCTATTTCCGCAAATACGATCACCAGCTGATGCACGAGATGTATGCGGTTGAGGCGCTGAAGGCGAGCGAGCTCAAGAACCAGTGGGACATCTACAAGGTCGCGCCCGCGGTTCCGGCCGCCAACGAGCCGCTCGATGCCATCGCTTCGACCAAGGAAGAGAACGCCTGCAATATGCCGGCGTAAGGCAGTCGACAGGAACGGCCTCGCGCTGAAAAATCGCGGCGCGAGGCCGTTTGCTTCGTCGAACACTTCCTGCATCATCAAGCCCCGTCGGCCCGCGCCCGGATTCCCGCCGTGACAGTCTCGCTTCTTCTGCAACAGGTGTTGAACGGCCTGCTTGACGGCGTCTATTACCTTTTGATCGCGCTGGGGCTGTCGCTGATCTTCTCGCTCGGCGGCATCGTCAATCTCGCGCACGGCGCGTTCTATGCGATCGGCGCTTACCTCACGGTCGCGCTCACCCCGCATCTCGGTTTCGGCGGCGCGTTTGTCGCCGCGCCCATATCGGTCGCGCTGCTCGGCATGGCGATCGAGCGCACATTGTTCCAGCGCTTCTATCGCAGCGATCCGATCCTCTCGCTGCTTCTGACCTTCGGTCTCGCGCTCGTCGCCGAACAGGCGTTGCGCATGATTTTCGGCGCGCCCACCCTCTCCTATTCGATTCCGCAGGAATTGCGCGGCCAGATTTTCATCGGCGATTTCATCTATTCGCGCTACCGCGCCGTCCTTCTTTGCATCGCCGTGATTTGCGTCGCGGGCCTTTGGTTCCTGCTCAACCGCACTGCCTTCGGGCGCGTGGTGCGCGCCGGCGTGCAGAACCCGGACATGGTCGGCGCGCTCGGCATCTCGCTGCAACCCTACATGTCGGCGGTGGCCGGCCTCGGCATCGGGCTCGCGGGATTGGCCGGCGTGCTGCTTGCGCCGATCTATTCGGTCCATCCGGCCATGGGCCAGGAAATCATCACGCCGGCTTTCGTCGTGGTGGTGATCGGCGGGCTCGGCTCGTTCTGGGGCGTTGTGGTCGCGGCTTTACTGGTCGGCCTGGTCAAAGGCCTTGTCGTCGCGTTCGGCTTTGCGCAATTCTCCACCTCGGCGATCTACCTGATGATGCTGCTCGTACTCCTGTTTCGCCCGCGCGGATTGTTCGGCGAGCGCATCCAGCGGTTCGAGTGAAACGATGATCCGCTCGCTCACACCACTCCTAATCGCCGCCGCCACCCTGATCGCGCTGCCTTTCCTGATGCCGGCGATGGGTCTTGGCGTCACCTCGGCGACGGAAGTCGTGATCTATGCCGTGGCCTGCATGGCGCTGAACATTCTGGTCGGTTACACCGGCCTCGTCTCATTCGGCCACGGCGCGTGGTTTGGCCTGGCGGCTTATGCGGCCGGCATCGCCCAGCGCGAACTGTTTCCCGGCAGCTTCCTCCTTCCCGTGCTCATCGGCGTCGGCCTCGTCGCGCTGATCGCGGCTGTGTTCGGCGCGCTGATCCTGCGCCGGCGCGGCGTCTATTTCTCGCTCTTGACGCTCGCGCTCTCCGCCATGCTCTACACGGTGGCGTTCCGCTGGACGGCGGTCACCGGCGGCGAAGACGGCCTTGGCGGCATCGCGCGCCCGCTCATCGGCGGCGTGAATTTCGACGCCTCGCTGCCCTATTACATGCTGGTCGCGGCGGTCGCGTTCCTGGTCGTCTTTATCCTTTGGCGATTCCACAATTCGCCGGTCGGCAGCGTACTCGTCGCCATCCGCGAGAACGAACAGCGCGCGCGCTTTCTCGGTTACGCCACCGACCGCTACAAGCTCATCGCCTTCGTGATATCCGCGAGCATCACCGGGCTCGCCGGCATATTGCTCCTGTTCAACAACCGCATGACCTCGGCCGAGCCGATCTCGGTCGCCTTCTCCGGCGAATTGCTGGCGATGGTCGTGATCGGCGGCATGCGATCCTTCCTCGGGCCCGCGCTCGGCGCGCTCTTCTTCGTGATCTTCCGCGACTACCTGTCGAGCCTCACCGAGGACTGGCTGTTCGTCTTCGGCCTCCTCTTCGTCGCCTTCATTGTGTTCTCGCCACGCGGCCTTGTCGGCGTTTATGAGCAGGTCACCGCGCCGTTTCGCAAGAAGGTGGTGGAAGACGCCGCCATGGCCGGCCGGCGCGTCGGCGCCGAGCCGCTGCCGGATTTCCTGCGCCCGAGCACGCACAGCAACGGCGCAATCCTGGAAGTGCGCGGCGTCGTCAAGCATTTCGGCGGCATCAAAGCGGTCGAAGGCGCGAGCTTCACCGTTCGCGACCGCACTTTGCACGCGCTGATCGGTCCGAACGGCGCCGGAAAGACCACCGCCTTCAATCTGATCTCCGGCCTGTATACGCCGGAATCCGGCGAGGTGATCCTCGCCGGCCGCAATATTTCCGGTCTAGCGCCGGAGGCCATCACGCAAGCGGGCGTCGGCCGTTCGTTCCAGATCACCAACCTGTTTCCGGAATTGAGCGTCGAGGAAAATATCCGCCTTGCGGTGCAGGCGCGACACCCGCGCCGGTTCGATCTGTGGAGCCCGGCGCACAGGATCGAGGCCATCGGGAGCGAGACCGCCGCGGTGATCCGTTATCTCGGTGTCGCCGGAATCGAGCGAGCACAGGCGGGATCGCTGTCCTATGGCGGCCAGCGGCTGCTCGATATGGGGCTCGCGCTGGCGGTGCGCCCGCATATCCTCCTTCTCGACGAACCGCTGGCCGGCCTTGCTGCCGCCGAGCGCGAACGCATCGGAGCCCTTGTCAAGCATCTATCGGCCGAATTGCCGGTGCTGCTCGTGGAACACGACATCGACCGCGTGTTCCGCCTCGCCGACCATGTGACGGTGATGAATGACGGCAAGGTGCTGGTCGACGGCACCGTGGAGGATGCTCGCTCTTCGAAAAAAGTGCAGGACGTCTATATCGGCTCCGGCGCCTCGCATATCGCCGCCAAGCCCCGCGAGACCGCCGCCGGCCGCGACGTGTTGCTCGAAGTCAGTGCGATCAACACGTTTTACGGCAAGAGCCACATCCTCAACGATGTATCGTTCGATCTGAAATCGAACGAGATCATGGCTTTGCTCGGCCGCAATGGCGCCGGCAAGTCGACTTTGCTCAAGTCGCTGATCGGGATCACAGCGCCCGCCTCGGGATCGATCCGGCTCGGCGGCTCCGAGATTGGCGGCATGAGTTCCGCGCAAATCGCGCGCCTTGGCATCGGTTACGTGCCGCAGGGCCGCGGACTTTTTGCCGGGATGAGCGTTGCGCAGAATCTCGAACTCGGCCGCCTGAAGCGCCAGACCGGCGTCGGCGCGCGCTGGGATCTCGAGCGCATCTTCGAATATTTTCCGCGCATCAAGGAGCGGCTGCACCAGCCTGCCGACTATCTCTCCGGCGGCGAACAGCAGATGGTGGCCGTGGCGCGCGCCCTGTCGGGCGACGTGCGGGTGTTGCTGCTGGATGAGCCGTTCGAAGGCCTGGCGCCGGCGGTGATCGAGCAATTGTTCGAAAGCTTCGACCGGCTGCGGCACGATATCGCGATCATCATCGTCGATCATCATCTCGATCTGTCGCTTGCCTTGTCCGACCGCACGGTTGCGCTCGAACGCGGAGCCGTGCAATGGACGGGTGAATCGCGATCCCTGCGCGACGATCTCGATCTGCGGCGAAAAGTTCTGTGGTTGTGAGGAAGGAAAAATGAAGCGCGTTGCCATTGTCGGCGCAGGCCTGATCGGCCGGTCATGGGCCATTGTGTTCGCACGCGCCGGCTGGACCGTTTCGCTGTTCGATCCGGTAGCCGGCGTCGCTGCCGGCGCATTGCCGCTGATCGCTTCGGAACTGACGGCCCTTTCACGTCTCGGCCTCGTCGATGACCCAAAGGCCGCGTCGGTGCGCGTTCACGCCGCGCCGACACTCGAACAGGCCCTCGACGGCGCGGACTTCGTTCAGGAGAACGGCCCCGAGGATGTGAACGCGAAAATCGGCATCTTCGCCAAACTTGACGCCTGCGCGCCGCGCGAGACCATTCTCGCCTCGTCAACCTCGGCCATCGTCGCCTCGCGTTTCACCGAAAAGCTTTCCAGCCGCGAGCGTTGCCTGGTCGCGCACCCGGTCAATCCGCCGCATCTCGTGCCGGTGGTCGAGCTCTGCGGGGCGTCATGGACCAGTCCAGACACGATTGCGCGGGCTCGCGCGATTTATGAATCCATCGGGCAAGTCCCGGTCACCGTGCGCCGCGAGGTCGACGGTTTCATTCTCAACCGCCTGCAGGGCGCGCTGCTGGCGGAAGCGTTCCGTCTTGTCGCGGGAGGTTATGTCTCGCCACAGGACCTCGATCACACCATCAAGAACGGTCTCGGCTTGCGCTGGTCGTTCATGGGACCGTTCGAGACCATCGAGCTCAATGCGCCCGGCGGCATTCCGGATTATTGCGCTCGCTACACCGGTTTCTATAAAAGCCTGCAAGCCACGCCCGCGACGCCCGAGGCCTATAGCGATGCCTCCGTGGCGGAGCTCGTGAAGCAATGGGGTCATGCCGCGACGCCGGAGCGCATCTCGACGCGCATGCAATGGCGGGACGGCCAGCTTGCCGCGCTCGCCGCCCACAAGAAAACGCAACCGCAATCCTGAAAGTCGGAACACCATGGCCAAAAATCGCAAGGTCGTCATCACCTGCGCCGTCACCGGCGCGATCCACACCCCGTCGATGTCGCCGCATCTGCCGGTCACCGCGCAGGAGATCGCCGATGCTGCGATCGAGGCGGCGGAAGCGGGCGCGGCGATCGTGCATCTGCACGCGCGCGATCCGAAGACCGGAAAGCCGGATCAGTCGCCGGAGGCCTTTGCGCCGTTCCTGAAAGTGATCAAGCAGCGCTCCAATTGCGTGATCAACATCACGACCGGCGGCGCGCCCACCATGATGGTCGAGGAACGCGTGCGCCCGGCCGCGACCTTCAAGCCGGAAGTCGCCTCGCTCAATATGGGTTCTATGAATTTCGGCCTGTTCCCGATGCTGGGGCGATTCAAGGACCTCAAGCACGACTGGGAGCGGCCGTATCTGGAAGGCTCCTATGAGCGCATCTTCAAGAACACCTTCGCCGACATCGAATACATTCTCACGACCTGCGCCGGCAACGGCACGCGTTTCGAGATCGAGTGTTACGACATCGGGCATCTGTACACACTCGCTTATTTCCTCGATCGCGGCCTCGTGAAGCCGCCGCTCTTCGTGCAATCGGTGTTCGGCATTCTCGGCGGCATCGGCACGCATCCGGAAGACGTCGCGCATATGAAGCGCACCGCTGACCGGCTGTTCGGCGACGATTATCGCTGGTCGGTGCTCGGAGCCGGACGCAATCAGCTCGTCATCGCGGCGATGGCTGCGGCGATGGGCGGCAATGTGCGTGTCGGGCTGGAAGATTCGCTGTGGATCGGCCCCGGGCAATTGGCGAAATCGAATGCCGATCAGGTCCGGCGCGCCCGCGCCATCATCGAGAATCTCGGCCTCGAGATTGCGAGTTCCGACGAGGCGCGCGAGATCCTGAGCCTGAAGGGCGGCGACAAGGTCGCGTTCTGACATCGGCGCACGGGGCTCTCCGGCTGGGTCACGGCCCGCCGGTGCCGGGCGCGGCGAGGCAGACGAGCGACGCGCCGGTGAGAAAGGCAGCCGCGATGAATATCGATATGGCGAAACGCGCCAAAAACTGCGCTTTGAGTGTCGCTGCAAACATTACTGGTCCCCCGAATTGATTGCGCTCGCGGCACCGCCACGATCGCACTGCAAGGCTTCGTCGCAGCAAAGTGTGGTTGGGTTCAACGTACCGGGAAAGATTCTTGTCAGAAATGGAATGGTGCCCAGGGGCGGGATCGAACCACCGACACTGCGATTTTCAATCGCATGCTCTACCAACTGAGCTACCTGGGCGCCGAGCCCCGGTCGGGGCGTATTGAGGTGAGCGCGGGCGTTATAGAGGCCTCTGGGGTCTGATTCAATCAGATTGAATCAGACCCCGGATTCCTTTGTATGGCGCGCAATCTTGCGGCGAACCGGCCTCCACTTCGCCGGATTGCGCTTCCTGCGGCCTGTCCAGAGCGGCCCGATTCAAGAGGAAGCCCCGTCAGGACGGCTCTTCGTCGCTCGCGTCCCGGGGCTTGTCCGCCTCCTCGCCGTCCTCTTCCACGGGGATGGCATAGACCCCGGACAGCCAGCGATTGAGGTCCACATCGGCGCAGCGGGCGCTGCAGAACGGCTTGTATTGCTCGATCGAGGGCTTGCCGCAATGCAGGCATGGCTTGCCGGGGGCGAGGCTCGGTGCGGTCATGGCGGGGAGATAATGCTCTCTTGTTTGTCGCGCAATCTTGCGGCGAACCGGTTCCCATCCCGGATCGTGTCCGGGACAGGCTTCGCCGGATTGCGCTTTCAGGAATATTTCAAAGTGATGCCGCCATCCACCACAAGCTCGATGCCGGTGACATAACGGCTCTCCTCGCTCGCGAGATAGACGGCCGCATGCGCCACGTCCCAGGCATTGCCGCCAAAGCCCATCGGCACTTGCCTGGCGCGCACCTTCCACATCTCTTCCACGTCGCCGCCGGCATAGGATTGCGCGAGCCCTGCCGCCTTCTCCACCATCGGCGTTTCCATCAGCCCGGGCAGGATCGCGTTCACGCGGATTTTTTTTGCCGCATATTGCACGGCGGTGGTGCGCGTCAGATGGCTGAGCGCGGCCTTGCTCGCATAATAGGTAGCGTAAGGCACGCCGGTATAGCGGATGGCCGCGATCGAGGAGATGTTGATGATCGAGCCCGCGCCCTGCTTCTCCATCACCGGGATGACATGTTTCATGGTGAGGAAGGCGCTCTTGAGATTGACGTCCATGACGCGATCCCAGGTCTCTTCCGAAAGCTCGACCACGCCGCCGACTTCGGCGATGCCGACATTGTTGTCGAGCACGTCGATGCGGCCATAGGCCTTCATGCAGGCCAAAACCATCGCTTCGACCTCGGCATTTTTCGTCACATCGGCACGGATCGCCTGCGCGTCGAAGCCTTCGCTCTTGATGATACCGGCGGTTTCTTGCGCGGCCTTGAGGTTGACGTCGGCGCAGAACACCTTCGCGCCCTCGCGCGCGAAGGCGACGGCCGCCGCCTTGCCATTGCCCCAGCCGGGGCCGATCGAGCCCGCGCCGACCACGAGCGCGACTTTGTTTTTTAGACGATCGGTCATTGTGCCTCACTTAAATTATTTTCGCCGCCATCCTTCGAGGCTCGCCGTTTCACGGCTCGCACCTCAGGATGACGGCTATCTCACTCCGTCACCCTGAGGTGCCCGCCGAAGGCGGGCCTCGAAGGGCGACGGCCCGTTCACTTCAGGATAGCGGTCTTGATACACGCTTCTCATCCATCGCGCGCAATTCGGTTTTCAATATCTTCCCGTAATTGTTCTTCGGCAGCGCGTCGATAAACACATAATCCTTCGGCCGCTTGAAGCGTGCAATCGCGTTCAGACACAGCGCATCGAGTTCGCCGGCCTTGGCCTCACCCGCGACATAGGCCACCACCACCTCGCCCCATTCCTTGTCGGGCCGGCCGATCACCGAGACTTCGCGCACGGCGGGGTGTTTGAGCAGCACCTCCTCCACCTCGCGCGGATAGATGTTGGAGCCGCCGGAAATGATCAGGTCCTTGGAGCGGTCTTTCAAGGTGAGATAGCCGTCGGTGTCGTACGCGCCGACGTCACCGGTATGCAGCCAGCCGTCCTTCAATGAGGAAGCGGTCGCCTCCGGATTATTCCAGTATCCCGGCATCACCACATCGCCACGGCAGACGATTTCGCCGGCTTCATTCGGCGGCAGATCGCGGCCTTCCTCGTCCACCACCTTCACATCGAGACACGCATAGGGCTTGCCGGCGGAGGCAAGCCGCTCGCGCCAGCGCGGGTGTTCGCGGCCGGCAATGTCGCCTTTGGACAGATTCGTGATCGTCATCGGGCTTTCGCCCTGCCCGTAGATCTGCGCAAGCCGAGGGCCGAAGCGCTCGAGCGCGCGCAGCGCATCCTCGAAATACATCGGCGCGCCGCCCCAGATGATGGTGCGGATATTCTCCGAAGGACAATCGGCCGCGCTCTCGACCAGGCGCTTGACCATGGTGGGGGCCGCGAACATCGAAGCGCGCGGCCAGGCCTTGAACAGCGAAAAAATTTCCTCCGGCTCGAAGCCGCCGGATTCCGGCACCACATTGACGCCGAGCCGCATCACATGCGGCATGATGTAAAGACCCGAGCCGTGGCTCATCGGCGCGGCATGCAGGATCGGATCCTGCGGCGAGGCCGGATCGACCTCGGTCAGGTAAGCGAAGCTCGATTGCGCGAGATTGCGATGCGTGAGCATCGCGCCTTTCGGGCGGCCGGTGGTGCCGGAGGTATAAAACAGCCAGGCGAGATCGGAGCCCTCACGCGGCGCGGGGGCAATCGCATCCGCGCTGAAAAGATTTTCATATTCGCGGCTGCCGATGACGATCATGCGCTCGAGCGATTTCGGCGCATGCGGCGCAATCTCGGCGTCGAGGCCCTTGGACGCAATGCACACCCGCGCGCCGGAATGCTCAAGAATGAAGCCAAGCTCCGCGCCGTGCAGCTTGGCGTTGGCCGGCACGGCGGCGAGGCCCGCATGCCAGATGGCGTAAAGCGTCTCGAAATAATCGACGCTGTTCTTGGCGGCGATGGCGACGCGGTCGCCGGGCTTCAGATGCAATTGCGAACGCAGCGCATCCGCCAGCCGCGCCACGCGCATCGCCGCCTCGCCATAGGAGCGGACGACGCGCGTGCCGGTTGCGAGCGCAGGACACGCCGCATGGCTTTTGCCGGCGCGTTCGAGCCAGAGAGCGAGGTTCATGGGGCGGTTTATTGCATAGTGGATCGGTGGAGTGAAAGCCCGGCCATCGGCGCCTTCATCGCTGCACGTCGAATTGCAGCCATTTCCTCGCCTTCACGGCGGCGAGCAGATCGGGGTCGACATGAGGCCGGATCAGCTTCGCAAAGGCGCGGTCGATCTGCCTGTATTCGTCGGCGCAGTCCTCGGCCCGTTCGGGCGGAAGATTCCAGCGCGTCACGGCGTCCGCGAACAAGACCGGATCGAAGCCGTAAGCCATGCACAGCACATTGAAATAGCGTTGCGCGGGCAGGCCGTGCTGTTTCGCGGAATCCTTCAAGGTCAAGGTCTTCGCAAATGTCTCCTGCGCCTCTTTCTGTCCCAGAAAGGCATTGCCGAGAATGAGCACGCGCGCTTCTTCCTTTCCGAGCTGCAATTGCAGATAGGCGGCGAACAGATCCGCGGCGTCTTCCTCGCGCCCGAATACGGGAATTTGCAGCAGGTCGAACACGCCGTGGCCGACTTCGTGCAAGAAGACGTCGACCGTGGGCCCGATCACCGCATCCCGCGGCGTCAGCCCGCCCACGACCGGCTCCTTGGGCGCGTTGGAATAAATGTATTCGATATATTCGTAGCAAACCGAGACGACCGCATTCTCATAGAAAGCGTTGACAACGCCGTCGCATCCTTCGAGCTTGAGCAGCAATTCGCGCGGCAGGCGTATCGGAGAGAGAAATTCGCTGAGCCGCTCCAGCACGTGCCTTTGCGACAGCCGGTCGTAAATATATTGATGCACCGGATTCTTGGGGAGGACATAAATGCCGCGTACCCGGTTCGGTTGCAGATCGGAGAGCGGCCCGGCCAGAACGGGGCCGGCCATGGCGAGACAGAGTGCGGCTGCGAGCAGAGCGCGCGTTCCGGCGAGAGCGACGTTCATGGACGGCTTATCGCATATCGGGCCGGCCGGATGAAGGCGTTAAACGCAGGCGCGAACGAAGGGCCGCTCGGATCCTTTCGCGGCGGACAAGATTTTTCCCAGATTCAGTGGCACGCAAGACAGATGGCACACAGGCGAAATGGCAAGGAAACGGATATGACACGCTTGCTGCGGTCTATCCTCGTCGTCGCCGCGCTGGCCGCATGGCCCGGCTCGGCGCTTGCCGATTCGAGTCTTGTCTCCATCCAGACCCCGCGCGGCGCGAAGCAATCCTTCATCCTGATCAAGCCGGAAAAGCCGGTGGCCTCGGTGATCCTCTTTGCCGGCGGTCATGGCGGCCTCGGACTGAAAAGCGCCTCGGCCATGCAATGGGGCGCGGGGAATTTCCTCGTCCGCATGCGCGACGCCTTTGCCGCGCAGAATTTGATGGTCGCGGTCATCGACGCGCCGTCGGATCAGAGCAAGGGAATGAACGCGATCTTCCGCATGGGCGCCGGCCATGCCGGCGATATCGGCGCGGTGGCTGCGCATCTGAAAACGCAAGCCCCGGTGCCGGTCTGGCTGGTCGGAACCAGCATGGGCACGTTCTCGGCCGCGGGCGGCGCCATCGGCGGCAAGGGCGACGGCCTGGTGCTGACATCCACCATCACCCGTTCGAAGCCCGACTGGAAGATCGCCGCGAGCCATCCGAACGGCGTCGCCAGCATGGCGTTGCAACGGGTCAGCGTTCCGACGCTCATCCTGTCGCATCGAAAAGATGGCTGCGATATCACGCCCGCTTCCGACGCTCCGAAATTGAGCGCGCGGCTGACGAGCGCGAAGACAGTGGAGACCGCCCTGCTCGACGGCGGCGATCCTCCGCAATCGGAGCCTTGCGACGCCAAGGCGCAGCATGGATTTCTCGGGATCGAGAAGCAGGCGGTCGAGACCATCGCGAGGTTCATAAAAAAGCAGAGCGAGTGACGGGATGCCGGATTGCGCTCGCGCTGATTAAACGGACCTCGCCGCTTCCCCCGCCAGCAATTCCCGATAGGCCAGCGGCAACAAGCGCGCGATCCGCGCGCCCCATTCTCGCTGCCCGCTCTCGTCCGCGATCAGATCCTGGCGGATCTCGATTGCAACATGATGCAGGCCGCGCCGCTCGCCATGCACGGGAATAGTGTAATCGGACGCGTCGGTCACGCTATAGGGCTCGTTATCGCCGATCACGAGACCCGGCTCGCGTTTCAAATGCGCCATCAGGAGATGGGCGAAACGCGGATCACGGTTATAGAGCAGGCCGGCATGCCAGGGCCGCTTCACGCCCTTGAAGACCGGCGTGAAGCTGTGCATCGCGATCAGCGCCGTGGGCCGGCCTGCAAGCCGCCGCCGGTCGAGTTCGCTTTCGATCCGGTCGTGATAGGGCCGGAAAATTTCCGCGACGCGCGCGGCCTTCTGGCCCGCGCTCAGCCCCATGTTACCCGGCACCTGCGTGAGTTCGCTGATGTCCGGCATCGAGGTCTCGGTGCCGGGCGTACGGTTGCAGTCGATGACGAGGCGCGAATAATTCTGCTGCACCAAAGTGGCGTCGAGCGCCTCCGACAGCATCCGGCATACTCCCGCGATGCCGATATCCCAGGCGATGTGGCGCTCGCATTCGGCGTCCGAAACGCCGAGCCGGCCGAGCGCGCGCGGGAAAAGATTGCCGGCATGATCGGCGACAATGAGCAACGGCGAGCGGCCGCTCTCATTATAGACCGTCACCGGCGAAGGCTCTCCGGCGGTCAATAAGCTGTCCGGCATCTGGTTCATTGATCCGCGACCCTTTACTACTCAAATGCGGGCATATCGGCAGGCAGGCGATGGCAACGGAAATCGAACGCAAGTTTCTGGTCTCCGGAACCGGTTGGCAGACTCTGGTCAAGCACAGCACGGCCATCCGTCAAGCCTATCTGTCGCAAATCGGCGCGACGACCATACGGATTCGCATTGTCGACGACGCCGAGGCGTTTCTCACGATCAAAAGTCCTCAACTCGGACCCGCCCGGTCCGAGTTCGAATATTCCATTCCGCTGGACGACGCGCGCGCATTGATAACGCTGCGGACGGGGATCGCCATCGAAAAGCGGCGTCATATCGTTCAAATGGGCGATTTCCGCTGGGAGATAGATGTGTTCGAGGGCGCGCATGCGGGCCTTGTCATCGCCGAGATCGAACTCCGGGATGCGGCCGCCGCCTTCGAGCGGCCGCAATGGCTGGGCGAAGAGGTCACCGGCGATCCACGCTATTACAACGCCTATCTCGCCGCGCATGGCGCTGGCGATAACGCGCCATGAGCCGGCACCGGTTTGCCGGCCACCGGCAGACGGCCGGACATCTTGTGCATCGGCGCCTGACGCTCACGGAAACAGCAATATTGCTCATCGGTATGCACAGCATTTTGGCATTGAAAATGCATGGTATTGAGCGCTCGCCTCATTATTGTGGACGGTAATGCCGATTCTGACCATCAAGCACCTGACGACCTACCATTACAGGCAACCGGTCGCGTTCGGCGAGCACCGGATGATGCTGCGTCCACGCGACGACGGCGACCAGATCGTGCTCGCCT
>CAMDXM010000088.1 GCA_945878025.1 Pseudorhodoplanes sinuspersici | reverse complement strand
AACCAGGGCACCACCGCACTCATCGAAACGGCGCCGATGATTCCGAGAAAATAGATCGAGATTGCCGGGTCTTCGACGCGCGCCACGATCGGCGTCATGACGTGATAGAACGCGGCGCAGATCGCCATCGTGAGCGGAAGCAGGGCCGCCCACTGGAACATGGCGGTTCCCGGCTGCATGACGATCATCACGCCGATGAAACCCGCGATCACCGCCGCCCAGCGGCCGAGACCTACTTTCTCGCCCAGAACCGGATATGTGAGAGCGGTCAGCAGTAGCGGCGAGGCGAAGCCAACCACCTTTGCTTCGATCAACGGCAGATAGCGCAAAGCGGCCATGAACGCGAAATTGGCGGCGAACAGAAACAGCGCACGCGCCACATGCATGCCAGGAACCTTGCTGCGCACGCAGGTCAGAATTCCCGCCGGACCGACGATGAGCACCGTCGCCAGGAATTGTGCGACGTAGCGTCCCCAGACGATCTGCGTCGTCGATAGGCTGGACGAGGCGAATTTCACGATCATGTCCATAGTCGCAAGCAGGGCGACCGCCATGATGAAGAGCAGGGCCGCCTTGCGGCGGTTCTCGATGAGGGCCGCCCGCAGCGGGACGATCGGAATGCTCGAGTTCCCGGTCATGAGGTCACGCGCTCCGGCGGAAGGACCGAGGGAACTCTTTCGAGATCCTTCAGGGGAATGTGGCAAACGATATTGTGGCCCGGCGCCGCCTCGACAACGGGTGGCGTTACGGTTTCGCAAATCGTACCGAGCTTGCGCGAGCAACGCGGATGAAACGGACAGCCTGTATCCGCGCGCGCATTCGCCACGTCGGATTTCAGGACCGTGCGATGGCGGTTCGCCAAAGCCGGATCGGGCAGCGGAATCGCAGCGAGCAGCGCCTCCGTGTAGGGATGATACGGCGGCTCGAGTACGGCGGTGGTCGAGCCGACCTCCACGATTTTGCCCGCATACATGACGGCGATGCGGTCGGCGATATGTGCCACCACTGAGAGATCGTGAGAGATGAAGAGATAAGACAGGCTCAATTGATCGCGCAGGTCGGACAGCAGATTGAGCACGGTCGCCTGCACCGATACGTCGAGCGCCGATACCGGTTCGTCGCATACGACGAGCACTGGGTCTGTCGCGAGTGCGCGCGCGATTCCGATCCGTTGCTTTTCTCCGCCGGACAATTGGTGCGGATAGCGGTCGTAATAGCTGCGCGGCAACCCGACACGATCCATCAGGTTCTCAACGTGATTGTGTCTGTCTTTGCCCGGCACGCTGGTGTGAAGCGTGACGGCCCTGGCGATCGCTTCGCCCACCGTCCGTCGCGGATTGAGTGAGGAATCCGGATTCTGGAATATGATCTGGACTGCCTGCCGGAATGACTTCAGCGCCTTGCCACGAAGCTTATTGACGCTCTTGTCGTTGAAGACGACATCGCCGCCATTTGGCTCGATCAGCCGGATAGCAAGACGCGCGAGCGTGGATTTTCCACTGCCACTTTCGCCGACAAGACCGAGCACCTCGCCGGCGGGGATCGCGAACGACACTCCATCCACAGCGCGCAATATCGGACGCTCGATTTTCAACCAGGGCAACCCAAAACGCCTGGTCCAGCGGATCGCGCCGCCGGATCCGCCAAGCGCGTAGATTTTCGACAGGTCCCGGACGGCGAGTTCGCCTTGCATTGCCGGCGCCCGTGCTGCGATTGTCTTGGGTGCTTCCGGCACCGGCCATGGTGTTTGGCGCAAAGCCTCGGCTTTCCAGCAACGTGCGGCATGGCCGTCGCCGAGCGGATGCAGAGGTTGTGGCTCATTACATTTGGCTTCTGCGAACGGGCAACGCGGCGCGAATGCGCAGCCCTGAGGTAAAGCCGTGAGATCGGGAAAACGCCCGCCGATTGGCGCGAGCCGCTGCTGATGGTCGCGCGCGCTCAGGCGCGGCAGAGAAGCGAGCAGGCCTTTGGTATAGGGATGCGAGGGCGCATTCAGGACATCGTTCTTCGCGCCGATCTCTACGATGCGGCCGGCATAAATGACGCAGACGCGATCGGCGATGCGATTTACGACACCGAGATTATGCGTGATGAAGAGCATTCCGATCTGGCGCGAACGCCTGATCTCGTCGAGCAAATCGAGAATGCGCGCCTCAACCGTGACATCGAGCGCGGTCGTCGGCTCATCGAGCACCACCAGCGTCGGATCGCAGACCAGCGCGGTTGCGATCAAAACGCGCTGCTGCATTCCGCCGCTGAGCTGATGCGGGTAGGCGGTGAGCAGGCGTTCCGGATGCGGAAGGCCGACTTCTGTTAGCGCCGCGATGGCGCGCTTCATCGCCTCATTGCGCGACAGTCCGAGATGCTGGATCAAGGGTTCGGCGACCTGCAAGCCGATCGGCAGGCTCGGGTTGAGCGAGGTGAAAGGATCCTGGAAAACAACGCTGATATCGCGGCCGCGGACCTTGCGCCGGTCTTCGGCGGACAGCCCCGCAAGATCGCGGCCTTCGAACGAAATACTGCCGGAGATGGCAGCTTCGGGTCCGAGCAGCCCCATTGTCGCAAGCGCGATGGTACTTTTCCCGGAACCGGATTCCCCGACAAGCGCGAGCGTCTCTCCTGTCGAGACTGAGAAACTGACGCCGTCGAGCGCCTTCAGCCGGCCTTTGCGTGTTTCATACGCAACGGTCAGGTTACTCACGGACAGCAACGCAGACTGGCTCATCCCGCCCTCGAAAGCTGAAGGCGCGGATCGAGAGCCTCGCGCAGGCCGTCGCCAAGCAGGTTGATCCCGATCACCGTAATGCACATCGCGAATCCCGGCGCGAGTGCGATCCACGGAGCGCGATCGATGAAGGGCCGTGCTTCCGCAATCATCAGGCCCCAATCGGAGCTCGGCGGCTGCGCGCCCATTCCGACGAAACTCAGCGCCGCGCCGAGCAGAATCGCGAATGTAATGCGCAAGCTTGCTTCGACGACGATCGGCGGCCAGGCGTTGGGCAGGATTTCGGCTGCGAGGATGTAGGACATTCGCTCGCCGCGCGCATGCGCCGCCTGGATGAATTCCTCGTTGACGAGATCAAGCGTGACGCTGCGGGTGATGCGCACCAGCACCGGCACATAGACGATGCCGACCGCGATAACCGCCTTCGGCAGCGAAGGCGTCGTTGCCGCAAGGACAAGCAATCCAAGCATGATCGGCGGGAAGGACATGAGCACATCCGTTCCGCGCATCAGCCATTCGTCGATGCGACCGCGCTTGAATCCCGCGATCAGGCCGAGCGGAACGCCAATCACTAGGCTAATCAATGTCGCGCCGAAGCCAATGATTAGCGACAACCGCGCGCCATAGAGCGTGCGGCTCAGTACGTCGCGCCCATATTCGTCCGTACCAAACCAAAACTGCGCACTTGGCGGCTTGAAGCGGTTGAGCAGGCTCATGCCGTCGAAGGGGTAGGGCGCGATCAACGGCGCGAATGCGGCCAGCGCGATCAGCAAGACAACGATAGTGCCGCCGATCCACAATTTCATAGGCAGGCGCGGCATCGAGCGCGCCGCCGTTACAATGGGGCGGTCAGCGGACGGCATTGCCGTAACGGATTTTGGGGTTGACGAAGGCGTAGAGAAGATCTGCCAGCAGATTCGCCGAGCAATAGATGGCAGTGATGATCAGGATGCTTCCTTGGATCAGTGGCAGGTCGTGCCGTTCGAGCGCGTAAATCATCAGCCGGCCAAGGCCCGGATAGGAGAATACGGTCTCGACGACGACGATGCCGCCGATGAGCCAACCGATATCGACCGCAAGCACGGTGATCGTCGGTAGCAGGGCGTTACGCAACGCGTGACGCCAGATCACGACGCGTTCCGGCAGGCCCTTGGCGCGCGCATTGCGCACATATTGCGTGCGCAGCGTTTCGATCATACTCGATCGGGTCATGCGCGAGACATGCGCGATCAGCGTGAAAGTCAGGGTTGCCGTCGGAAGGACGAGATAGGAAATGCGCGTCAGGAGGCTGTCGGAGGCGTCGCCACGCCCGCCCGGCGGCAGCCAATCCAGATAGCGCGCAAAGACGATGACTAGCACGATGCCCCAGAAGAATTCAGGGACAGAAATGCCGACATAGGTGAAGATGGAAATTCCGTGATCGACCGCTTTGTTCTGGCGCACCGCCGCAATAACGCCGAGCGTTATTCCGATCGTCGCGACGAACACAAAAGAGCAACTCGCGAGAATGGCCGAAGCACCGAGCGCATCGGCAATGATCGGGCCTACCGGGCGCTCCATCACCAGCGACTGGCCGAGATCGCCCCGCAGAATTCCCGAAGCCCAGCGCCAATATTGCACGTAAATCGGATCGTTGAGGCCGAGCTTGAGTTCGATCGCATGCACGACGTCGGGCGTCGCAAATTGGCCGGCGATCACGTAAGCGACGTTGCCCGGCAGAATTTGGGTGACGCCGAATATCAGCATCGACATCACCACGAGAATGACGAGGATGGCGAAGAGACGTTGCACGATGTAGCCGATCATCCTTCCTCTCCTTTTTTTGCCATGACTCGCTCATCCTGCCGCTTGCGTTCAACCCTCGATGCCGCGACCTTGCGAAGCAAAAATCGCGCCGAGAAATTCGAGGATGAGCGTGCTAGCGAGCAGGCAGGTCTGACCGTAATGGTCGACCATTGGATTGACCTCGACGATATCGAATCCGACGACCTTGCCCATCTTGCTGACGCCCTGCAGCAGGTCACGGACCTCGTGATAGAGCAGCCCGTCGACGGTCGGGGAACCCGTGCCCGGTGCGATGGACGGATCGAGGCCGTCGATATCGATGGTGACGAACGTGTTGCCGAGCTTGGGCATGCGCTCGAGAACGCCGTTCACGCCGAGTTCCCGGATCTGTTCGCGTGTGAAAATCTTGGCGCCTGCGGCTTCCGCATCGGCGATCTGATCGTCGCTAGTGCGCACGTCCCGAATGCCGAGATGCACCATGTTGCGAACGAACGGCAATTCTTTGGAGCGGCGCAGCGGGCTGGCGTTGGCGTGTCTCACGCCGGCGATTTCGTCGCGCCAGTCCATATGCGCGTCGATATGCACGATATCGACGGGTCCGAAGCGCGAGAAAGCGCATACATTCGGGAAGGTGACGGAATGATCGCCGCCGATCAGAACCGGGAAAGCTCCCCGATCGAGAATGGCCTCGATATTCGATGTCATCTTCCGGCGGTTATTCTCGAAATCGTAATAGGCGATATCGACATCGCCGCAATCGACCATGCGCAGGCCCTTGAGGAATCGCTTGCGCTGGTTGACGTCCCAATAGCCGTTCGGCGTATGTCCGCCCCAGGCCGAATAGCGCACGGAGAACGTCCGAATTTCGCGTGGGCCGAAGCGGGTTCCCGGCCGGAAGCCGATGCCGCCGTCATAGGGAATTCCGAGAAAGGCTATATCGGCATCGATCTTGGAGAAATCTTCGCAGATCGGCGAGCGGAACATCGAGACAAGTCCGACGCTGGGGAGATTTGCGGCATAACGCGGTTCTGACATGGCTTGTTTCTCTTCGGTTCAAGGCTGGAGGTCGTTACTCGTTGTTGTTTTGGTTGCGTTTGTTCGGGGTCCAGAACACGCCGGCATCCCGCAGATGTTTTTCATGCTGACGGATTTTTTTCGGAACGTCCTTGCCGGCGCGGCTGGCGAGCAGGGCGACCAGCACCTCGGCTGCGGCCAGCGCCGGCGAAATCGTGTCGAAGAAGGACGGCGATTGTGCCGACACAAGAATAACGACATGCGCCAGGCGCGCGACCGGTGAGAATTCACTATCCGTGATCGCGACAATTTTGGCGCCTGCGTTATGAGCAAGCTCGGTTGCACGATGCGTCGAATTTGCATACGGCGACAAGCTGACTGCGAGAAGCGCGTCCTTGCTGGTAATGCGGTGCATCAGATCGATGCCGCTGCCGCCGGGACCTTCGAGGAGATGTATTCTGTCGGAATAATATCTCTGCGTGTAATCGAACAGGAATGCGACTGGAAATGTCGCGCGCGCGCCCATGCAGAAGATATTGGGCGCTTTTTCGAGAATATTCGTGGCCTTAATCAGTGCATCGATAATCGCCGGACGATTTAACTCTCCCACCGCCTTGGTGATGCTGTTGACCGTCTCGGTGACAAGCGCGACCTCGCCGATCTGTTCGCGCCGGTTGAGCATGTTGACGGCGCGGCCGGAGAACCACGCGACGTTGTCGCGAATGGCTTCGACGTAAGCCTCTTTCAAATCCTGATAGCCGGAGAAGCCGAGCCGCTGCGCGAGCCGCGTCATCGTCGCGGGCGGAACGCCGGCCTTGCGCGCCTGCTCGCGCATCGACAGCAGCGCCACTTCGCTCGGTTGATCCATGATGAAGCGAGCCGCGGCCTGCATCTGGACGGGCATGTCGTCCAAGGCGGTCTTGATACGCTCGACAATTTCCGCGCTTCCCATGCTTCAAGCTTAGGGGTGCGCGGCGAGCTGTCAACAAGTGTTTCATTTGAAGTGAAAAAGTGTTCAAATGTATCATCACTCAAAAACCTGCTATTTTACCGGGTTTTTGAGCAGCGTGATGGTGGCCATGCGCGGAAAGCAGTGTGCGTGCGGCAAAGACGTGAGGAAAAGGCCGATGCGATATCCGGACGATGCGGTTCGCTCGCAGGCGCTCTATGAGCGCGCGAAAAAGAGTTTGCCGGGCGGCAACACGCGAACGACGGTCTATCACGCGCCTTTTCCGGTTTACGCAGTGCGCGGAGAAGGTTGCCGCGTCTGGGATGCGGACGGCGTTGCACGCATCGATTGCATCAAC
Organism: Pseudorhodoplanes sinuspersici; assembly: GCA_945878025.1. Lineage (GTDB taxonomy): Bacteria > Pseudomonadota > Alphaproteobacteria > Rhizobiales > Xanthobacteraceae > Pseudorhodoplanes > Pseudorhodoplanes sinuspersici_B. The sequence goes on along the minus strand of CAMDXM010000088.1, from coordinate 7,439 downwards.
AATTTCACCGCAATGATCCATGGTCATGCGCATCCGGCGATCGCCGAAGTAGTGGTCCGCCAGGCCGCGCTCGGCACCGCCTTCGGCATGCCGACGGAATCCGAAATCATGCTGGCCGAAACCCTGTGCGCTCGTGTCGCATCCGTCGAGCAAGTGCGTTTCACGAATTCCGGAACCGAAGCCGTGATGATGGCGATCAAAGCCGCGCGCGCTTTCACCGGACGGCCGAAGATCGCCAAATGTGAGGGCGCGTATCACGGCTCTTACGATTACGCCGAGATCAGTCTCGACACGCCGCCCAAATATTGGTCGGCCAACGGCCCGAAGCCGGTCGCTTATTCGAAGGGGACGCCGGAAGGCGTGCTCGCCGATGTCGTTCCCATACCGTTCAACGATATCGCGGCGTCGAGGGAGTTGATCCGGCGCCACGGGGCTGACCTTGGCGCTATTTTGGTCGATCCGATGCCGAACCGTGCCGGACTCGTGCCTGCCGATCGCGATTACCTGCTCGCGATGCGCACGGTCGCTGACGAAGTCGGCGCCGTCCTGATTTTCGACGAGGTGATTACGTTCCGGCTTGGGTTTAACGGTGCGCAAGCGAAATTCGGTGTCACGCCCGATCTGACGGTGCTCGGAAAGATCATCGGCGGCGGATTTGCCGTGGGCGCAGTCGGCGGAAGCCGAAAGGTCATGGCGGTGTTCGACCCGACGCAAGGAAAGCCCGCGCTTCCGCATGGCGGCACGTTTTCCGCCAATCCCATGACCATGGGCGCGGGACAGGTCTCGATGACGCTGCTTGATCAAGACGCATTCGCTCATCTCGACCGGATCGGCGACAAGGTTCGTACGGGCATCGATCGCGCATTCGTGAAAACGGGAATGACCGGCCGTACAACCGGCATGGGATCGTTGCTGCGGGTGCATTTCACCGACCGCGAGATCCGCGATTACCGCTCCGCCTATGCGCAGCCCGACGAAGCGCGGAAGCTCGCTGCGTTCCACCGCGCGCTGATCAATCGCGGAATCATTGTGGCAAATAATGGCCTGATGGCGCTGTCCACGCCCATGACCGAGGAGGATGCCGATGAAATCATCGCCGCGTGCGAAGCCGCCTTGCGGGACGTCGCCTCGATGAAAATCTGAACTCGAACGCCCGCCACGCATCCGCGGCCTTTCGGTATTAGTTTTGGCGCGGAGTGAACCGCGCCACCAGGTGATGCATCGATTCGGGAAAAACGAGCCGTACGGACGTGATCGCCCGGCCGAGACGCCAGGTTTGGCGCTCGACAACGAGGCACGCGGAACGCGGTGCGATCTGGAGCTTGTTCGATTCGAACGCATTTGCCGCGGCGGCGGAAATGCGGTGCTCCGCTTCGGTCCAGGGAACATGAGCGATCAGCCACGCGCCGCCCGAGATGTCTGTGAACGGCTCCTCTGCCGAACGCGGGACTTCGCCGACATTGATCAGGCGTTCTTCAAGCGCGAAAGGCGTGTCGCTCGCAATATGCAGCGCCTTGATTCGTAAAACGGGCGCACCTTTGGACAATCCGAGCTTCGTGGCTTCCGGCGTGAGCGCGCGGCCGAGCGTGCGCGACAGCAATTGATATCGATATGTACTTCCGCGCGCGAGTATCTCGTCCTTCAAATCGCGCACCTCGAGCACGGCGGATTGACGGCTTGGCATGGCGACGAACGTGCCGAGTCTGCGTCGGCGCTCGATCAATCCGGCACTGACTAGGCTCGAAAATGCCTTGCTGACCGTCATGCGCGCGCAGGCATAGCGTTTTGTTAAATCGGTTTCCGGCGGGATGCGATGGCCGGGCGGCCAGCGTCCGGACAGGATCGCCTGCTCGATGTCGCGCGCGATCTCGAGATAGCGCGGGATAGCCGGCGTCAGCTTTTTCGCGGGATTTCGGCGCGGCACGTCAGATATCTCCGATGCGGGCGAGGACGCATTTGTAGGCTTTTTCGACACGCTCACGATCGCGATGCCGGCCGTCGCGGACGACATGCTGGCCTGCAACGAACACGTCCTTCACGACATTCGCCGGCGACGTGAACAGGTAAGCGTCGAGCCATCGATCGGCCGATCCATGCGCGAAATTGGGATGCTCGCTGTCGAGCACAACGATGTCCGCAAGTTCCCCCGGCGCCAGTGATCCGGCGGCGCGCGCGAGCGCCTGCGCCCCGCCGGCGAGCGCACGGTCATAGAGTTCGCGGCCCGTCGAGCTGCCGGAACGGGTGGACAATACATTGCGTGCGCGATGGCCCAGACGCTGCGAATATTCAAGCTGGCGCAATTCGCCGGGCGCGTCGATGTCGATTTGCGAGTCGCTGCCGACACCGAATAATCCGCCGCCTTCGAGATAGGCTTTGGCGGCGAAAATCCCGTCACCCAGATTGGCCTCGGTGATCGGGCAACGGCCCACGACCGCGCCACTTTCCGCCATCAGCCGGATTTCGGTTTCGTTCGTGTGTGTCGCGTGGATGAGGCACCAGCGCTCGTCCACCCGCACGTTGTCGAACAGCCATTCGATCGGACGCTTTCCGCTCCAGGCGACGCAATCCTCAACCTCGCGCGTCTGTTCCGCCACATGAATATGCACGGGTCCGGAATTGTATGCTGTAAGCAATCCCTTCAGCGTTTCGGGTGGCGCCGCGCGCAGCGAATGCGGTGCCACGCCGAACTCAAATCCGTGCTTGCCTGCGGACGCTTCGGCACGCTTTGCAAGGTCGAGAAAACGATCGAGCGAGTTCGAAAATCGGCGCTGTCCGTCAGATGTCAGCGCGCCGCCAAAGCCAGAGGCGCTATAGAGCACCGGCAGTAATGTAAGGCCGATGCCTGTCGCACTCGCCGCCGCGACGATGCGCTCCGACAATTCCGCCGGATTATCGTAGGGTCTTCCGTCCGGCGCATGATGCAGATAGTGAAATTCGGCGACGCTGGTGAAACCGGATTCCAGCATCTCGACAAAAGCGAATGCGGCGATGGCCTCGATGTCGTCGGGCGTCAGCAAGCCGAGAAAGTGATACATGACCTGACGCCATGTCCAAAAATTGTCCTCGCTGTCGCCGCGGCGTTCGGCGAGACCGGCCATTCCGCGCTGGAACGTATGCGAGTGGAGATTGGGCAATCCCGGCAGGGCGATGCCGCGGCAATGTTGCGCACCGTCGGCGCGGGCCTGTGCGGTCACGGCTGCGATGCGGCCGCCCTCGAGGTCGATCCGCACGCCCGTGCTCCAGCCTTGCGGCAGAAATGCATGGTCAAAGAACAACACAGCCATCTTGACCCACGCCCAATTGTATAGACAATTAAACTACAAGACGAACGCGAATTCCAGTGGGGGTCAAGGCCGTTGCGTTGCGACCGTCTTTTCTTCAATGCCCGCCTGGCGACCTTGGCGCCGGGACGGCCCGGCTTGGGCTTGATCGAAAAAGGCGCAATCGCGGCATCCGGCGGCCGCATTGTCTATTCCGGGCCGGTGTCCGAACTGCCGGCTCTCGATGCGGCCGAGCGCGTGGATTGCGAAGGCCGCCTGATCACGCCCGGCCTCGTCGATTGTCATACGCATCTTGTTTATGCGGGCGACCGGGCACGTGAATTTGAAATGCGTCTTAAGGGCGCGAGCTACGAAGATATTGCGCGCGCGGGCGGTGGAATCGTTTCGACGGTCAAGGCGACGCGCGAGGCATCGCAGGATGCTCTGGTGTCGCAATCGCTCCCACGGCTGGACGCTTTGCTCGCCGAGGGCGTCACGACGATCGAGATCAAGTCCGGCTATGGACTCGATGTCGAAACCGAAATCAAGCAATTGCGCGTTGCGCGGCGCCTCAGCAAGCTGCGCGAGGTCACGGTGAAGACAAGCTATCTCGGCGCGCACGCCCTGCCGCCGGAATTCAAGGCCGACAGAAAAGGCTACCTCGACAAGATATGCGACGACGTCATTCCGGCCGTGGCGGCGGAAAAGCTCGCCGATGCTGTCGATGGTTTTTGCGAAGGGATCGCGTTCTCGGTGAAGGAAATGAAGCGGGTCTTCTCCGCTGCGCAAGCGCACGGGCTGCCCGTCAAGCTCCATGCCGACCAGCTCTCGAATTTGCACGGAGCTAAACTTGCCGCCTCTTTCGGGGCATTATCGGCCGATCATCTTGAATATGCGGACGAAGAAGGTATCGCCGTCATGGCAAAGGCTAATACCGTCGCCGTTCTGCTTCCGGGCGCGTTTTATTTCATCCGCGAAACGAAGGTGCCGCCGGTCGATATGTTCCGGCATCATGGCGTGCCGATGGCGATTGCGACCGATTGCAACCCTGGCTCGTCACCATTGACGTCGCTGCTTCTCGTCATGAGCATGGCAGCCACGTTCTTCCGCATGACCGTCGACGAATGCGTGGCCGGCGTGACACGGGAGGCCGCGCGCGCTTTGGGATATCTTGACGCGACCGGCACACTCGAGGCCGGCAAGCGATGCGATCTCGCGATTTGGGATGTCGAGCATCCGGCGGCTTTGGTCTACCGTATCGGATTCAATCCGCTGCATGCGCGCATCCACGGGGGTGCCGGATGAGCGAAACCAGCGCCTGGCTTACGGTCGAGCAGCGGGATGCGCCGCTGATTCTGAGCCTTCCGCACACCGGGATCGATATTCCATCGCAATATCGCGAAGGGCTCGTCTCGCTCGATCTCGCCCGCAAGGATGCGGATTGGTGGATCGACAAGCTTTACATCTTTGCACGCGATCTCGGCGCGACCTTCGTGCACACCGCGATCTCCCGCACGGTGATCGATGTTAATCGTGATCCATCAGGGGCATCGCTCTATCCGGGGCAGGCGACCACGGAGCTGTGTCCGGCGACGACGTTCGACGGCGAGCCGCTTTATCGATCGCGACGGGCACCTGACGCCGCAGCCATTGTGGAGCGTCGCGAATTGTATTTCGAGCCGTATCATGCCGCTCTTGCTCGCGAGATCGCGCGTCTGCGCAGGCGCCATGAGCGCGTTGTCCTCTACGATTGTCATTCGATTCGTTCTGTGATTCCGCGGTTGTTCGAGGGAACGCTGCCAAATTTCAACATCGGCACCAATGCCGGGGCGAGTTGCGCGCCGCAATTGACGGCGACGGTCGAGGCCGCGTGCCGCAGCGATCAGTTTACGAGTGTCGTGAATGGACGCTTTAAGGGCGGCTGGATCACGCGGTCGTTCGGTGCGCCCGACAAAGGCGTTCACGCCGTCCAAATGGAGCTTGCCTGCCGCGGCTACATGCGCGAAGCGCCAGGCGCGGTGTCGGAACGCGATTGGCCGGCGCCGTGGGACGAAGCTTATGCGTTGCCGATCCAAAAAAGTTTACGCGGGGTTCTTGAAGCGTGCCTCGCTTTCGCCCACGCCAAATCGCAATGAGGCCGGTTCATGACACGTCTCGATAATGCCCGTCATATCCGTGCTCCGCGCGGCCCGCAGCTCAATGCAAAAAGCTGGCTCACCGAAGCGCCTTTGCGGATGCTCATGAATAACCTCGATGCCGAGGTTGCCGAGCGGCCGAGCGAACTCGTTGTTTACGGAGGCATCGGCCGTGCCGCGCGCGACTGGGAGAGTTTCGACCGCATTGTGGCGGCGTTGAAGGATCTCGAAGCGGACGAAACGCTGCTCATCCAATCCGGTAAGCCGGTGGGCGTCGTGCGTACGCATGCCGATGCGCCGCGCGTGTTGATCGCAAATTCCAATCTGGTTGCGCAGTGGGCGACTTGGGACAAATTCCACGAACTCGATCGCAAGGGCCTCATGATGTACGGCCAGATGACGGCCGGGTCGTGGATTTACATCGGCACGCAAGGCATCGTGCAGGGTACGTACGAGACCTTTGTGGAACTCGGCCGCCGTCATTACGGCGGCGATCTTTCCGGCAGATGGATTCTTACCGGTGGCCTCGGCGGAATGGGCGGCGCGCAACCGTTGGCCGCGACCATGGCGGGCGCGTCCTGTCTCGCCATCGAGTGTCAGGCCTCGCGCATCGAGATGCGGCTTGCGTCGAAATATCTCGATCTGCAGGCAAAGGATCTCGATGAGGCGCTGACCATCATCGAGCGTTCCACTCGCGAGAAAAAGCCCGTTTCGGTCGGCGTGCTCGGCAACGCCGCCGAGATATTTCCGGAATTGCTGCGCCGGGGCGTGAAGCCGGATGTCGTGACTGACCAGACATCGGCGCACGATCCGATCAACGGCTATTTGCCAAAAGGCTGGACGCTCGCCGAATGGCAAGTTAAACGGGAGAGCGATCCGAAAGCGGTTGAACGCGCCGCGCGCCAATCCATGGCCGAGCATGTCCGCGCCATGCTGCAATTTCACAAGATGGGCGTGCCGACGGTCGATTACGGCAACAACATCCGGCAAATGGCGTTGGAGGAAGGTGTCACCGATGCCTTCGATTTCCCCGGCTTCGTGCCGGCTTACATTCGTCCGCTGTTTTGCCGCGGAATCGGACCGTTCCGCTGGGCTGCCTTGTCAGGCGACCCGGAAGACATCTACCGGACGGACGCCAAGGTCAAAGAACTTCTACCGGACAACCGACATTTGCATCATTGGCTCGACATGGCGAGGCAGCGCATCAAGTTTCAGGGCCTGCCTGCGCGCATCTGCTGGGTCGGCCTCGGCGATCGTCATCGTCTCGGTCTTGCATTCAACGAGATGGTTGCGAGTGGCGAACTCAAGGCGCCGATCGTCATCGGGCGCGATCATCTGGATTCGGGCTCGGTCGCGAGTCCCAACCGCGAAACCGAGTCGATGCTGGACGGCTCCGACGCGGTCGCGGACTGGCCGCTTCTCAACGCGCTGATGAATTGCGCGTCGGGCGCGACCTGGGTGTCCATCCATCATGGCGGCGGTGTCGGCATCGGCTTTTCACAGCATGCGGGGATGGTCATCGTGTGCGACGGTACGCCGGAAGCCGCGCGGCGGATCGAGCGCGTGTTGTGGAACGATCCCGCGACTGGCGTGATCCGTCATGCCGATGCGGGCTATGATATTGCGCTGGACTGCGCGCGAGAATTCCACCTCAAGCTGCCGGGTGTTCGCAGATGACATCATCGCCCACCGCGCGATCGCCGTCCGCAGGCGCAAGCAAGCCGCTTGAGGGCCTGCGTGTCCTTGATTTTACGCGCGTGTTGTCGGGCCCCTATTGCACGGCGCTGCTCGCCGATCTTGGTGCTGATGTCCTGAAGGTCGAGCCGCCGCAAGGCGACGATTACCGGTATATCGGTCCGTTTTACCGGGACGGATCGAGCGCGTTGTTCGAATCCGTCAATCGCGGCAAGCGCAGCGTCGTGCTCGATTTGTCGAATCCAGTGCATCGCGATCTGGCGCTCGATCTTGCTGCCGAAGCCGACGTGGTGGTCGAGAATTTCCGACCGGGTGTCGCCGACAAGCTCGGGATCGGATGGGATCCTGT
>CAMDXM010000087.1 GCA_945878025.1 Pseudorhodoplanes sinuspersici | reverse complement strand
CGTTGGTGAAGGCCGCGGGAGCCTCCACGATGGTGCCCTTCGAGATCGCGTATATTCCGAAGATGAGCGTGGCCGCGATCGTGAGATAGGGAATCGCCACCGCCCATGGCGTCGACAGGCTCGCCACGATGCTGGCAAAGCCCACGATTCGCAAAACGGCGACGCCCAAAATCGCCCCGGACAGCGCCATGCCGCGGCTTTGACGCGTCGTGCGCGGCGCGCCGAGAAAGGCGAAGGCGATCACGACGAATGCGAACGGATAGAGCGGCCCGAGAATCCGGTCGTTAAGCTCCGCCCAGCGTTGCGGCATGTCGACGGTCAGCGACTTGTCGTCCGGGTTGGGCCACATCAATTCCCAGATGTAGCGCTCGCGCGTCGATAGGTTGCGCGCCCGCCCGCCCGAACTCAGACGCGACAGGTCGAACGCATAGCGGTCGTAGATGACGATGGCCGGATCGCGCTGGTTTTTTTCCTGGCGCTGCACCGTGCCGTTCTTGAGCAGGAGAAACGTGCCTTGGTCGCTCTTGAGGATCTCGCCTTCCTCCGCGAGAAAAGTCGCCTGCTGCTCGGGGTTGGTGCGGTCGTCGACGAAAATTCCCATCAGCTGGCCGTTCGGGCGGCGTTCGCGGATGTGGAAGGTCATGCCGCGATCGAGGCCCATGAACCGGCCGGGCTGCACGATATTGGTGACAAGGTCGGCGCGCACCTCGGTTGCCCAGTCGCGCACAAAGCGCAGGCTTTTCGGCGCCCCCCAAGCGCTGAGGAATCCGACCATCAGCGAGACGACCGCAGCGGTCGCGAGAAACGGCCTGAACAGCCGCCATGGCGACATGCCGGCGGCGTTCATGACGATGAGCTCGGAATCGGTCGAGAGCTTGTTGAGCACATGACCGACCGAAATCACCATGGCGATCGGCGCGATGACCAGGACAAGGACAGGGACAATCAGGCTCGTGATGCCGAGAAAGACGAGAATCGTCTGACCGCGGTTGGTCATGATGTCGACGTCGCGCAACGCCTGCGTGATCCAGATCGTCGCCGTCAGGCTGATGAGCACCAACAGGAACGCGCCGAGCGTAGAGCGAAAAATGTACTGGCCGATCGACCCCATCGTCCCGCAGCGTCCCCCTGTTGCTCGCCAAGGTGCGCTGAAGGCCCCCTCGCGCTCCTGAATCGATCCGGCGCGCTTTCCCCGCACGGATCAGGCCCTATGGATCGATTCACAAAGTGGCCGTGCCGTGGCAAAGCTCTTGAAAATGCGATGGAAAACGTTAAGGCGCTGGCAAGATTTACACGACCTGTGGCCGATCGGCACCGTTCCTCGGAGGTATGGTTAACCGCGCCGGGAACCGGGTCCGTCTGGGCGCCGGACTTGGCACCGGGCATCTCGCCGGGCCATATGAATTCCGGCTTGCAATGTACTCAAAATAGGAAATAAATCTCATGTCTGGTGCCTTGAAGCTCGGTTTTGCCCCCTTCGCAATGCCTTCGAAGGGTGTTCTCATCGCATTTTGCAATTCAGAGCTGAAATTTGGGCCAGCGACCCGCAAGCTGCTCGCTCCGGCAGCCGATCAGATCCGTCGGGCCGCCGCGGCTGACCATTTCACCGGAAAGGCGGGTTCCGCCCTCGTGATCGTGGCGCCGGACGGTCTCAAGGCCGCAAGGCTGATCGTAGCCGGGACCGGCAAGGCCGACGACCCGAAGGCGCAAGATCCGGTCAAACTCGGCGGGGCCGTAATGGGGCGGGTGCCGGGCCGCGAATCCGAGGTCACGATTGTGGCCGAGACTGCGGACGGCGTCATGAAACCGGATGCTGCCGCCGATCTCGGGCTCGGCGCGCTGCTGCGCGCTTATCATTTCAGCCGCTACAAGACCAAGACGAAGGAAGGCGACGAGCGCGCGAAGAGCGTCAAGGTGACTATCGGCGTCAGCGTCGGCGACGTCGCGGCCGCGCGCAAGGCCTGGAGCCAGCGCGAGGCGATTGCCGACGGCGTCGTCATGGCGCGCGATCTCGTCAACGAGCCGGCGAATATTCTCCATCCGGAAGAATTCGCGCGCCGCGCGCAGGCGTTGCGCAAGGCCGGAATCGCCGTCGAAATTCTGGACGAGAAGGCGCTCGGCAAGCTCGGCATGCGCGCGCTGCTCGGCGTCGGGCAGGGATCGGAGCGCGAGAGCCGGGTCGTCATCATGCGCTGGAACGGCGGAAAGAAAGGCGACACGCCGATAGCCTTCATCGGCAAGGGCGTGTGCTTCGATACCGGCGGCATCTCGATCAAGCCGGCCGCGAGCATGGAGGACATGAAGGGCGACATGGGCGGCGCCGCCTGCGTCGTCGGCTTGATGCATGCGCTTGCTGCCAGAAAAGCCAAGGTGAACGTCGTCGGCGCCATCGGCCTCGTCGAGAATATGCCGGACGGCAACGCGCAACGCCCCGGCGACATCGTCACCTCGATGTCGGGCCAGACCATCGAGATCATCAATACCGACGCGGAAGGAAGGCTCGTGCTCGCCGACGTGCTCTGGCATGTGGCGAAGAAATACAAGCCGAAATTCATGGTCGATCTCGCGACATTGACCGGCGCGATCATCGTTGCGCTCGGGCAGGAATATGCCGGCTTGTTCTCCAACGACGACAAATTGTCGGAGCGTCTCACCAAGGCGGGCGAAGCGACCGGCGAGAAAGTCTGGCGCATGCCGCTCGCGCCGGAATACGACAAGATGATCGATTCGAAATTCGCCGACATGAAGAATACCGGCGGCCGCTATGGTGGCTCGATCACGGCCGCGCAATTCCTGCAGCGCTTCGTCGACAAGACGCCATGGGCGCATCTCGATATCGCCGGCACCGGAATGGGATCGCCCTCGACCGATATCAACCGCTCATGGGGCTCGGGCTTCGGCGTGCGGTTGCTCAATCGCCTCGTGGCGGACCATTACGAGAAATAGGTCATTGCTTATGCTGCATGGCATCAACAACAGGTTTTTGTATGCAGCCATTCTGATCGAATGCGATTTTCGGGATGATATCGGAAAAGAAAAACGCATCACCGGAACGGCATTTTTTGTTGTCGTAGCAGATCAAATTTATTTGGTGACGAACCGCCACGTCATGGATTTGGGGTTCACAAGCGAAAAATACAGAAAATTTTCTCTTGTGAGAGTATCGCTATGGGGACGCTTCTCTGGGGATACCTTCCAAGGGTGCGAATTGCCGGTAACATCGAACAAAATGATTCTATCAAAAAATGAGTTGAATGATTTTGTATGCGTTCGTTCTCCGCGCCTTATTACAGCGAATACGCCGCAACTAAAATTGGACTACACCATCTCCGAGGAGATGATTGCGACGAAGGAGGATTTTGAACGCGATATAACCGTTTGCGATTTTGTAGCGTTTCCCGGCTACCCGGAATGGTACGATGAAGTTGAAAAAAGGCCAATATTTCGAGGAGGCACAATAGCGAGCGACCCTCGCTTCAACTATTCCTACAAAAGAAACATGGGTGACTGCGTCGCGTACGAAGCGTTTTCTTTTGACGGATCGTCGGGCAGTCCGGTGTTTGCTTTGCAGAAAGGAATAAAGCCAGGATCCGGAATACGGTTTTTGGATTACCGCCCCGGCCGGTTTGTCGGAATTAATGCTGGCCATTTGCCTTCAGCATCAGCAAGTCACTCGGGTATATCTTATTTCTTCAAATCGTCGGCGATCTTAAGCGCTATTCAAGACGCAACGTAGTCATGGCATGACGGAAATCTATTTCTATCATCTGCAAAGCCAGCCGCTTGAGCGCGTGCTGCCGGCGCTTCTGGAAAAATCTCTGGAGCGCGGCTGGCGCGTGGTCGTGCAGACCGCCAGCGAGGAGCGCGTCGAGGCGCTCGACGCGCATCTATGGACGTTCCGCGATGACAGCTTTCTGCCGCACGGCACGCACAAACAGCCCGAGGCGAATGACCAGCCGATCCTTCTCACCGTTAACGACGACAACCCGAACAAGGCGGATGTGCGGTTTCTGATCGACGGCGTGCCGGTGCCGCAGGACGCCTCGCCCTATCAGCGGATCGTCCTCTTGTTCGACGGCGACGACGAAGACGCTGTCGCCGCCGCGCGCACGCGCTGGAGCGAGGCGAAGGAAAAAGGGCTGGACGTCACCTATTGGCAACCGGACGCGCAGGGGCGCTGGGTCAAAAAGGCCTGATTTCCGCTCGTTCGGCGGGTTTCCACGTTAACGCAATACACAACGGATATTTCCGCTAGGTTGCCTGCCGCCATGATGGTGACTAAAAAATCGTCATAAAGCGCAATCGGGCGAAAGCCTGCTCCGGAACCTGGTCAGGGGTCGGAGCCGGTTCGCCGCAAGATTGCGCGCCAAGCGAATAAGGCTGCAGGCGACAGTCCGGGGACAGAACTTGTTTTTGCGGCCAACGATCCGACGCTTTCGAAGTCATCGCGGCTGTGCCGCCGCTTGCACGATTGTGAGCGTCGCTGCGATATTCGCCTTGGCCGGCTGCGCCGCCACGCCGGGCAACGAAAGCAAGCCGGCCGCGCCAACCGGCAAACTCTCCGACGTCTTCGCGACGCCCGATTGGGCCAAATTCAGCGCCGGCGAACGGACAAAAGCCGCGCGCGCAATCACGCCGGACGATCTGATCGGAGCGGACGGATCCTGCGCGGCGACCCGCATCGCGACGCCCGAGCCGCCGCCGCAACAAGCGCCTGACTCGGAAGAGACGAATAACGCTCCGGTCGCTTCGATGGCTCCCGTGCAGCCGGGACCGACGATCGCCGGCGGCATCGCGCTTGCGATGAGCGAATGCGACGTGGCGCAGCGCGCGGGCTTTCCAGGCAACGTCGAGATTGGTTCCGAAGCCGGCGGCGAGCGCAGCGCGGTGCTGACCTACAGACAAGGCCCGTGGCCCGGTATCTACCGCTTTCGCGGCGGGCGTCTGGTTTCGATCGAGCGCGTGGAAGTGATCGAACCTCCCAAGATCAAGAAGATCGCAAAGCCGTCAAAGCCGCCGACAAAAGTGAATTTGCGCAGCTCGAAGCCGCAATAATTATTTTCCTGTCATTTCGGGACGCTGCGAAGCGGCGGGCCCGGAATGACAGCGAGAGATTTCGCGCGCTACGCGCTCGCGTTCTCATATTCGCTGCTGGCGGCAAGCCATTCCTCTTCGGCGCGTGCAAGCGCCTGCGCGGTATCGCTGCGCGTTTTCGCAAGCCGCGCAGCCTTGGCCGGGTCGCGGGCGAACAGGTCCGTTTCCGCAAGCGCTGTGTCGAGACGGACGAGGTCTGCGTTGAGTTTCTTGACCATGGTGTCGGCATCGCCGATGCGCTTGCGCAAAGGCGCCAGCTCGGCGCGCTTCTCCGCGGAGTCGCGTCGCGCATTGCCGGTTTTGGCCGGCGCCGGCGTTGCCGCTTTCGGCTTCACGCGCCCCTCGCTCAGGACATATCGGCGGTAATCGTCGAGATCGCCCTCGAAGGGCTCGACCTTGCCATCGGCGACCAGCAGCAGGCGGTCGGCGCAGGCTTCGAGCAGATAGCGGTCATGCGAGACCAGAATCACGGCGCCGGGATAGTCGCTGATCGCCTCAATAAGCGCGGCGCGGCTGTCGATATCCAGATGGTTCGTCGGCTCGTCGAGAATGACGAGATGCGGGCCGGAAAAAGTAGCCAGCCCCAGCAGCAGCCGCGCTTTCTCGCCGCCCGAAAGGCTCGAGACTTTCGTGTTCGCCTTCTGCTCCGGAAAGCCGATCTGGCCCGCGCGGGCGCGGACTTTCGGCTCCGGCGCGTCCGGCATCAACCGGCGCACGGCGTCATATGCGGTGCCGTCAATGTCGAGCTCATCGAGCTGGTGCTGCGCGAAGTAAGCGATGTTCATATTGTTCGCGCGCGTGATCGTTCCATGCGACGGCTCGAGCTTTCCGGCGACGAGCTTGACGAAGGTCGACTTGCCGTTGCCGTTGGCGCCGAGGAGCGCGATACGCTCATCGTTGTCGATGCGCAGATCGAGATCGCGGAGGATCGGCTTGCCCGGTTCGTAGCCGACCGTCACATCGTCGAGCGCGATGATGGGCGGGAACAGCTGTTTCGACGGCGGCGGAAACACGATCGGCCGCACGTCGTCGGTCACCATGGCGTTGACCGGCTCCATCTTCGCCAGGAGTTTCAGCCGCGATTGCGCCTGCCGCGCCTTGCTGGCCTTGGCGCGGAACCGGTCGACGAAGGCCTGCAGGTGCTTGCGCTGCAAGTCCTGCTTCTTGGCGTGCTTGGCGTCGAGCATCATCTGCTCGCGGCGCTGACGCTCGAACGACGAGTAAGTGCCGCGATAGAAGGTGAGCTTGGTTCCTTCCAGATGCAGGATCGAATCGACCGCGTTGTCGAGCAAATCGCGATCATGGCTGATGACGATCACCGTGCGCGGATAGCGCGCCAGATGATCTTCCAGCCAGAGCGTGCCTTCGAGATCGAGATAGTTGGTGGGCTCGTCGAGCAACAGGAGATCGGGCTCGGCGAACAGGACAGCGGCGAGCGCGACGCGCATGCGCCAGCCGCCGGAAAATTCCGAACAGGGGCGCTGCTGCGCGGCCTCGGAAAATCCGAGGCCGGAGAGGATCGCGGCCGCGCGCGACGGCGCCGAATAGGCGTCGATGTCCACAAGCCGCGTCTGGATCTCGGCGATGCGGTGCGGATCCTTTTCCGTTTCGGCTTCGACCAGCAGCCGCGCGCGTTCGGTGTCGGCCTTGAGCACGACTTCGATCAGGGGATCGGGCCCGCTCGGGGCTTCCTGCGCCAGGCGGCCGATGGTGTGTCGCGCCGGCCGCGTGACATCGCCGGTCTCGGGCCCAAGTTCTCCGGCGATGACGTGAAACAGCGTGGTCTTGCCGGTGCCGTTGCGGCCCACAAGCCCGACGCGCGCGCCGTCCGGAATTTGCGCGGAGGCGTGATCGATCAGGAGCCGGCCCGCGACGCGGACGGAGAGGTTTTCGATGCTGAGCATGAAGGAGGCTTATTCGAACCTAGTGTCCCGAATCCGAAGTTCGCTTGAATTTGCAGCACCCTCAGAAGCGAACTTCGGATTCCAAGGGACACTAGAAGCATATGACTCAAGTGTGGTTTTGGTTCAGAAGTCCCCTTTCGGACTCGCCGCGTGACGCGCGGGGACTTCTGAACCACCACACTTGTGCGATCCGCCAATGCCGGTCTCGCGCTGGAACACGATGAGATCGAATGACGGCGCGGTGCCTGTGATCGCGGTCAGCAGGGCGTGCGCCTGACCGCGATGATGGGTCTGATGATTGAAGAAATGGTCGAGCGCGGGCGCGAGCTCCTGCTCCATGTCGACCGGCTTGACGATGGTGCGATAGCGGAACCGGCCCTTGAGGCCGGCGTCGGTGAGCGAATTGGCGTAACGCACGATACGTTCGTCCTCAATGCGCCGGGCGGCGCGCAATCCGGCGAAGTCCTCGTACAGAACGGCATCGAGACCCGCCGGCGCGTCGCCTTCGCCAGTGAAGCGGCGCATCCAGATTCGGTCGCCGACCAGGAGGTGATTGAGCGTTCCATGCATGGATTTGAAAAACGCGCCGCGGTCGGCGCGGTAGTCGCTGTCGCTCAGCTTTGAGGCGGCTTCATACAGCCGCTCATTCGCCCAGCGGTTATAGCCCGCGAACATGACGGCGCGTGAAGTCATTGATATCGCTCACGGATATGGCGCTTTACCGGCTCGCGATAGATTGTTATATTGCATAACAATAATCCGGCCGAAACCGCGAATTCACGCGGGCGGGCATTCGAGGGAGGGTTCGCATGTCGGCTGTCGCCGTGCGCGCGGGCGCGTTTGTTCATCATCTTCAGCTGCAAAGTCCGAGGCCGGAAAAGCTCGCGGCCTTTTACGGCGATGCGATGGATATGTCAGTCGAAAAATTGACGGACGGCCGCTGGCATTGTTTCGGCCCGCAGCGGCATCTGCTGATCGCGCCGGGGCAGGCCAAGACTCTCGATTTTTCCGCCTTTGCTTGCCGCGACGCCGGCGGCCTTGCGGAATTGCGCGCGCGCGCCCAATCCGAGGGCCTTGATCCGGCCGATGCTCCGTCACCGCTTCTCGATAACGCATTCGGCGTGCGCGATCCAGACGGCAACGGCGTCATGTTCGGATTGGCGCGCGAGGGGCTTGACGAGAGGCGCGGCATGCGCGGCCCTTTGCAGCACATCACGCTTGCGACTTTCGACGTCGGAGCCATCGAGAATTTCTACGCCGGCAAGCTCGGATTTCTGGTCTCCGACCGCGTGGTGAATGAGAAGGGCGGGGTCGCCACCTGTTTCATGCGCTCGAACCACGAGCACCACACGCTTGCCTGTTTCCTGTCGTCGCGCAAAGGCCTCGACCATCACAGCTACGAGGCCGGGGAATGGGACACGATCCGCGACTTCGCCGATCGTTTCGCCGCGCGCGAAATCCGCCTGATGTGGGGCCCGGGGCGGCATGGCCCCGGCAACAATCTTTTTATTTTTATCGAGGACCCCGACGGCAACTGGATCGAAGTGTCGGCCGAGCTTGAAGTGATCCGCGACCGGCCGGTGAAACACTGGCCGCATGGCGAGCGGACGCTCAATCTGTGGGGCAACGCGATCCTGCGGAGCTGAAATGCCTGAGACGTTCGACGTCCTGGTGGTCGGCGCCGGCCCGACGGGACTGACGCTCGCGCATCTTCTCGCGCAGGCGGATGTGAAAGTCCTGCTGATCGAACAGAATGCATCGACGGTCGGCGAGCCGCGCGCGGTTTCGATCGACGATGAATCGATGCGCGTGTTGCAGGCGGCGGGGCTCGCCGACGCCGCGCTGGCGGATATCGCACCCGCTTATGGTTCGGAATATCTGGGGCCGGACGGCGCCCGCTTCGCAATCGTCAGCCCGTCGCAAGGCGAGTTCGGCTGGCCGAAGCGTTCGGCCTTCCGCCAGCCGCTGCTCGAACGCACGCTCGCCGACGCGCTGAAAAATAACAGGAATGCGGCTTTGCGTTTCGGCACGCGCTGCGTCGATCATCGCGATTTGGGCGACCGGGTGATCGCGATCCTCGATCGCGATGGCGAGCGTTCCGAAGTGGAATGCGCGTTTCTGGTCGGGGCGGATGGCGGGCGAAGCCGCACGCGCAAGGCGATCGGCGCCGAGTTGACCGGATCGAGTTTCGAAGAGAAATGGCTGATCGCGGATATCGTCGACACACGCGACCCCTACCGGGAGACGCAGGTCTTTTCCGATCCGCGGCGTCCGGCCATCACCTTGCCCGGTCCACATCGCACGCGCCGCTTCGAGATCCGTCTGTGGCCCGGCGAGACCGAAGAGCAGGTGACGGCCGAGCCGCGCGCACGCGATCTGATCGCGCGCTATGGCGGCGACGCGGATGCCGAGATCGAGCGTCTGCGCGTCTATACCTTTCAGGCCCGGATTGCAGATCGCTGGCGCAACGGCCGCGTGTTTCTGGCCGGCGACGCGGCGCATCTGACGCCGCCCTTTGCCGGGCAGGGCATGAATGCCGGATTGCGTGACGCCGCCAACCTGGCCTGGAAACTCGCGGCCGTGCTGAAAGGCCGGCTCGGATCGGGATTGCTCGACAGCTACCAGACCGAACGGAAGGACCACGCCTGGATCATGATCCGGTTCGCGATCCGGATGGGTTATCTCGTTTCGCCGGGTAACCGGTTCGTCGCAGCCATCACGCGTTCGGCGCTTCGCGCTTCGCGGCTGATCCCGCCGTTGCGGGACTGGCTGGTGCAGATGCGTTTCAAGCCGAAGCCGCGATTTGCAAAGGGCTTTTTCGTAACGGCCGGCGATTTGTCCGCACGGCTTTGCGGCCGCATGTTTCCCCAGCCGATGGTTGAGCGCGGCCAATCCACGCTGCGGCTCGACGATGTGCTCGGTCCCGGATTCGCGTTTCTTTGCTACGGGCGCGATCCTGGCTTGCTTGCTGCCGGCTTCGGTGGCGTCGCGGATCGGCTCGGAGCGAGCGTCACCGGATGCCTCCCGCGCAATTTCGCTTTTCCTGCGTCTCCGTTCGAGCCGCTCATCCGCGACAGCACGGGCGCGATCGGACGGTTCATGGGCGATCGCGATGCGGCGGTGATTCTCTTGCGCCCCGATCGGTACGTTGCCGCGGCGTTCGAGGAATCGGAATTGCCGCAAGCCGGGGACGTGATGTCGCGCCTTATCGAAACGGTGCGCGAAAGAGTCGCGCCATAACGGCGCAACCGGAACGCTCCGCAGCCGGCGGTTCTGCAAATGAAAGGCCCCGGTCTCGCCTGAGCGGGACCGGGGCTTTCGTCGGACTGAAGCAGCCTGACGTCTTATTAGTAGCAGACGTAGACGCGCTGCAGACGCGGGCCGTACGGGGTGTCGACCCAGCGCTTCACCCAGCAGGTGCTGTAGCCGGTGTAACCGACATAGGACGCGCCATAGCCCCAACCATGGTAGCCATGGTGACCGTGGTGCCCGCCTTTCCAGCCCTTGGCGGAAGCAGCGGTCGGAGCGAGCGCGGCGGCGCCAACAACGGTGAGGGCGGTGAGAGCGAGGATAGCTTTGCGGAACATAGGTTTTCTCCTTTTGATTGGATGCGAATTCCACATCCTGGAGTTCTGTCGCTTGGCTGCGGCTCCCGGTTCACCCGGTTCCAGATGAGCTTTTAGTAATCTTCAGCCGGCGGCCTGGCCCGGAAAGCTGCGTCGTTCCCGTATATTGCCGCCATCGGAGGGGGCCGCTATAAGCCCGCGACCTCGCATCAATCCCTCAAAGCCAAGGACATTTTCATGGCGCTCGAGCGTACCTTTTCGATCCTCAAGCCCGACGCGACCGCCCGCAATTTGACCGGCGCGATCAATGCCATGATCGAAAAGGCCGGGTTGCGGATCGTCGGCCAGAAGCGTATCCGCATGACGCGGGGGCAGGCCGAGACGTTCTATGCCGTGCATAAGGCGCGCCCCTTCTTCGGGGAATTGGTGGAGTTCATGACCTCCGGGCCGGTGGTGGTTCAGGTCCTGGAAGGCGAGAATGCGATCGCGAAATATCGCGAGGTCATGGGCGCGACCGACCCCGCCAAGGCAGCTGACGGCACCATCCGCAAGATGCACGCAAAATCGGTCGGCGAGAATTCGGTGCACGGATCCGACGCTCCGGACACCGCGGCGCAGGAAATCGCGCAGTTCTTTTCAGGCAATGAACTGGTCGGCTGATAGGCTGCGCTGTCCGGGAAAATCGTGATTCCAGCCGGAAACAGGATGCCAAAGGGCAGAGGAATAATGTATTATAGAGCCCGCCAAGGCTCATAGAAGCCGCACGCGAAGGGGAGAACGCATCGTGGACCTGATGGAATTTACCCAGCCGGCCTTCTGGCTGGCCGCGCTTCAGATCATCTGGATCAACGTCCTTCTCTCCGGCGACAACGCCGTCGTCATCGCGCTGGCCTGCCGCTCGCTTCCTCCGAAGGAGCGGATGTGGGGCTTGCTGCTTGGCGCCGGCGCGGCCGTGGCGCTGCGTATTTTCTTCACCATCATCATCGCCCAGCTCATGGGCCTGCCGTTCCTGAAACTCGCCGGCGGCGTCGCGCTGCTCTGGATTGCGATCAAGCTGATCGTTCCGGAGGAGGAGCATGGCGAAGACAAGGTCGCCGCGGGTGAAAATCTCTGGCGCGCCGTTCGTATTGTCGCTGTTGCCGACATCGTCATGAGCCTCGACAACGTGATCGCCATCGCGGCCGCGGCGAAAGGCGATTACCTGCTCATCATTTTCGGCCTCGCAGTGTCCATCCCGATGATCATTGCCGGCGCCGCTTTGCTGATGGCGTTGCTGACCCGTTTCCCGATCCTGGTCTGGGCCGGCGCCGCCTTGCTCGGCTGGATCGCGGGCGAGATCATGATCGAGGATCCCGCGACCGTCGGTTATCTCGGCGCGGATACCGTGCACCGCCTTGTCTATTGGGCCGCCGCCGCGGGTGCTATATTCGTGGTCGCGGTCGGCTGGCTCATTCGCCGCCGCAAGCATCTGGCGATGACCGAGGGTCCGCTGATCATCGATCCGCCGGGACCCGAAGTGTTCCCGCCCAAGGACCGGGCCTGATTGATCTGGAGCGCGGACGTTGAACAAGATCGTTCGCGCGGAGAAGAACCCGGTACGGATCGGCGCATCGGCTTGCCCGCATGATTGCCCGTCGACCTGCGCGCTCGAAGTCGAGTTGCTCGACGAGCGCACGATCGGCCGGGTGCGCGGCGCGCCCGACAACGCCTACACTGCGGGCGTCATCTGCGCGAAGGTCGCGCGCTATGCCGAACGCATCCATCATCCCGACCGGCTGACCAGACCGCTGCGCCGCAAGGGCGCCAAAGGTTCGGGCGCCAAAGGGTCCGGCGAATTTGCGCCGGTCGGCTGGGACGATGCGCTCGATCTCGTCGCCGAAGCGTTCTTGAAAGCCGAACGGCAACACGGCCCGGAAGCGGTCTGGCCTTATTACTATGCCGGCACGATGGGCCTTGTGATGCGCGACGGCATCAACCGCCTGCGCAACGTCAAGAAATATTCCGACTTCTTCTCCACCATCTGCATCAATCCGGCCTGGACCGGCTACATCGCCGGAACCGGATGTCTGGCCGGTCCCGATCCGCGCGAGATGGCGAAGTCGGATCTGGTCGTGATCTGGGGCACCAACCCTGTGAACACCCAGATCAATGTGATGACGCACGCAATCCATGCGCGAAAGGATCGCGGCGCGAAAATCGCCGCCGTCGACATTTACATGAATGGCACCATGGAGCAGGCCGATCTGCCGGTGCTGATCAAGCCCGGCACCGACGGCGCGCTCGCCTGCGCGGTGATGCATTGCCTGTTCCGCGACGGCAAGGCCGATCGGGATTATCTCGAACGCTACACGGATCTGCCGCGCGAGCTTGAAGCGCATCTGCGCACGCGCGGCCCGGATTGGGCCTCGGCGATCACCGGCTGCCCGGTCGAGACGATCGAACAATTCGCTGCGCTGATCGGAGAGCGCAAGCGCGCCTATTTCCGGCTCGGTTATGGCTTCTCGCGTTCGCGCAACGGGGCGGTCAACATGCACGCGGCAAGCTGCATCGCGGCGGTGACGGGCGCGTGGCGGCATGAGGGCGGCGGCGCGTTCCACAACAATGGCGCGATCTATCACTGGAACAAGAGCATGATCGAAGGGCTCGACGCCCGCGACGGTGCTGTGCGCTCGCTCGATCAGTCGCGCATCGGCGCGATCCTGACCGGCGACAAAGAGGCCTTGTGCGGCGGTGCGCCGGTCACCGCCATGCTGATCCAGAACACCAATCCGGTTTCTGTCGCGCCCGATCAGTCGGCGGTCAAGCGCGGCTTCGCGCGCGAGGATCTGTTCGTCTGCGTGCATGAGCAGTTCATGACCGAAACGGCGAAGATGGCCGATATCGTTCTGCCGGCGACCATGTTCATGGAGCACGACGACGTCTATCAGGCCGGCGGCAGTCAATACATCCTGCTCGGGCCGAAGCTCGTCGATGCGCCCGGCGAGTGCCGCTCCAACCACGACGTCATCGCGGGGCTCGCCAAACGCGTCGGCGCGTCGCATCCCGGTTTTGGCATGACGCCGCGCGAGTTGATCGACTGGACGCTGCGGAATTCAGGCTGGGGCGGCATCGAGCGGCTCGAAGCGGAAAAGTGGATCGATTGCCAGCCGCCGTTCGAACAGGCGCATTATGTCGACGGTTTCAACTGGCCGGACAAAAAATTCCGTTTCAAGCCGGACTGGCCGAACGTGCCGTTCAAGCATCCGTCGGCCTTTGGCCCGGCGGGCGCGATGCCAGGATTGCCGGATCATTGGAATGTCATCGAGGAGGCGGACGCGGCGCATCCGTTCCGGCTTGCCACGTCGCCCTCGCGCGATTTCCTCAATTCGACCTTCAACGAGACGCCGACGTCGGTTGCGCGCCAGATTCGCCCGACCCTCATGCTGCATCCGGACGACGCGGCGTCGCTCGGTATCGCGGATGGTGCGAAGGTCGTGCTCGGGAACAAGCGCGGCGAAGTGCGGATTCACGCGCGATTATTCGAGGGCGTGCGGCGCGGCGTCGCCATTGCAGAGTCGATCTGGCCGAATGACGCCTACGAGGACGGGCAGGGGATCAACACGCTCACGGGCGCGGACGCCATCGCGCCCTTCGGCGGCGCCGCCTTCCACGATAACCGCGTCTGGATCAGGCCGGCCTGAAGAGCGAACGCGTTCAGATGAAAAGCATCACTCTCGACGGTCAAGCCCGCTATTTCGACGAAGAGGGCGACGGCCCGCCGCTGATCCTGGTCCACGGCTCCATGAGCTCGCACCGGCAATGGCGAAGTC
>CAMDXM010000086.1 GCA_945878025.1 Pseudorhodoplanes sinuspersici | reverse complement strand
TCCGACGCCGTCGCGGACGCGCTGAAGCGTTAGAGCATGATGCCGAAAAGTGTGAAGCGGTTTTCGGACAACATCATGCTCAAAGTATCAAAGAGCATGATGCCGAAAAGTGTGAAGCGGTTTTCGGACAACATCATGCTCAAAGGATAAAGGATCGTTTCGATGCACATATTGATGGAAGCCGAAACCTGGGTCGCGGTCGCCTTCGTGATTTTTCTGGGCATTCTGGCCTATGTCGGCGTGCATCGCACGATCCTCGACACGCTCGACAAACGCGCGGCGCGCATCAAGTCGGAACTGGACGAGGCGCGCCAGCTCCGTGACGAGGCCAAGAAGCTGCTCGCCGAATACCAGAACAAGAAAGGCGAAGCCGAGCGCGAGGCGGCTGCGATCATCGCCGGCGCCAAGGCGGATGCCGAGCGCCTGGCGGCGGATGCCGACGCGAAGCTTGCCGATTTCATCACCCGCCGCACCAAGATGGCGGAAACCAAGATCGCCCAGGCCGAAGCGCAGGCCCTGGCGGATGTGCGCGCCGCCGCCGCGGAAGCCGCGGTCAGCGCCGCTGAAAAAGTGCTGGCGCAGGCCACGACCGGCAAGGTCGCCGACGCGCTCGTCACCCAGGGCATCGCGGACGTCCAGAAGAAGCTGAACTGATTCCGGGCGGATTGTTGACGGGGCCTTACCCCGTCGTTTTCTGTTGAATTCCCATCACGAATCTTGTGGATGACGCAGCGAAGGTGCGCAGGAACCTGTGCACATTTTTCCTGCGCGTACCGGCATTACTTCCATACCGCCGCGAATCACCTTTATCGTCAACGTCCGAATCACGAGTGGCGTACCAACGACCGGAAAACCGGCGAGAGGAACCTCGTGTGATCATTTTCGATTGCAATGGCGTACTCGTGGACAGCGAACCGATTGCCATGTCGGTCGCCGCGGAGGAGTTGCAGGGCGTCGGCCTTCGGGTCACGCCTGAAATCGTCGCGCGCTATTTCACCGGGCGGCGGCCGGCCGATATGTTCGCCGATGTCGAGGCAGCGACCGGAATCGTCCTGCCGGCCGATTTCGCCTCGCATGTCGCGCGCATCACGCTGGAGCGCCTGCGCACCGAATTGCGCACCATGCCGCATGTCGAGCGCGCATTGACCTGGCTGCACGGGCCGAAATGCGTGGCGTCGTCTTCGCCGCTCGACCGCGTGCGGGTCAGCCTCGAATGCACGGATCTGCTGCGGTTCTTCGATCGCAACGTCTTTTCGGCAAGCCACGTGACGAGAGGAAAGCCCGCGCCCGACCTGTTCCTGCATGTGGCGCGCAGCGTCGGGATCGTGCCCGGCGACTGTCTCGTGGTCGAGGATTCGCCGGCCGGCGTTTCGGCCGCGGTGGCGGCGGGCATGACCGCGATCGGATTTGTCGGCGGCGGTCATGCCGCGCTCAATCTCGGTTCGCATCTGACGGCTGCCGGCGCGAAAATGGTGATCGCGGATATGCGCGCGCTGAAAGGCGCGGTCGTCGCGCTGCGCGGGTATTAGACCTACACTCCTTGATCCGACCTCATCCTGAGGAGCGCAGCGAAGCTGCGCGTCTCGAAGGATGGGCTTCGCCCTTCGAGACGCATTGCTTCGCAATGCTCCTCAGGGTGAGGCCGAACTGAGAGTCTGCGCGTCCGTCCGGATTCAGCCGCTGACCTTCGGCTTGCCGGCTTTCGGGGGCGGCGCCTTTCTCGATTTGTCGGAAGACGCGCCGAGCGGGTCGAAGCCGATATAGATGACATAGGCCTCGAGAGTATTTTTGTCCGGCATCGGAACGGTCAGGTCGTCCTCGATATGCGTGAAGGATACGCTGGGCTGGCCCTCTCCGACCATCACCGGCACCCTGTAGAACTTGGTCCAGACCGTTTTCGGCTGGATGCCTTCCTCCACCAGCGCGAAACGGATCGGCACCTCGATCGGTCCCGGCCCGCCGCCGGGGCCAAGAACGATGCGGCCCTGCACGCCGAGCTTGATCGTGATGGTGGACCCGGAGCGCGAACAGGAGCGCGCGGTCTGGCCGAAAGTCCCCTGATAGCGCAGCACCGAATCCGCGGGATTCTTGGCCATCGTGTTGGCGGAAAATGTCGATGCGCCCTGCCGGACATCGACCGGCGGGCAATCCGCGGGGTCGAATTCGGCCGAACCGGCCGGGTTCGGCTTGCCGGCTTGCGCATAGGAGCCGGACGCCCCGGAAAAAAATTCGCTCAAGGAACGCGATGTGCCGCTCGGCTCGGATGTGCCGGTCGAAGAGCATCCCGCGGCGAGAAGCGCTGCGAACGCGACAGCGCCGCCGATTGCCGCGGCGCGGCCGGTCTTGCGGAGCTCGATAGTCCTTGCGTTACGCATTCATGTCACTCGCCGGCCGCCCTTATAGCATCCCGATCGTGGCCGGCCCAAGACGCAGCGAGCATCCCGCGCCAGATCGGTTAACGCCGCGCATTGGCTCAGATCCCGGCGTCTTTTTGCAGCCGCGCATAAAGCAAATGGTCCTGCCAGACCCCGTTGATGCAGAGATATTCGCGGGCATAGCCTTCGCGCTGGAAACCGGTTTTCTCCAGCAATCCGATCGAGGCCTGGTTGGTGGGGATGCAGGCGGCTTCGAGCCGGTGCAGCCGCAGCACATCGAAGGCAAAGGGGATGAAGGCGCTCACACCTGCGCCCATATAGCCGCGCCGCGCAAACGGCGCGCCGATCCAATAGCCGAGGCTGCCAGCCTGCGCGACGCCGCGGCGGACATTGGTGAGCGTCAGCCCGCCGATCAGGCGGCTGGTCTCTTTTTGAAACAGGAAGAAGGGATAGGCCAGATCGCCGCGAAAATCCTCGCTGTAGCGTTTCAGCCGGCGTTTGAACCCGCCGCGCGTCAGATCGTCGGCGGGCCAGACCGGTTCCCAGGGGGTGAGGAAATCGCGGCTCTGCTCGCGCACCTGCACCCATTCCGCGAAATCCGACATTTGCGGCGCGCGCAGGAAGACGCCTTCGCCCTTTATCGCGGGGAAGAGTTCGGTGACGCTGACAGCCCGGAAAAAAGCCATCGATCGCTCATGCTGCCTTTCGGAACAGACTTTCGGCAATCGTGGCCGCGCTCTCAAGTCCTTTTCCGGGCCCGAGGGCGGCGATAGCCGGACGGCTGCGCGCGATCAGGGCGCGCCCGGCCGCCCGGACGCTCTCCACCGTCACCGCCTCGATCTTGGCCACGATCTCGTGGAGCGGCATCGGCCGGCCCCAGGCGAACATCTGGCGGGCGAGCTGCTCGGCGCGTGCGCT
Source organism: Pseudorhodoplanes sinuspersici (assembly GCA_945878025.1). Lineage (GTDB taxonomy): Bacteria > Pseudomonadota > Alphaproteobacteria > Rhizobiales > Xanthobacteraceae > Pseudorhodoplanes > Pseudorhodoplanes sinuspersici_B. The sequence goes on along the minus strand of CAMDXM010000086.1, from coordinate 11,102 downwards.
CGAACTTTCCAGCGCCATCAGAAGCCCGGCTTTCATCTGCGCCTTGGCGCGCGCGATCTCGGCTTCCGTCACGGTCTCGGTCGCGTTCGCGAGCTCGTCGATCACGACCTGCATCAGTTCGGGCGCGGTCGTGGCGTCGGTGCCCGCGTAAAGTCCGAAAAATCCGGTGTCCGAATAGGGCGCGTGATAGCAATAGATCGAATAACAGAGACCGCGGACTTCCCGCACTTCCTGGAACAGCCGCGACGACATTCCCCCGCCCAGCACGCTTGAGAAAATCTGCATGGAATAGAGATTGGGATCGCGCATCGGCACGCCTTCGAGGCCGAAGGCGAGATGCGCCTGTTCGAGATCGGACGTTTCAACACGCGTACCGCCGCCGAATTTTGCCGGCACGGGCGTTGGCGCCGCCGGCGCCTTGAAGCTCGCAAAGCGTTGTGCGGCTTCGGTCACGACATGTTCGTGGTTCACGGCGCCGGTCGCGATCACAAACATGTCCGGCGCGCGGTAATTACGCGCCAGATAGGCGCGCAGATCGTCAGGCTTGAAAGCGCAGACGCTGTCGCGCGTGCCGAGGATCGAACGGCCGATCGGCTGATCGGGAAACGCCTTTTCCTGCAGATACTCGAACACAAGATCGCTCGGATCGTCCTCGGTCGCTCCGATTTCCTGCACGATCACATTCTGTTCGCGCTTGAGTTCGGCCGGATCGAAGGAGGGGTCCGCCAGAATATCGGAGAGAACGTCGAGCGCGAGCGGCACGTCGGCCTTGAGCACGCGCGCATAATAGGCCGTCGTCTCCACTGACGTCGCTGCATTGAGATCGCCGCCGACGGCTTCGATTTCCTCGGCGATCTGCCGCGCCGTCCGCCGCGTCGTGCCCTTGAACGCCATATGCTCCAGAAGATGCGACACGCCGTGTTCGCCCGGGTGTTCGTCGCGGCTGCCGGAGCCGGCCCAGACGCCGAGCGACGCCGATTCCAGATGCGACATGGCGTCGGTTACAATCGTGAGACCGGACGGAAGACGGGTCAATTCCACACTCATGCTGCGGCACCTCCACGCGCGGCACGGCTCGCCGCAAGCACAAAACGCTCAATCTCTGTCTGATCCGGCGGCAGAACCGTCATGTTTTCCTGCCGGCTATCGAGATCGGACAGCCAATCCGGCAAGGGCGGACGAATGCCGCACGCGGCTTCGACCGCATCCGGGAATTTCGCCGGATGCGCGGTCGACAGCACGATCATGGGCAAGGCCGGGTCGCGGTGTTCCTTTTCCGCCACCGCGACGCCGACGGCGGTATGCGGATCGATGAAATGGCCGGTTTCGCGCAAGGTGGTGCGGATGGTCGCCGCTACCTCGTCCTCGCTGGCGCGATCGGCCGAAAACAGATTGCGCATCTCCGAGAGCGCGCGCGGCGGCATTACGAAACGCTGCGATTGCGCGAGCGATCCCATCATCGATCGAACGGCCGAGGCGTCGCGCTCCGACGCGTCGAACAAAAGCCGCTCGAAATTCGACGACACCTGGATGTCCATGGACGGCGAAGACGTCGCGACCACGCCGCGCATTTCATAAGCGCCGGTCGCCAGCGTGCGCACCAGGATGTCATTGACGTTGGTTGCGACCACGAGGCGGTCGATGGCGAGCCCCATGCGCGAGGCGACATAGCCTGCGAATACGTCGCCGAAATTTCCGGTCGGCACGGTGAAGGCGACTTTCCTCTGCGGCGCGCCGAGCGCGATCGCAGCGGTGAAGTAATAAACGGCTTGCGCGACGATGCGCGCCCAGTTGATCGAGTTCACGCCCGAGAGCCGCACCTGTTCGCGGAAGGCGTGATGGTTGAACATGGCTTTGACCAGCGCCTGGCAATCGTCGAAGGTTCCTTCGACAGCGACCGCGCGGACATTCGAATCCGGCGCTGTGGTCATCATTCGGCGCTGCACGTCGGAGATCCGGCCTTTCGGAAACAGCACCACGAGATCGATGCGCGAGCGGCCGCGGAAGGCGTCGACCGCGGCGCCGCCGGTGTCGCCCGAGGTCGCCACGACAATGGTCGTGCGCTCGCCGCGCTGTTCCAGCGCGAAATCCATCAGCCGCGCCAGGAACTGCATGGCGACGTCCTTGAACGCGAGCGTCGGTCCATGAAACAATTCGAGCAGGAAGGTATTCACGCCGAGCTGCGACACCGGCGCGATCGCCGGATGACGGAACGTGCCATAGGCCTCGCGCGCAAGGCGCGACAGGTCGGCGACCGAAATGCTGTCGCCGACAAAGGGGCGGATCACTTCGACCGCGACCTCGGCATAGGGACGCCCGGCGAAACCGGCGATTGTTTCGGGCGTCAGGCGCGGCCAGGTTTCCGGCACATAGAGACCGCCGTCGCGGGCGAGGCCCGCGAGCGTGACGTCGATAAAGCCGAGCGGCGGAGCCTCGCCGCGGGTCGAAACATAGCGCAATGGTCGTCCTCAAACCCGCTGCCCACGGCCGCAAGGCGCAGCGAAACGGGGTTCCAACTCGTTGAATGTCCTTAAGAATTCCTCAGCCTGACGCCGGGGAACGCCGGAGGGTCAAGAGTAATAGGTCGAGGGGCCTTGCACAAGAAAGGGGTGAACGGCCTTCCTGTCAGCTCTTTTTCCGGATTTGCGACCATGCCCAGACGCTGAATACAGCCACGAGACCGGCCGCGAGGCCAAACCAGGTCAGCGCATAGCCGAGATGGTCGTTGCGCAACTGGACCTTGAGCGGGCCGGGCTTCGGGACGCCGCCGGCCGGAACCGGGCTTTCCTGATCGATATAGAACGGCGCGACGTCGCCCCATCCGAGCGTCTTCGCCATCGCGCGCTGGTCGCGCACGAACCAGGTCGTGCCTGACGTGTCGTGGTCTGCGACGAACGCACTCGCGGATTCCGGAAAGCGCAGATAGCCGACGAGATCGAGCGCGCCGCTCACGGGCTTTGCTTCGGTCTGCGTCGTGTAGCCGCGATTGACCACCACGATCTGTCCGCCCGGCGCCCGCGCGGGCGCGAACACGAAATATCCGGGCGACTTGATGTCGTCGCGCAACGCCGAGCCGCCGGTATAGACGAAGGCCGGTTTTGCGCCTTCGATGAACTGCGCGCGCAGCTTGACGCGGCGGAATTCGTCGGCCGAGGGCATCAGCGCGTCCCAGCTCGCGGGCGCGGGCAGCTCGATCGGCCGCGCCCCGGAGCGGTGCGACATGGTTTCGATCAGCGCTTCCTTCCAGGCCTTGCGCTGCAATTGCCAGACGCCGAGCGAAATCAGCACCGCGAAGGCCGCCGCTGCGACGATCGCAGGCCCGATCAGACCGCGCCGCGCACGCACGACCGCAGATCTCACTTGCGGTCCCCGATTTTCTCAAGCTTGCCTTCGGCGGCCTTGTGATGGAATTGCAGCGCGATCATCAGGCCCTTCAACGGCCGCAAAGGAAGCAGCGTAACCGCGAGAATAAGCGGGAGCCACAGAACGGCGTGCACCCAGAAGGGCGGCTGATAGAGGATCTCGGTGATGAGCGCCGCGGCCACGACGACAAAGCCGGCGAACAGGATGATGAAGACGGCAGGGCCGTCGCCGGAATCGGCGAAGGAATAATCGAGGCCGCATTGCTCGCAGCGCGGGCGCAGATTGAGAAATCCGGACAGCATCTTGCCCTTGCCGCAGCGCGGGCAGCGGCAGGTGACGCCGGCGATGAACGGAGAGGGTGGTTGGGTTGTCTGTGTCATGTCACGAGGAGCTAAGCCGATTTCGTTCACGCGGCAAGGGTCATGGAAGCAAGACGTGGATAGCCGGCATAAAGCCGGCCATGACGTTGCTGGAGATGCACACATGTCTCACACCGTCATGGCCGGGCTTGTCCCGGCCACCCACGTCTTTCTTTCTTGATCGCCTGCGGGCGATGACAGTTGAGAGAGCGACAAAAGAAAAAGGGCGGCACGTGCCGCCCTTCTTGCGTTTCGCAACAGCGCGAGGTCAATGGCTTCCGCCACCCGGGACCGCGCCGCCGTATCCCCACACATAGATGCAGGCGAACAGGAAGATCCACACCACGTCGACGAAATGCCAGTACCAGGCGGCGAATTCGAAGCCGAGATGCTGTTTCGGATTGAAATGCCCGGCATAGGCGCGCGCGAGGCAGACCGACAGGAAGATCGTGCCGATCAGCACATGCGCGCCGTGAAAGCCGGTCGCCATGAAGAAGGTCGCGCCGTAGATGTTGCCTTTGAAGCCGAACGCCGCGTGGCTGTATTCGTAGGCCTGCACGCAGGTGAACAGCGCGCCGAGGGCAATCGTCAGCCACAGGCCTTTTTTCAGGCTGTCGCGGTCGCCTTCGAGCAGCGCGTGATGCGCCCAGGTCACGGTGGTGCCCGACGTCAAGAGGATCAGCGTGTTGAGCAGCGGAAGATGCCAGGGATCGAAAGTCTCGATGCCCTTCGGCGGCCAGACATGGCCGAGCAGATCTCCGCGCACCACCTGATGCAAATCCGCGGGAAACAGGGCGGTGTTGAAATAGGCCCAGAACCAGGCCACGAAGAACATGATTTCAGACGCGATGAACAGGATCATCCCGTAGCGGTGATGAATCTGCACCACGCGGGTGTGATTGCCGAGATGCTCGGCCTCGTTCATCACGTCGCGCCACCAGCTCACCATGGTGTAGAGCACGCCGATGGCGCCGGCGGCGAAGACGATGGGCGCCGCGGCGAAGGATTTGTGCATCCAGGTGATCGCGCCGACCGCCAGGATGAACGCTGACACCGCGCCCACGATCGGCCAGGGGCTCGGGTCGACGAGGTGGTAATCGTGATGCGCTTTGTGAGCGTCGGCCATCGCTTAAGTCTCCGTTGTCATTCACCGCAAGTCGGGCCTACCCGGCTTGCGCATTTTAAAGACCGATCTTCGGGTAAACCCGTGATCGGTGTCGCCTGTCAGCGACAATTCGTCAAGTTCCGTTGCGCGTTGCCCCGCGCTCGCCCGCGGACCGGTCGGCAACCGGACGCCGCGGCTCGCGCTGCGGGTAGAAGGTATAGGACAATGTGATGGTGTCGCGGACCAGCGCATCCGGGTCGTTCGCCATTTCCGGATCCACATAAAAGACCACGGTCATGTGCCGCGTCTCGCCGGCTTTCATCCGCTGTTCGTTGAAGCAGAAGCAGTTGATCTTCTGAAAATAGGCCCCGTAGGTGAGCGGGGCGACGTTGTAGGCGGCTACTCCCAGCGTCTCGCGCGCCGCGAGGTTGGTGACGATATAGTCGACGGTGATGACTTCGCCGAGCCTGGCCTCGATCGAATTCTTCTCCGGCGTGAAACGCCAGGGCAATCCGGCGCCGACATTGGCGTCGAAGCGCACGGTGACGGTCCGGTCCAGCGTTTGGGTGGGCGCGGCTCTCGCCACCTGCGTCGTCCCGTTGAAGCCGGTGGCGCGGCAGAACCAGTCATAGAGCGGCACGGCGGCGTAAGACATCGCGACCATCGCGCCGACGAACACGCCGCACGCGCCCGCGACCGCGATATCGCGGCGGCGCGAGGATCGGGCGGGCGTTTGCGCGGGGGCGGCGGGCATGCGGTCCATCACATCACAACGGGCGGTTCAGCACGCCGGGGCCCTTCACCAGCGTGATGGCATAGAACAGGATCACCAGCACACCGAGAGAGAGCGCGATCGCGATCGAGCGGGCGCGGCGGGCCTTTTTCTGCTGCGCGGTGAGAACGACGCCATTTTCGGTTTTCTTGCCGGATGTTTTTTTTCGCGCCAATTTCTGTCCAGCCAATTTCTGTCCAGCCATGCCGGTCACCAGGACAGACGCGGCAGGTCCATGCCCTGCTCGACCAGCAGGACGGCGAAGAGAAGGAACAGGTAAAGGATCGAGAAGGCGAAGAGCTGCTTCGCCGCGTGCTCGATCGCGCGCTTTTTCGCGGCGGTGAACAGGCGGACCGACAGCGCGATCATCAGCGCGCCGCCGGCGAGCGCCGCCGCGCCGTAAAGCAGGGCGGCATATCCAAACAGCCAGGGCAGCGCGCCGACCGGCGCCAGCACGAGCGAATAGACCAGGATCTGGCGGCGAGTCTCACGCTCGCCCGCGACCACCGGCAGCATGGGAATGCCGGCGCGCGCGTAATCGTCGGAGCGCAGCAAGGCCAGCGCCCAGAAATGCGGCGGTGTCCAGAAGAAGATGACGAGAAAGAGAAGGATCGGTTCAAGACCGATCGAGCCGGTCGCCGCCGCCCAGCCGATCATCGGAGGGAACGCGCCGGCCGCGCCGCCGATCACGATGTTCTGCGGCGTCCAGCGCTTGAGCCACATGGTGTAGACGACGGCGTAGAAGAAGATGGTGAAAGCGAGCAGAGCGCCCGCGACCACGTTCACCATCAGCCCCATGGTGACGACGGAGAATGCCGCGAGCAGGCCGCCGAAGCCGAGCGCCTCGCCGGGCGTGATGCGGCCCTGCGGGATCGGACGATCGGCGGTGCGTTTCATCACCGCGTCGATATCGGCCTCGTAGCCCATATTGAGCGCGCCGGCCGCTCCCGCGCCGATGGCGATGCAAAGCAAAGCCGTGAAGCCGATCACCGGATGAATGTGGCCGGGCGCGATCACGAGCCCGACCAGGGCCGTGAACACGACGAGCGACATCACCCGCGGCTTGAGCAGCGCGACATAATCGCCGACGCCGGCAATGCTCGGCTCAAGACGCACATTCTGGCTGAGAGCCGGCATTAAGGTTGCCTCACTTGATCCGCGGCAGTACTTCGAACTGATGGAACGGGGGCGGCGAGGTCAGCGTCCATTCGAGCGTGGTCGCGCCGGCGCCCCACGGATTGTTGGCCGCCTTTTCCTTGCGCAAGAAAGCCTGCGCCAGGCCAAACAGGAACACGAACACGCCGATGGCCGAAATGTAGGAGCCGATGGACGAGACGTAATTCCAGCCGGCGAAGTTATCCGGATAATCGACGATGCGGCGCGGCATGCCCGCGAGCCCGAGGAAATGCTGCGGGAAGAAGATGATGTTCACGCCGATGAACGTGATCCAGAAATGCAGCTTGCCGACGGTTTCCGAATACATGTAGCCGGTGATTTTCGGGAACCAGTAATACCAGCCCGCGAAAATCGTGAACACCGCGCCCATCGACAGCACGTAATGGAAATGCGCGACGACGTAGTAGGTGTCCTGCAGCGAGCGGTCGACGCCGGCATTGGCGAGCACGACGCCGGTGACGCCGCCGAGCGTGAACAGGAAGATCATGCCGATCGCCCACAGCATGGGCGTGCGGAACTCGATCGAGCCGCCCCACATGGTGGCGATCCAGGAGAAGATCTTCACGCCGGTCGGCACCGCGATCACCATGGTGGCGGCGACGAAATAGGCCTGCGTCGCGGTCGACATGCCGACCGTGTACATGTGATGCGCCCAGACGACGAAGCCGATGCCGCCGATGGCGACCATCGCATAGGCCATGCCGAGATAGCCGAACACCGGCTTGCGCGAGAAGGTCGAGATGATCTGGCTCACCATGCCGAAGCCCGGCAGGATGAGAATGTAGACTTCCGGATGGCCGAAGAACCAGAACAGGTGCTGGAACAGGACCGGGTCGCCGCCGCCGTCGGCCGAGAAGAAGGTGGTGCCGAAATTGCGGTCGGTGAGCAGCATCGTGATCGCGCCCGCCAGCACCGGCAGCGCGAGCAGCAGCAAAAACACCGTCACCAGGATCGACCACACGAATAGCGGCATCTTGTGCAGCGTCATGCCCGGGGCGCGCATGTTGAAGATGGTGGTGATGAAGTTGATGGCGCCGAGGATCGAGGACGCGCCCGCGAGATGGATCGACAGGATGGCGAAATCGACCGCTGGCCCCGGATGACCCGAGGTCGAGAGCGGCGCGTAGATCGTCCAGCCGGCGCCGACGCCGTTCGCGCCCGGCTCGCCTTCGACGAACAGCGAGCAGAGCAGCAGCGCGAAGGAGGCGGGCAGCAGCCAGAACGAGATGTTGTTCATGCGCGGGAAGGCCATGTCCGGCGCGCCGATCATCAGCGGCACGATCCAGTTGCCGAAGCCGCCGATCATCGCCGGCATCACCATGAAGAAGATCATGATCAGGCCGTGCGAGGTCGTGAACACGTTGAAGGTATGCGCGTCGTGGAAAATCTGCATGCCGGGCTCTTGCAGTTCCATGCGCATGGCGATGGACAGGAACCCGCCGAAGATGCCGGCGATGATCGCGAACACGAGATACATCGTGCCGATGTCCTTGTGGTTCGTCGAATAGACGAAGCGCCGCCAGCCATGCGGATGATCGTGCGCATCATGTGCGGCGTGATGATCGGAGTGCGCCGTCGTTGCCATGTCGTGTTCCTTCGCGTGTCTGCAAATTTCCGGTCGTTGCGGATCGCGGCGCTTATTGCGCCGCCGGTCCGGTCTGGGTTGTGTCCTTGGCCGCGACGTTGACCGGAGCCCGGTCTTCGCGCGCGTATTTCTTCTTGGCCTGCTCGACCCATGCATTGAAGTCGGCGTCCTTCACGACCCGCACCGCGATTGGCATGAAGGCGTGATCCTTGCCGCACAATTCCGAGCATTGGCCGTAATAGACGCCTTCGCGTTCGGCCTTGAACCAGGTCTCGTTCAGGCGTCCGGGAACGGCGTCGATCTTGATGCCGAAGGAGGGGACCGCGAAGGCGTGGATCACGTCGGCGCCGATCACCTGCACGCGCACCACCTTGTTGACCGGGACGACGAGTTCGTTGTCCACCGCGAGCAGGCGCGGCTGACCGGGCTGGAGATCCTTGGTCTGCACCATGAGCGAGTCGAATTCGAACTTGCCGTTATCGGGATAATTGTAGGTCCAGAACCATTGCTTGCCGGTCGCCTTGATCGTGAGATCGGCCTGCGGAATGTTGAGCTGGAAGAACAGAAGGCGGAACGAGGGCACCGCGATCGCCACCAGGATGATGACCGGAATGACGGTCCATGCCACTTCGAGCAAGGTGTGATGCGTGGTCTTGGACGCGACCGGATTGGCCTTGGCGTTGAAGCGCAGCGCGATGATGACCAACAGCACCAGCACCAGGATCGTGATCGCCGTGATCACAATGAGCAGGAAGTCGTGGAACCAGGTGATGTTTTCCATCACCGGCGTCGCGGCTTGCTGGAAGCCCAGTTGCCAGGGCGAGGGCTGCCCGTTTCCGGCCAAGGCCGGCTCGGCGAGGAAGAGGATGACAGCCGCGACCGCGGTGAAAGCGATGAGAAGTCTCTGCGCCAGCATTGTTGTGTTTGCTCCTTAGGCAAATCCGTCTCGTGCCCTGTCGCGCCCAATCCAGATCCTTGCCAGGTCCTTGCCGGGTGGCTGAGGATTCGAAGCGGTTGCGCGGCAGCCCGCCTCTCGCGCGGCTTCCGCCCAGGGACAGAAATCCTCGTGCACGCATGTGGCGGGGCGGGGGAATTCCACGCCTCTCAAACCATAAATTAGACTTACTCGCAATGAGGCTGATGCGGGGGCCGATGCGACAAACGGTTTAGCCGAAAAGGCCGGAAAACCTGAGTTCTTGACACCCTCCGCCCGGTATGTACCGAGGGCTTGTGGGCGTTACTCGGCGGCGATTCGGCGGATGGCGGCCATTTTGACAAACCGGCCTCGCGGGCCGGTCGGGACCAAGACGACGATGAGCCTGTTCGATCATGCAATTTCAGCGCGCTCGATTTTTGCGCGCCTCTGCGTTCTTGCGGCTGCGATCGCGGCGCTCGGCGGGCCGGGGCCTGCCGCCGGCCAGGGCGCGGTCAAGACGGTGCATGGCGACTGGCAGATCCGCTGCGATACGCCGCCCGGCTCGCAGGGCGAGCAATGCGCGCTGATCCAGAGCGTCACGGCGGAGGACCGCGCCAATGTCGGCCTCACCGTCATTGTGCTCAAGACCGCCGACCAGAAGAGCCGCCTGATGCGCGTCGTGGCGCCGCTCGGCGTGCTGCTGCCGTCCGGCCTCGGCCTCAAGATCGATCAGGCCGATGTCGGCCGCGCCGGCTTCGTGCGCTGCCTGCCCAATGGCTGCGTCGCCGAGGTCGTGATGGACGAAACCCTGATCAAACAATTGCGGGCCGGCCAGACCGCGACCTTCATCATCTTCCAGACCCCGGAAGAGGGCATCGGCTTTCCGATGGCGCTCAAGGGCTTTGGCGAAGGCTACGACAAGCTGCCGTAAGGCTGGTCGATCCGCTGTGCGGATTCTCTATTCGGCCTCACCCTGAGGAGCATTGCGAAGCAATGCGTCTCGAAGGGCGAGGCCGACCCCATCCTTCGAGACGGCCGCTGCGCGGCCTCCTCAGGATGAGGTCGGAGTTGATTTGGTTCGGCTGGATCATGCTCTAAGCGGGGGTCGCAAACCTTAAGCTTTCGCATTATGTCTGCGTTCAGAGGTTTGAACATGACACAAGCTCCGGCATCCGCCCCCACATCCCTGATCGACCGCGCGGGTCTCGACCGCAAGAAGGTCGGAACCATCATCTCACGCGGTCTTGAAGGCGCGGATGACGGCGAATTGTTCCTCGAATACCGCCAGTCCGAGGCGCTTGGCTTCGACAATGGCCGCCTCAAACAGGCGACCTATGACACCTCGCAAGGCTTCGGGCTTCGCGCGGTGAAGGACGAAGCGGTCGGTTACGCGCATGCATCGGACGTGTCGGAGGCGGCGATCATGCGCGCGGCCGAGGCGGTGCGCGCGGTCAAGGGCGGTTACACCGGCCGCTATGCCGACGCGCCTTCGCGCACCAATGTGAAGCTCTATAGCGACGACAATCCGCTCGACGCGCCCGGCTTCGAGGCCAAGGTGAAGCTGCTGCAGGAGATCGACGCCTATGCGCGCGCGAAGGACCCGCGCGTGCGGCAGGTCACGGTCTCGCTCGGCGCATCCTGGCAGGTGGTGGAAATCCTGCGCGCGGATGGCGAGATTTATCGCGACGTGCGGCCGCTCGTTCGACTCACTGTGTCGGTGGTCGCAGGCGACGGCAGCCGACAGGAATCCGGCAGCCACGGCTACGGCGGTCGCGAAGGCTTTGCGCGCTTCATCGAGAGCGGGGCATGGCGCGGCGCGACCGACG
>CAMDXM010000085.1 GCA_945878025.1 Pseudorhodoplanes sinuspersici | reverse complement strand
ATACCGTCGCCGCGCGGCCATGCGTTGCCGTTCCGAAATCGGTCAACGTGGATAGTCCGCGACGCCAGAGAGCGCTGGGGGATTCGATGCCGGCGGGAGTCATGGCCTTACGTCATATAAAAACGGGCCGCGGACAATAGAAAAAAGATGTGACAGGAGGAAGCGCGTGTGACACCAACGCCCTACTGCACGCGGACCACCACGCTGTCGGTGAGGCCATTGGCGTCCATGACGGTCACGCGGACAAAGCCCGGGCCCTCCGGATCGAAGAAAACGACCCGTTTTCCGGCCGGCGCGGCAACCGGCATGCCGTTGACCAGGATTATCAGCGGTTCCTTCCCGCCCCCGATCTTGAGCGCAACCGGCTCGCTCCGGCCGCCCGCGGCGGCAAGCTCGATGCGCGAACCATGTGGCGGGAACAGGATGCGCGGCGCCTGTGCGTTGTCCCCCACGATCAGTCCCGGCTGGAAACGCTGCAACGGCAATGGCAGCTTTCCGGTCGCGGCCATGATCGCGCCCTTCGGCGCGGCGGCGAGCGGTGCAAGCAATTGGCCGCTGCGCGCGAAGGCATCGAACAGAATGGGAGCCGCGGCCACGCGCCCGATCAATCCCGGCGCCGGCGCGCCGTCGGGCCGGCCGACCCAGACCCCGATGGTGCGATTGCCGTCGAAACCGATCGCCCAGGCGTCGCGATAGCCGTACGAGGTTCCGGTCTTGAACGCGATGCGATGATGCGCGGCGTTTTCCGGCGGCGGCGTGCCGATCAGCACATTGCCGGCGTACCAAGCCGCGACCGGATCGAGCAGCCGCTGGGGCGGACGCGCCACGGCCAGATCGTCCGCGCGTTCCACCAGCGGCACCGTCGTGCCGAGACGCGCCAGCCCGCAATAAAGCATGGTCAGGTCGGTGAGTTTCACGCCGACGCCGCCCAATCCCATCGCCAGTCCCGGCGCTTCGCCCTTGGGGAGCGCGAGCGGCCCGCCCGCTTGCGCAAGACGCGTGGTGAGGCGGCTGGCGCCGACCTTGTCGAGCAGCGCGACCGCCGGAACATTGAGCGACATCTGCAAGGCGCGGCGCACGGTGACGGTGCCCTGGAACGTCTGGTCGAAATTCTCCGGCGCGTAATTGCCGTAGCGTGTCGGCCTATCCTCGATCAGCGTTTCGGGATGCACGAGGCCATCTTCGAAACCGAGGCCATAGATGAACGGCTTGAGCGCCGAGCCAGGCGAGCGCAAAGCCTGCGACATGTCCACCTGCCCGGCGCGGCTGTCGTCGAAATAATCCGACGAGGCGACGCGCGCGCGGATTTCGCCCGACGCATGATCGACCGCGACGATGGCGACGGAAATATCGGGCCCGAGCGAGCGCGCGCGTTCACGCGCAAGCATTTCCAGATTTTTCTGCAGCGGCGCTTCGATGGTGAGACGGATGGGATTACGCCCCGGTAAAGCGGCCAGCGCCTGATCGGCCGCATGCGGCGCGAAGGCGGGCATCGGCAGCCGCGCCGGCGGCAGGATTTCAGTCTTTGCGCTCGCGATTTCGTCGTCCGGCACAAGACCGGCTTGCGCCATGCGATCGAGCACGCGGTCGCGGGCGCGGCGCGCAATGTCGGGCGCCCGGTCGGGGCGGCGCGCCTCCGGCGATTGCGGAAGCGCGGTCAGCATCGCGGATTGTGCGAGCGACAGCCGGCGCGGCTCCTTTCCGAAATACGACAGCGACGCCGCGCGCACGCCTTCCAGATTGCCGCCATAAGGCGCGAGGCTGAGATAGAGCGAAAGAATTTCGTTCTTGTCGAACACGCGTTCGAGTTGAACGGCGCGCGCCATCTGCCGGAGCTTCGCGACAATGCTGCGTTCGCTGCGAGGTTCGAGAAGCCGCGCCACCTGCATGGTCAGGGTCGAACCGCCCGACACGATCCGGCCATTCGAAAGCCAGAGCCATGCGGCGCGCGCGAGCGCCGCCGGATCGACGCCATGATGCGAGTGAAAACGCTTGTCCTCGTAACCGATCAGCATTTTCACGAAACGCGGATCGGCATCCGCGACGGAAGCCTTCAGGCGCCAGCGCCCATCCTCCGCCGAATAGGGCCGCAAGAGCCGCCCGTCGCGATCGGTCACTTCCGTCGAAAAGCTTAGCCCCTCGACGCGCGGCAAAGAGCCGAGCGAATGGAGCCATAGCGCCCCACCCGCGAGCACGATGGCCGCGCCCGCACCCAATGCCTGGAGAACGCGGCGCATCATTTCGCCGCCGTCACATCCAGCGTGCCGGTGCCGGTGCGGCCGAAGCGGTCGGGACGATACATGTCCTCGACATAGGCCTGCGGCAGCACATATTTGCCGGGCGACACCGCTCGCACGACGTAAGCCACCGTGAACACGGCGTCGTCGCCGCTATCGCGCTGGAACGCCGCACTGAAGCGGTCATCGCGGAATTCGGAATGCACCGGCTCCTCCGCGTCCTCGATCCAGTCGAGCGTTCCAGTGTCGCCGGACGACACCAGACGCGGATTGTCGATCTCGAATCCGGCCGGAAGATAATCCGCGACAATGATGCGTCCGTATTGCGGCTTCATCTCCGTGATCTTCAGCACCACGGCGAAGCGCTGGTTCTGCTTCACGTTCTTGATGTCCACGGGCTCGCCCGACAGCGTGTGATACAGCCGCTCGATCTTGAAGCCCTTCTCGATCTCCGGCTCCGGCACGATCGGCGCGCCCGTGACGGAGACAACGGCTTGCAGCGCGCCGTCCCCGTTATTCGTGATCTTGAGCGGCGTCTTCTCGATCGCATCGGCATTGGCGTTTTGATAGAGCACGCCCTGCTTCGCCTCGCCGTTCACATTCAGCGATATTCCGGTGGAGTCTTTCGCAATCGCCCGCGCGGCGAGCACGAGCCACGCATTTTCCTGTGTCGAGGTGTAAACCGATGCCGCCCGCGCGGTCTCGATCCGTTGCACCGCGCCAGTGACGGTTGGGCGCGGCGCATTGCCTTCGGAGGCGAGCGTCACCAAGGCGGCGGCGTCGCGCAATGTCGAACCGTAATCGGCGCGTCCGATGAGTATCGGCTGCGGTGAAAGCGCTTCAAGCGCCGCCGCATAGACGCGCTCGGCGCGCGGACGGTCGCCCAGCAGACCGAGCGCGGCCGCGATCTGCGCTTTCGCGATCGGGGTTGCGAGGTCGTTGAGCTTGGTATCGGCGATGTAACGAAGGTCGCCGATCGGCGCCGCCGAATTGCGGGCGAGCACATAGAGCGCGTAAGCAAGATCGCGCCCGCCGTCCTTTGAAGGCTCCTGCGCGGTCGAGACGAAATTACGCAAATGGTCGATGGCCTGCCGGAACGCGACATCCGGCACCACAAAGCCGCGCTCGCGCGCGCGGGTGAGGAAGTCGGTCACATAGGCATCGAGCCAGGCATCCTCGCCGCCGACCGACCACAGCCCGAATGAGCCGTCGGAACCTTGCCGCGCCAGCAAGCGGTCGATGGCGTCACGGATGCGCTGGTCGATCTCCGTGTCGAGAGCAAGCTGCGCGGATTTCGCAAGCTCGTTCACATAGAGAAGCGGCAGCGCGCGGCTTGTGATCTGTTCGGAACACCCGAACGGATATCGGTCGAGCGCCTTCAGCAGCGCGGCGGCGTCAAGCGCGGTCGAGGGGCCGACCGAGACGGATACCGCGCCGGATCCCGGGACGAGATCGGCGAACATGTCGCTGGAGAGCGTCAGGCTCTCGCCCTTCGCCAGCGGCTTCACCGTGCGCCGCGCGAGCACCTGCGTCGCCGCCTTCACATCCAGCACATAGGTCCGCTCGAGATTGAAGCCGGACGGACCGGTCACCTTCACATTGAATGTCCCCGCTCCCGCCGACTTGCCGGATAGCGGCACGGAGACCGAGCCGCGCTGCTTCGCGCGCAAGGCCAATGTCTGGGCCGCGCGCTCAGCGACGGCGGCAGCGCCCGACGCCGTGACTACGATGGCATAATCGCCCGCGCCGCCTTCGACATTGTCGAGGTCCATATGCATCGTGCCGTTGTCGCCGTTGCGCAGGAACCGGGGCAAAGTCGCAGTGAGCACGACGGGATCGCGAACCGTGACGTCGCCCACGGCTTTGCCGACCTTGTCCTTGCTCCAGGCCACCGCCATCACGCGCACGGCGCCCGCAAAGGCCGGAATATCGAACAGCACCTCGGCCGTGCCGTCGGATTTGACGGTGACCAGGCCGGAATAGAGCGCGACCGGTTTCTGCGCCGGCGGAGAGCCTTCGATTCCGCCTGCCTCGGCGTCGCCGCCGGTGCGGATCTGCCCGCGCGTGCCCTGCATGCCGTCGATCAATTGGCCGTAGAGATCGCGAAGTTCGGCGGTGAGCCGCCGCTGGCCGAGATAATAATCGTCGGGCGCCGGCGGCTTGTAATTGGTCAGGTTGAGAATGCCGACATCCACGGCGGCCACCACAATGCGCGCCTCCTCGCCGGAAGCGAGGCCGCAGACCTTCACCGGCACGCGCAATTGCGTATTCGGCCGCATCAAAGCCGGGAGGTTCATGTCGAGCGCAAGCGTCTTGGCCTTGCGGTCGATCGAAAACCATTGCACGCCGATGGCCCGGCCCGGCATGCGCTGCGCCTTGGTATCGAGCGGGCGGCGCAAGGTGGCGACGACGTAAGCGCCATTGCCCCAATCCTTGCCGATGGAAAGCTTCAGCTTGGTCACGCCCGGCTGCACATTCGTGGAGGTCGAGGTGATGAGCCGGTCGCCGACCACATCGAGCGTCACACGGCCGGCGCTGCGCGCCGTCACCGCGACATTGATGCTGTCGCCGGCGCTGTATTCCGGCTTGTCGAGCGCGACTTCGAGCAGATCGGGCGTATCCGCGCTCGCTTCCGCGTAGAAACCCGCGTCGAAGCTGACCGAGGTCAGCGCGCCGCCACTTTCGCCATCCGACACCTCCAGGCGATAGCGGCCCCAGGTGACGGGCAGTGAGATACGCGCGGGCGCGGCCGCGGCGGCGTCGATCTGTCCATCGCCAATGCGGCGTGTCGACTTGACCGGTTCGTAATCCCAGCTTCCGCTTTGCCGGTACCATTGGTAGCGCGTCTCGACTTTCAGCAATTCGTAGCGCAGAGCGGATTTTGCGACCGCCTTGCCGTCGGGCTGCACGAACACGACTTCGAAATTGGCGTTGTCGCTCTCGTTCAGCGACTTGCCGGAAAAGAGCGGCTTCACGCCGATCATCCCGCTCGCCGGCGCCACCGGCAAGGTGAGCTTGCGCTCGACCGCGCGCCCGCCGCTCTCGGCCATGCGGATGATAACCTGCGCCTCCAGCGGCGTCGTGACGTTCGGCAATTTGTCGAGCACGACCGGAATGCGCGCCTTGCCCTGATCGTCGGTTGAAGGGAGATTCTCCAGCGGCTGGCGCGTCGCGACTGTGTCATCGTCGGCCGTGCCGAATTGATAGCCAGGGAAACCGGCGCGTTCCTTGGCGGCCGCGATCACGACCTCGCCTTCGAGATCGAGCTTGGCGGCGGGCGCGCCATAGAGGAAGCGGCCATCGAGCGCGATTTCGACCGGCGTGTTGCGGGTAATGCTCTTGGCCTGCGACGCAAGCTCGAATTCCAGACGGTCGGCCACGTAATCCTCGACCATGAAGCTCGCCTCGCCGATCGCGGGCTGCTTCGGGTCGGTGAAAGCGCGAACGCGCCAGGTGCCGGTCGGCGCGCTGGCCGTGATCGGGAGCGTGAGCGAACGCCCGCCCACGCCCTGATCGGGCAATACCGCGCGCCGGTATTCGACGCCGTCGGGCCGCGCAACGATCAGCGTCAGCGGAACGCCGGTCGCGGCGACGCCCTGCGCATCGCGCAGCAGCGCCGTGAAATGCACGCTTTCGCCGGAGCGATAGACGCCGCGTTCGGTATAGACGAAAGCGTCAAGGCCCGCGGGCACGCGGCGGCCGGCGACGCCACGATCGGACAGATCGAAGGCGGCCGATTTCAGGCTCAGAAACGCGTAATCGCCCTTGGCCTCGGAGGCGACCAGCAAAGCGGGCGCGGAGCCGCCCTCGCCGCGCGTGAGGTTCGCTTCGAACGAGACCCTGCCGCTGCTGTCGGTTTTCTTCGTGGCGAGCACTTCGTTGCTGCGCGACAGGAGCCGCACCTCAAGCGAAGACTTCGGCTCGGCAGTCGCCAGCGAATTTACAAAAGCATGGATGCCGTCATTGCCGGAATAAGCCGACATGCCCAAATCCGAGACGATGAACCATTGCGTTGGAAGCGCGCCGTCGTCGTCATCGGACGTCTTGCCCTTCGGCCGCGCGATCATCGCATAGACGCCGGGCGCGAGTTCGCCGAGCGCCTGATCGACCGGAAACGCGGTCGTGACATCGGCGTTGAGCGTCTGCTCGACGGAGAGTTCGCCGCCCCAGACCTTGATGCCGTATTCGGTGCCGAGGCGTTCGATATCGTAGCGGTAGAGCGTGCGCTGGAAATCGCTGCCGAGCACGGTGTTGAGCAGATTCCGGTCGCCGACGCGATACACCTCGATCGCCACCGCCGTGGTATTGACGCTCACCATCGGGATGCCTTGCTGGCCATTGCGCGGCAGCACATAGGCCTTGTTCGTGAACCGCACGAGGGCTTTGCGGTCGCGCACATAGATCGTGAAGTCGGCGGATTTGGCGAGCGTCTCCTTCACGGTCGATGGCAACCCGGCGCGCAGCGTCATCGCATAGCGCTCGCCGTGCTTGAGCCCCTCGACGCAGACCTGCTTGCCGTCGGCGGAGACCGCGGGCTTGTCCTGCCCCACGACGCTCACGAAGGGGGAAAAGTCGGTCCGCTTGCCCGGCAGGCTTTCCGAAAACTGGAAGCAGACGCGCGGCGACGCGGAATCCGAATCCACGGTATAGTCGACGAGGCGGAAGCCGTGATCGTCGCGCAGCCGTTCGTATTGGACACGGATATCGGGCGTCTCGCGCAACTCGAGCGCCAGGCGAAGCGCGTTGAGCGCCGGCCGCCAGACTTTGCGCTCGGTGAACGACCTGCCGACGATGACAAGCGCGTCGGCCTCTTCGTTGCGGTCGCCGGTACGGCGATAGGCGATATAGGCGGCGGTCGCCGCGCGCTCGAACAACAATGTGCGCTCGCGCTCGTCGCTCGGGCGGATCAGCATCACCGCGCGCGCGAGACGAAGCCATGCGCCCGCGTCGTCCGGCGCGCTCGCGATCGCCTGACCGAGAAATTGCAGGCCGCCGCGAAAATCGTTTTTCTGGAACGCGGTCTCAGCCTCGCGGCGCAATTGCGCGGCCGGTTTCTGCACCAGCCCGGCATCGGTCTTGATCTGCGCCTCCAGCCGGATCGCGGCGTCCGCCAGATCCTCGCGCTCGAAGTTCTTTGCGGCCTTTTGAACGGTTTGCGCGGCGGCGGGTTGAGCAGAGACACTCAGACAGGCAAAAGCGACAAGCGCGGCCATGACACCGGCGCGGGTAAGCGCGAACATCGGGAAATTCCTCCTCCCCGATAAGCGGGGCTTTACGGGACATCATCAGGTCAATGCGAAAACGTGTCGAGGTCGTGACCGGGAACCCGCCGCACAGAAAAATTTTCGTCGACCGGATTTTGCCGCCTCCCTCGGTGCGAAATCGATAGCGTTAGGTTCAGTGGTCCTTGTAAAAGAAGCCTGAGAAAGTACTTGAGACTGCTCGTGTCTCACTTTAATTATGCGTTTCTATCAATATGAAATATAAGGGGAAAATACAACGGTATAGGCTGGTCATTCCCTCGCGTTTTTTGGTCAGAAATTTCGTCTAGAATAACAGCGTCGACCCCGTAGCTCAGTTGGATAGAGCATCAGCCTTCTAAGCTGAGGGTCCCTGGTTCGAATCCAGGCGGGGTCGCCAATTTACTCGAAGCATTTGAGTGCCTGCCCTTTCGTGCGCGGTTGCGCGTCCTGGGAACGCGCCCGATCCGATCGCGCGCTACTGCTTCGCCAATTCCTTCAGCCGGTCGCGAGCCTTGTCGTAAAAGTATGCCGCGTTGTCGTAGCGGCCGGGCTTCGGCTTTGCGGCAAGCGCCGCTTTATAATCCGAGACCGCGCCTTTGACGTCGCCGCGCAATTCCTTGATCTCGCCCCGATTGACGTAAGAGGCGGGATTGCTCGTATCGATTTCGATGGCTTTGGAATGATCCGCAATCGCGCGATCGTATTCCTTCTTGCCGGCCCAGGCGGCGCCCCTGTTGGTATAGGCCTGACTGAAGTTGGGATTGAGCTTGAGCGCGGCGTTCGCGTCCTGAATCGCACGGTCGTATTCGCTCTTGAACACCCATTCGGCGCTGCGGTTCATGTATGAATCTGCGACGTCCTGGTTCGAATACCGGCCCGAATTGATCACCCGGTTACACGCTTCGATTGCGACGTCCCCGGATTCCTTCCTGCATGTCGCCACGTCGTCCGCGAGCGCGCCCGTCGCAGTCAGCGCGCCCAAGCAAATCAAAAACCGAAATATATGACGCAAATTCCCCTCCCGAATTCACTTCCGCGATATCCGCCCCCGGCCGTTCGCATGGATCCTCAAAACGCCCGCGCCTCCATCCCCTCGACATAGCGCTTGAGATACTGATCGACGAAATCGAAATCCACAAAACGCTGATAGGCATCCGCGAGCCGGCGCGTCACAGGACCCCACACCTGGCCCTTCGGCCCGATATCGACGCCGTTCACTTTCGTGACCGGGCAGATGCAAAGCGACGTCGACGTGAGAAAGACCTCATCGGCATTGTAGGCGTCGTAGAGATCGAGATCGGCTTCCTGCGGCGCGATGCCTTCCGCCCTGGCAAGATCGATCACGGTCTGACGGCTCACCCCCGGCAGCACAAACTTCTCGCGCGGTGTGTAGAGCGCACCGTCGCGCACAACGAAGATGTTCGAGCCCATGCCCTCGCAAAGATTGCCGTTGATGTCGAGCAGCACCGCCCATGCTTCCGGATCGATGCTCTGCACTTCCTGGTTGGCGACGACCATGTTGAGATAATTGTGCGTCTTCGCCCGCGGCGTGAGCGATTCCGGCGGAATGCGCCGGTGCGACGGGATCACGACACGGATGCCTTCCTTGAACAGCTTGGCGCGCTGCACAAGCGGCAGCGGCATGCATTCGAGCACGATATTCGGCCCATGATGGTCGAGATTGTCACCCTCGACCTCCTTCACGCCGCGGCTGATGCGCTGGCCGACCCAGTAATCGTCGTCGGGACCGAGCAGATGGCGGTTGCGCTCGAACAATTCCTCGGTGAGATCGCACATTTTTTGCGGCCCGAAGCCGGGATCGATGCGCAGGTATTTCAGCGACCGGTAAAGCCGCTCGACATGCTCTTTCACCTTGAACAGGCGATGGCCGAAGCTGCGGGTCATGTCGAAACAGCCGTCGCCATAAACCCAGCTCAGATCGCGGAACGGGATCCGCACCTCGTTTTCCGGCATGAATGCGCCGTTGAACCAGGCCAACCTCTCGTTCGAACGAGTCTTCATTTCACCCTCTGTGCCGGCGTCAATTCATCGAATAATATCGGGGAGCCTGAGGTTCCGCCAGCGCCGCGGACGACCCGGCGCGCATCGCCGCCGCGCGCAGCACCCGCGAGATCGCAAAGTTCGACTTGACGAACCTGAAACCCGTCAGTGATGGATCCGAATAGGTGTCCGCCATGTCTCCGGACTGAACAACCGACAGGCATTCCAGAGATGGTCGTGCGCAAGCTGCGAGACGCCATGCGCAGCCCGGAAGTGATCAAGACCTTTGAAACGGCGGGCAGTCCTCCGGCCTATCTCGATTCAGCGGAATTCACCCGTTTTGTGGAGGCCGACAGCGCCCGGCCGATCGCCGCGGTTAAGATGATCGGCGAGGTCGAATAGCGGTCAGCCGCCGCGCCTGCCTGCGCCCCATATAAATAAGGCCGAATAGTCATTGCTTTATCGATGCCGCATTGCGGCGTCGAAACGCAACATTAAGGTCTTTTTAGCAAGAGTAACGTGTGAAAATGCCTGCTCCAGACTGTGTTCCGATTCAATTGAATCGGAACACAGTCTAGATTTCTTTTATTTGTCGCATTTTCTGCGGCGAACCGGTTTCCACCCCGGATCAAGTCCGGGGCGGGCTTTCGCCGGAAAATGCTCCAGGACGCCTGCATCGCTTTACGAATGCCGACACAAAACCAGAAAAACCAGCCGGGCGCGACCGCCGAGGTGATCGAAATGGCCCGCGCGGCCGGGCAGACGCCGGTTTGCTTTGTCGTCGACGAGGACTCGAGCATTCGTCATTTCGTGTCCCTGATCATGCAAGGCGCCGGCATCGACACGCAGGAATTCGCCGATGGCGCGTCCTTCCGCGAGGCCGTCGGCTCGCAGCGGGCGGACATCGTCTTCGTCGATGTGCCGTTTGATTCCGGCGACCCGCAGAAATCCGTGCTGGCGCTTGCCGAGATCAAGTTCAGCGGCGCGATTCAGTTCATGAGCAACCGTGGCTCGATTGCGATCGATCCCGTCAAAGCAGTTGGCGAACAGCGCAAGCTGCGCGTGCTGCCCGGCATCAAGAAGCCGTTCGACACTGCGGCGATCCAGAAAATCATCAAGGATCTCAAGCTCGGCATGCCGCCGCCGGTCGCCGCCCGCATCGTGATCGACGACGCGATCGCCAACAACTGGATCGAATTCTGGTATCAGCCGAAAATCGACATCAGGCGCAAGAAGCTGATCGGCGTGGAGTGCCTCGCCCGCGCACGGCATCCGCAGCACGGCGTGCTCCCGCCAAGCGCCTTCATGCCAGGTGCGCGCGACAGCAATATCACGACGCTTGCCGAAAAAGCGGTGGCGGATGCGGTGCGTGCAAGCACGGTATTCGCGGGCCTCGGCGTGCATGTGCCGATGTCGATCAACATGCCCATGGACATCCTCGGCAAACTCAGGCTTGGCGAACTTTTGAAAGAACTCAAGCCCGACCCGATGAGCTGGCCTGGCCTGATCGTCGACTTGCACGAGAAATCCGTCATCCACGACGTTCCGGCCGCGATCGAACTGGCCAAGACGCTTGAACCGCATAATGTAAAACTGGCGCTCGACGATTTCGGCAATGGCTATAACGGTGTCGCGAAGGCAAAGGCGTTGCCTTTCGCGGAATTCAAGATCGGCCGCGCCTTCGTCACCGATTGCAGTTCCGACAAGATGAAATCCGGGACCTGCAAGAACGTGATCGAGCTCGCGCATAAATTCGGCGCGTCCGCCATTGCCGTCGGCGTCGAACGCGGCAGCGATGTGCTGACGCTGGCCGGCATGGGTTGCGATGGCGGCCAGGGCTATCTGCTCGGTCAGCCGATGCCGGAAACGCGCTTCGTTTCGCTGCTACGCCTGCGCGCGAATTTACCGAAGACCGGCTGATCCTCCCGCTCGACGACTAATGCGTCCACTGCCCGCGGCGCTGGAACGCGAAATTATCCGCGTAAGCCATCGGCCGGCGCGCCGGCTCCTTCGGCTCAGACACCTGATAGGCGATGCCGTGGCGTTCGCAATAAGCGATCGCCTCCTCCTTGGCCGCAAAACGCAATTTCACCTGGCTGTTCATGTCGGTGGACGACGTCCAGCCCATCAGCGGCTCGACCGTGCGCGCGGCCGACGGTTCGTAGTCCAGCATCCATTCCTTGGTCTTGGCGTGACCGGATTGCATGGCGGTTTTCGCCGGCTTGTAGATGCGTGCGACCATGATGCGTTGTGATCCTTCTCGTGTCCCGCCGAAGCTTAGCGAGAAATACGTCCTAAAAGTCCGCCTTCGCCAAGCGGCTACGGCGCGACACCCGCCTGCGCTTCGCTTCGGGCTTGCCGCGCCGAAGCGGCGCGCAACGCCGCGAAGGCGGATGGTCGGGGCAGCAGGATTTGAACCTGCGACCCTCTGCTCCCAAAGCAGATGCGCTACCAGACTGCGCTATGCCCCGCCGACCGTCTCGTGAAGAACCGGACACCTCCGGTAGTACCGCATGGCATACCGTCCCGCTGCTTAACACTCCACTGAAAATTTTGACATGCCACTCCCCCGCTGGGTTCCGCCATGTCAAAATCGGGGCGATGCCGCTGATCGGCCTTTTCGGGTCCGGCTTCGGGCAGCAAGGGGTCTCACGCAATGCTCACCAATCTCATTATCCAGGCGGTCGCCGGGGCCATCGGCGGCAATGCCGCTGGCGCCGCCTCCAAGGATCTCACCCTTGGTACGCTTGCCAATACCATTGTCGGCGCGATCGGCGGCGGCGTGGGAGGCCAGATTCTGACGGCGCTCCTGCCGACATTGCTCGGCAGCGCGGCAAATCTGGACGTCGGCGCACTGCTCAGCCAGGCCGTGGGCGGTGGCGTGTCCGGCGCGGTGATCACCGCGGTGGTCGCGCTGATCAAGAACAAGATGGCCTGACATCAGTCGTCCGAACGGCAAAAGGCCCCGCGCCATCCGGCCGGGGCCTTTTTGCTTAGCGGCTAACGCGGCTTAACGACGCGAAAAAATCGGATGCGCCACCCGGTCGCCCGGCTTGATCCCGAATTTCCTGGCCGTGCCCCCGATCACTTCGAGAACGCCGCGCACGGGACCGCCTGAGGGAATGATATCGGTCGATAGCGGTTTGGTATTTTCGGCGATGCGCCGGATGCGGCCATCGGCATTGATGAAGAGCATGTCGAGCGGGATGTAGGTATTCTGCATCCACATCGCGACATCCTGCTCGCGCTGAAAATCGAACAACATGCCCTGCCCCTCCGGCAATTCCCGGCGGAACATCAAGCCCTTGGCGCGATCGGTGTCGTTGGCGACGAATTCGACCGCGAAGCTGTGGACGCCGTTCGCGGTGGCGATTTCAAGAGTCTGCGTCTCGGCGGCGGGAGCCGGCGCGCCAAGAGACGCGAAAACGACAAAGGCGGCCGCCATGACAAAGCGCCGCCGGGCCGTCGCACTCCGATACAGGAACAAAAACACAAGCGGTCTCGGTCTGGAACCCATTGAGGGTGATGGTTCTAACTCAAATCGCAATCACGCTCTAACGTTTTGTTTGAGCACGACCTTCTCGCTTTTCGGGACGCCGTCTAATGCGACGCGGGACCGTGCGGCCCGCCGTCCGGCTGGACTTCCGCCGCCATCAACCCCTTGGGGCCGGGTCCGAATTTGACCAGAACCGTTTGTCCGGGACGCAATTCGGTAATGCCGTAGCGGCGCAATGTTTCCATGTGCACGAAGATATCCGGCGTTCCCTCGCCGCGAGAAAGAAAACCGAAGCCGCGCAGGCGGTTGAACCATTTCACCACCGCGCGTTCGAGGCCGCTGGTCGGCGTCACCGACACATGCGTGCGCGGCGCGGGCATCTGCGCCGGATGGATCGCGGTGGATTCGTCCATCGACAACACGCGGAAGGCCTGCAAGCCTTTGGGACGCTGCAACACCTCGCAAACGACCCGCGCGCCTTCATAGGCGGTCTGGAATCCGTCGCGGCGCAGGCAGGTCACATGCAGGAGAATGTCCGGCATTCCGTTGTCGGGAACGACGAATCCGAATCCCTTCGAAACGTCGAACCATTTGATGAAGCCGGAGATTTCGATGAAATTCGCAGCCGCTTCGTCGGCGACCCCGGCATCGCGGTCCAGCCCCAGACCGTAGCCCATATCTAGTCCTTTTGGACCGATCCCGTCGGACGCCATGACGTCGCGAGCCGCCGCTGATTGGCACCTCTTACCGGGCGCTTGAACGAATCTCTAATGAGAAGACTAACACCGGTCCCGCAACGTAAAAGCGGAAAAATGCGCTTGCACACGCGCTGGGAATTTGCCTGTGCATAAAGTCGTAGTGCTCGAATCACTGCGCGATAAACGGTCCGAGCGCCTCTCCGATGTCCTGGCGGACGACAAGGTCGGCGATTTCATCGAAATCCGTCGGCTCGCGGTTGATAATGACGAGCCGCGCACCGTTTCGTTTCGCATGCAGCGGAAATCCGGCAGCCGGCCAGACCACAAGCGACGAACCGACGGCGATGAAAAGATCGCAAGCCGAACTCAGTTCTTCGGCGCGCTGCATCTCGCGCGGCGGCATGGCCTGTCCAAACGACACCGTCGCGGTCTTGATGTGGCCGCCGCACGCGCAGCCGGGCGCTTGGCCATCGGATGAATCGAATTTCTGCCTCACCCAGGAGAGTTCGTAGCGCTTTTCACAGCCGAGGCAGGTCGCATAAGTGGTATTGCCATGCAGTTCGACGACATCGCCGGCCGGAATGCCCGATGCCTGATGCAGATTGTCGATATTCTGCGTGATGACGGCCGGCGCCTTGCCGGACCGGTACAGGCTTGCGAGCGCCAGATGACCGTGGCCGGGCTTCGCAGATGCACAATGAGTGTCCATGGCGAAGCGCCGCCGCCAGGCCTCGTCGC
>CAMDXM010000084.1 GCA_945878025.1 Pseudorhodoplanes sinuspersici | reverse complement strand
CGCGCAAGCTTTTCGCGGGCCGCGAGATCTTGCGTGGCCATTACGAAATGATCATCGATCGTTCGGCCGGCCTTGCTCTCGGTCAGGAGGTGCCGCTCGGGACGCACGGCCACAAATTCACCGTCGTCGGCCTGATGCGGAACGAGCTCACATCCTCCGGCGATCCGGTGGCCTACATCACCTTGCGCGACGCGCAGCGGCTGCAATTCGAGCTCGCGCCTCCGGCCGAGCGGCGCGAGATCGCGCGCGGCGGCGCCCTGCAGACGAACGATCAGATCAATGCCGTCATCGCCAAGGCGTCGCCGTATGTGCGGGTCGGCGAGGTTGCCGCGGCGCTCACGCGATGGAAACACCTCACCGCGCTCACGCAGGGGCAGCAGGAAACCCTGTTGAGCAAGTTCGTGATCGAGAAGGCGCGAAAGCAGCAGGGCCTGATCATGGCGCTCCTGGTGATCGTCTCGGCGGTCATTATCGCGCTCATCGTTTACACGCTGACGATGGACAAGGTGCGCTCGATCGCGACGCTAAAATTCGTCGGCGCGCCGGACCGGACAATCGTCGGCCTCATCGTCCAGCAGGCATTGTCGATGGGCCTGTTTGGATTCTTCGCCGGGCTGGCGCTGGTCCTGGCCTTCCTGCCCTATTTTCCGCGGCGGGTCGTGCTGGACCCCGAGAGCGTCGCCATCGTCTTCCTTATCACCATCGTGGTCTGCCTTGCGGCGAGCAGTCTCGGCGTCCGCCTTGCGCTCAAGGTGGACCCGGCGGCGGCGCTTGCGGCGGCGGGTTGAAACGATGGCCGGCGCGGACACACAGGCCGTCGTGCGCATCGAGCGCCTCTGCAAGCATTTCGGCGCCGGGAGCGCGCGCGTCGATGCCTTGGTCGATGTGAATATGGAGGTTTATCCGGGTCAGGTCGTCGGCCTCATGGGCCCAAGCGGCTCCGGCAAGACGACGCTGCTGAACTGCATCGCCTGTATTCTCGAGCCGAGCGGCGGGCGCATCACGCTCGACGGCGAAGTGGTCTATGATGATCGCTGGCTCAAGGCCGATTTGCGCCGGCTGCGGCTCGACAAGATCGGCTTCATTTTCCAGTATCCCAATCTCCTGCCGTTCCTGGACGCGACCGATAATGTCGCGCTTGTGCTCGATCTTGCCGGCTTTCCCTCCGCAACCGGACAGGCGCGCGCCGTCGACCTGCTCGATTACCTCGAGGTCGGCCATCGCAGGCATGCAACGCCGGGGCAGCTTTCCGGCGGCGAAGCGCAGCGCGTGGCGATAGCGCGCGCGCTCGCCAACAGACCGCGAATTATTCTCGCAGACGAGCCGACGGCGCCGCTCGATTCGCAGCGCGGCCGGATCGTGATGGATCTGTTGCGCAAGATCGCCGTCGATCAGAACGCGGTGATCATCTGCGTCACGCATGACGAGATGATCCTCGATCGCTTCGACCATATCTTCCGGCTGCGCGATGGACGGCTGGAGACAGAGGCCGCCGCCCGAACCATGGCCGATCGTTTCGCGGCCAGTCATCCCTGACGCGTTAAGGTCCGGCTGTTTTCGCAAACAGATTGCCGCTATCCGGACCCCGGTTGCCCGCTGCCCGGATCGATCCTATCTAGGGGACGTGTTACACAGGGTCCTTCGGCCGCAAGAAAGATGTTCCGGATGTCTGAAATCCAGTCCGCATCGTCTTATTCATCGCGTGCGACGCTCATCGTCAGCGCCATTGCTGGCTTGATCGTGGCGGCGACGATTGCGCTGTGGGTGCATTACGGAACGGCCGTGTTCTACGAGATGATCCTGTCCGGCATCGCCGCCTGTTTCTAGAGCATGGTCCCGAAAAGCCTGCCCCGGATTTGATCCGGGGTGGGAGCCGGTTTTCGGAAAAGATCATGCTCAAGCAAAACGAAAGAGGAAAGACAATCATGACGGCGCGAAATGCCCGCGTGCTGCTCGTTCTGACGGCTTTCGTCGCCGGACTTGTCTTGTTCATGGGCGCCGCGTTCCTGGTGTCCGGGCGCTCCCAGAGTCCGACAGCGCCGGGGCCGTCGGCGATCGGCGGCCCCTTCAAGCTCACCGATCAGGACGGCAAGACCGTCACCGACGAAACCATGAAGGGCAAGCCCTTCCTCGTCTTCTTCGGCTTCACGCATTGCCCGGATATCTGCCCGACCGCCTTGTTCGAGGTTTCGGAAGTGCTGGGCAAGCTCGGCCCGGACGCCGACCGCGTCGGCGCGCTGTTCGTCACCGTCGATCCCGAACGCGACACGCCCGCCAAACTGAAGGAATACCTGTCGAGCTTCGATCCGCGCCTGCGCGGCCTCACCGGCGACGAGGCGGCGGTGACCGCCATGACCAGGGCCTATCGCGTCTATTTCAAGAAAGTGCCGCTCGAAGGCAAAGACTATACGATGGACCATACCGCGCTCATTTACCTGATGGACAAGCAGGGGCGTTTCGTCGCGCCGTTCAGCCTGAAACGGCCGCCCGAGCAGGCGGCGGCGGATCTGAAGAAATATCTTTAGAGCGTGAGCCGGATTCCCGTCTTTACGCCGCCGCGATTGGTCTATAAGCGGACCGGCAATAGCATTCAAAGCCTATGCAACGACGTCAGCTTTCCATATTGGACAATCCGGGCCGCACGATCGGGCGGCTCTTTTTCGTGGCCGCGATTCTCGCCGCGCCGCCGGCCATGGACGCCGGAACGGCGTTCGCGCAATCCGACGCCATCCAGCAATCGGCGCCGACGCCCGTGCCGGCCGTGCCCGGCTTCTGGGATCCGCGGCGGCGTCCGGAGCGTCCCGATACCTCGCGCCTGACCGTGATCCGTTTCCTGACCGAAACCGACTATCCGCCGTTCAATTATTCCGGGCCGGACGGCAACCCGACCGGTTTCAACGTCGATCTCGCGCGCGCGATCTGCGACGAACTGAAAATCTCCTGCACCGTCCAGATGCGCCGCTTCGATACGCTCGTGGCCGCGCTCGCCGAAAATCGCGGCGACGCCCTGATCGCCTCGATTTCGGTGACGCCCGAAACGCGCAAGGTTCTCGATTTCAGCGACCCCTATTATCGCGTGCCGGCGCGTTTCGTGACCCGCCGCGACGCCGTCTCCACCGATCTGCGGCCCGAATTGCTGGAGGGCAAGAAAATTTCCGTGGTCGCGGGCTCCGCGCACGAGGCCTATCTCAAGGCGCTGTTCACGGAGGCCGAGCTTCGGCCCTATGCGACGCCGGAGGGCGCGCGCGAGGCGTTGCGCCGGAATGAAGTCGATATGCATTTTGGCGATGCGATCTCGCTGTCGTTCTGGATCAACGGGACGGATTCGGGCGGCTGCTGCGCTTTTTCCGGCGGGCCGTTCTTCGACAGCCATTTTTTCGGTGAAGGCGTCGGCCTCGCGGTGCGGCGCGGCAACGACACGCTGCGCGCGGCGTTCAACTGGGCGATGTTCCGGCTCTGGGAGAAGGGCCGCTTCACCGATCTGTGGCTGCGTTATTTTCCGGTCAGCCCGTTCTAGAGCATGATCCCGAAAAGTGGGAACCGGTTTTCGGAAAAGATCATGCTCAAACAATAAACCAGCGCCCGACTTAATCGGTACCAATCGGGCTCCAAGCGCCGATTTGACCTTCGCGCGCCCGGTTTCTAGTGTCCCCGCCATGTCTGTCACCGAAATCCAAAGCGCCGCGGACCTGCGGGCGCTGGCCGAACAATCGAATGCCTGGCCGTTCGAGGAAGCGCGCAAGATCGTCAACCGGCTGAAAAAGAAGCCGAAGGACGAAGTGATTTTTTCGACCGGTTACGGCCCCTCCGGTCTGCCGCATATCGGCACCTTCGGCGAGGTCGCGCGCACCACCATGGTGCGGCACGCCTTCCGCGTGCTCGCCGGTGACAAGGTGAAGACGCGGCTGATCGCCTTCTCGGACGACATGGACGGCCTGCGCAAGGTGCCCGACAACGTGCCGAACAAGGATTTGCTGGAAAAGCATCTCGGCAAGCCGTTGACCCGCGTGCCCGATCCGTTCGGCACGCATCCAAGCTTCGGCGAGCATAACAACGCGCGCCTGCGCGCATTCCTCGACACGTTCAATTTCGACTATGAATTCCTGTCGGCGACGGATTGCTACACCTCCGGCCGTTTCGACGAGGCGCTGCTGCGCATGCTGTCGCATTTCGACAAGGTGATGGCGGTCATGCTGCCGTCGCTGCGGGAAGAGCGCGCGCAAACCTATTCGCCGTTTCTGCCGATTTCGCCGCGCAGCGGGATCGTCTTGCAGGTCCCCGTGCTGTCGCACGACGCCAAGGCCGGCACGATCACCTATGAAGACCCCGACACAAAGCAACAGGTGACGACGCCCGTCACCGGCGGACACTGCAAATTGCAATGGAAGCCGGACTGGGCGATGCGCTGGACCGCGCTCGGCGTCGATTACGAAATGGCGGGAAAAGACCTGATCGATTCCGTGAAGCTGTCCGGCGAAATCTGCCGCGCCATCGGCGGCCTGCCGCCGGAAGGTTTCAACTACGAATTGTTCCTCGACGAGAAGGGACAGAAGATTTCGAAGTCGAAGGGCAACGGCCTCACCATCGACGAATGGCTGCGCTATGCGAGCCCCGAGTCTTTGTCGCTCTTCATGTATCGCGAGCCGAAGGCGGCCAAGCGGCTGTACTTCGACGTGATCCCGCGCAATGTCGACGAGTATCAGCAATTCCTCGACGCCTATCATCAGAAACAGGATGCCAAGCAGCGGCTCTCCAATCCGGTCTGGCACATTCACGCCGGCAATCCGCCCGCGGTCGATATGCCGATTTCGTTCAACATGCTGCTGACACTGGTGTCGTCGTCGAACGCCGAGAACGCCGAAACGCTGTGGGGCTTCATCGGCCGTTATCGCCCTGGTGTGACGCCGAAGACGCATCCGAAACTGAACGCGCTTGTCGGCTATGCCATCCATTATTTCCGCGATTTCGTGCTGCCGGAAAAGAAATTCCGCGAGCCGGCCGAGACCGAGCGCGCCGCCTTGATCGACCTGCGCGACGCGTTATCGCAATTGCCGGCCGACGCCACCGCCGAGGCGATCCAGGACGTGGTCTACGAAATCGGACGCCGCGAGCCGTTTCTCGACAAGAGCGGCAAGGCCAAGAGCAAGGACGGCAAGCCGGGCGTGACGCTCGACTGGTTCAACATGCTCTATCAGGTGTTGCTCGGGCAGGAAAAAGGACCGCGCTTCGGCTCTTTCGTCGCGCTCTACGGTCTGACGAACACCATCGAGATGATCGACGGGGCGCTCGCGCGCTCGGCGTAGATTGTCATGCGCGAATCCTGAGAGTCAGGTCGGAAATATAGGTCCCGTCATGCCCGGCCTTGTGCCGGGCATCCACGTCTTTCTTCGCAGCTACCAAAGACGTGGATGGCAACGCAACTCGGGCCTGCCCGAGTTGTGCGCGAAATTGAGTGTCGCAAGTCCGGTATACCGGACTTGCGATGACAAGCCCGGCCATGACGAAAAACAATGAGCTACCTGAAAGGCCGCTACTGACTCGCCCACACGATGCGCGCGACCCACAACACATCGGCGGCCGCCAGCGTGCGGTCCGGGTGTTCGGCATTGAGCGATTGCAATTCGATTGTCTTCGCGGTGCGGCGCGTCAGCTGCTTGACCATCACCTCGCCCTTTTTGGTTTTCACCACCACGCGGTCGCCGCGGCGGATCGGCGCCGCCGGCGACACGACGATGATGTCGCCCTTGCGATAGGCCGGCTCCATCGAATTGCCGGAAATTTCCAGCGCATAGGTGTTCTCGTCGTTCGGGGCCGGAAACGGGACTTCGTCCCAGCCATTGCCGACCGGAAAACCGCCGTCGTCGAAATAGCCGCCGCTGCCGGCTTCCGCGAAGCCGATCAGCGGGATCGAGCGCGTGACGGCGCGGGTGCCGTCGCCGATCAGCGAGACGAAACTCTCAATCGTTGTGGAGGTCGCAGCCAGCGCCTTGGAGACCGATTCGGTCGAGGGCCATCGCGCGCGCCCGTCCGGAGTCACGCGCTTGGATTTGTTGAAGGTGGTGGGATCGAGCCCGGCCTTCTTGGCGAGTCCGGATGGCGACAATCCCGCGCGCGCGGCGAGGCGGTCGATCGCCGCCCAGATCTGGGCATGGGTGAGCATGGAGGGTGCGCGCATGGCCGGGCCTCTCTAAGATTTTTATCCTATAGGAATTATAGCCTCTCGAGGGAAGAGTCCAGCCTTTTTCGTTTCCGATTTTCTTGAACACATGCAGGTGCGCCGATAGGGTCGCGCCCACATTGCGCGGAGATCACGCCTTGTTCGGCCTATTCGACCGTTTGGCCCGGCCCCTGCTGCAGGCGTTCGATCCGGAAGATGCCCACCGGCTCGCCTTGTCAGGCTTGAAACTGGCGCCGCTGCCGCGCCGGCGCGCCGACGACCCGAAGCTTGCAACGCGCGTGTTCGGGCTCAATTTTCCCAATCCCGTCGGCGTCGCCCCCGGCTTCGACAAGAATGGCGAGGTGCCGGACGCGCTGTTTCGCCTCGGCTTCGGCTTTGTCGAGGTCGGCACGGTCACGCCGCGTCCGCAAAAGGGCAATCCGCGTCCGCGCATTTTCCGTCTCGACGCCGACCAGGCGGTGATCAACCGGCTCGGTTTCAACAATGACGGCGAGGCTTCGGTGCTGCCGCGGCTGGCGCGGCGGGTGAACGAGGGCGGTATTGTCGGGGTGAATATCGGCGCCAATCGCGACAGTCCCGATCGCGTGGCGGATTATGTCCGGCTGATCGAGGTATTCGCGCCGGTCGCGAGCTATATCGTCGTGAATGTCTCTTCGCCCAACACGCCGGGACTGCGCGACCTGCAGCGCGCCTCCGGCCTCGACGAACTTCTGGCGCGCGTGATCGAGGCGCGCGACCGCATGCGCTCGCGCGCGGGTCCGACCCCGCTGCTGGTCAAGATCGCGCCCGATCTGTCGCTGTCGGAACTCGACGACATCGTGGGCGTGGCGCGCGCGCGCAAGGTCGACGGCATGATCGTGAGCAACACCACGCTGTCGCGTCCGCCGAGCCTGCTTGAGCGCGAGAAATCCATCGAGCAGGGCGGATTGTCCGGCCGTCCGCTCTTTGCGCTGTCGACGCGCATGCTGGCGGAAACCTATGTGCGGGCGGAAGGCGCCTTCGCGCTGATCGGCGTCGGCGGCATCGATTCCGGCAAAGCCGCGGTCGAGAAGATCAAGGCCGGCGCGAGCCTCGTTCAGCTCTACAGCGCGCTGGTGTTCAAGGGTCTCGGGCTGGTGTCCGAGATCAAGGCCGGCGTGCTGGCGGCCATGACCAAAGGCCGGCACGCGCAACTCGCCGACATGGTCGGCGGAGACGCCGCCGACATGACCGCCGAGCCGTGGCCAGTGTGATCATCGGTCTCATCGGAACGCTCTCTCACCGTCACCCTGAGGTGCGCGGCGAAGCCGCGCCTCGAAGGGGCGACGGCCCGGCCGTCCATCCTTCGAGGCTCGCTCGTTACACGAACTCGCACCTCAGGATGACGGCGAGAGAATAGAGCTGCTTTTTCTAAATCAGCGCCCGCGCGGCGTGTTGACCAGCCGCACGATCAGCCAGATCGGGATCACGATGACGGCGCCGAGCAGGAAATAGCGCCACACCCAGGCGATCGCGTCGAAGCCCATGTTCCAGACGTTCAGCACGAGCTTGCGCACGCTCTCCAGGATGTTGAACGGGTCGAGCCCGAAGGCCGAGAGCACCACGCCGATCAGGATCGACAGCAGGACGAGACGGAAGAAGACCGAAAGCGGCTCTCCGCCGAAAAAGCGATTGATGTTCTCGCTGGCCATCGAAGGCTCCGTTAAAGTGTGGTGGTTCAGAAATTCCCTCCACTCTGGCGGCGGGTCCGTCAAGGGAATTTCTGAACCTAGCCACACTAGCGCGGAAAAGATCGGGCGCGCGCCTTGCGCCTTGCTATTAAGGGACTTGCCCGCCCGCTTTCAATGCCTTGCAGGATCTTTTCCAGCGTCTCGATCCGGTCTGCGTCATTTGGCAGTCTTCGGGCCGCATCGGATTTAAGATATGCCTTAGATAACTTTCGCCAGCTTTGAGGCCGTCTTGCAGCCGCTTTCGACCATACTCCTGTCGTCCGGCGACCTGGCCGCGGATCGCCGCTTCGAATGGGCGCGCGATTGCGCGGCCAAGGGCGATCTCCTGGGCGCCGCCGATCTGCTCGAACAGGCGCTGGAGCTCGCGCCGAACTATGCCTCGGCCTGGTTCATGCTCGGCGAGACCGCCGAAAAACTCGGCGACCGCGATCGCGCGATCGCGGCCTATCGCCGGGCGCTCGCGGCCGAGCGCGAAGACCGGCATGGCGCGCTGATGTGCCTCATGCGACTTGGCGCGACGGATATCTCCGGGATGCCGCAAGCGTATGTGCGCTCGCTGTTCGACCATTACGCGCCGGCATTCGACGGGGCCCTGGTCGGCGGGCTCGATTATCGCGCGCCGGTCTTGCTGCGTGACGCGGTTGAGGCCGCGTGTCAGGCAGCGAACCGCCCGATGCGTTTCGGCGCCATGCTCGATCTCGGATGCGGGACCGGTCTCGCCGGCGAGGCGTTCCGGCCGCATGTCGACTGGCTTGTTGGCGTCGATCTTTCGCCCGGCATGATCGCGCAGGCGCGCAGGAAGACGATCTATGACCGGCTGCAGACGGAAGACCTGATCGCGTTCCTTCGAGCCGAGGAAGCAGCACGGTCATTCTATCATTTGGCCGTCGCCGCCGACGTCTTCGTCTATTTCGCAGATCTTGCGGAAATCGCCGCCGCCGCGGCGCGTGTCCTTGAGCCGGACGGCCTTCTGGCTTTCACGGTGGAGGCGCATGCGGGCGACGGCGTCATCCTGCGCGACACGTTGCGCTTCGCACATAGCGAAGCCCATGTCCGCGCGGCTTTGGACGCGGCCGGGCTCTCCATTCTGTCGCTGCGGGAGATTTCGACACGGACGGAAAAGAAAATCCCGGTTCCGGGTTTAATGGCGGTGGCGAGGCGCGGATGAAAAGCGCTCTCACCCAGCCTGCGGCAACGGCGTCCGGCGATCCATTGCCGCCTCTCTTCGCGCAATGGTTTTCCAAACGCGGCTGGACGCCGCGCGCGCATCAATTGGCGCTGATCGAAAAAGCGAAAACCGGCCGCTCCACATTGCTGATCGCGCCGACCGGCGGCGGCAAGACGCTGGCTGGATTTCTTCCGACGCTGACCGAATTGCATGCGCGCGGCGGTAAAATGCAAAAGGTGGTTTCGACCGGGAAAAGCGTCAGGCGATCGGAGGGCCTGCACACGCTCTACATCTCGCCGCTCAAGGCGCTGGCGGTCGATATCGCGCGCAATCTGGAAACGCCGGTCGCCGAGATGGCGTTGCCGATCCGGATCGAGACGCGGACCGGCGATACGCCGGTGTCGAAGCGCACGCGCCAGCGCCGCGACCCGCCCGATATTCTGCTGACGACGCCCGAACAGCTCGCCTTGCTGCTCGCCTCCAACGATGCGCCATATCTGTTCAGTACTTTGAAGCGCGTGATCCTGGATGAATTGCACGCGCTGGTGACATCGAAGCGCGGCGATCTCCTTTCGCTCGGTCTCGCAAAATTGTTCACGCTCGCGCCCGGCCTGCAGACCATCGGCTTGTCTGCGACGGTCGCCGATCCGATGGATTTATGCCGTTATCTCGTTCCGCAACCGGACGGCGGCGCCGCCGCGGCCGATCTCATCGTCGCCGAAGGCGGAGCCGCGCCGCATGTCACCATGCTCGAACCTGGCGAATATCTGCCCTGGGCCGGACACACTGCAAGGCATGCTTATCCTGCGATTTACGATCTCATCAAGCGGCACAAGACCGCGCTGGTCTTTGTGAACACGCGCAGCCAGGCCGAGCTGATCTTTCGCGAATTGTGGGACATCAACGACGATAATCTCCCCATCGCTTTGCATCACGGCTCGCTCGATGTCGCGCAGCGCCGCAAAGTGGAAGACGCGATGGGCAAGGGCCGTCTGCGCGCGGTGGTGTGTACTTCTTCTCTGGACCTCGGCATCGACTGGGGCGACATCGATCTCGTCATCAATGTCGGCGCGCCGAAGGGTTCCTCGCGTCTTCTGCAGCGGATTGGCCGCGCCAATCACCGTCTGGATGAGCCCTCGCGCGGAATATTGGTGCCGGCCAATCGGTTCGAGGTTCTGGAATGCGAGGCGGCGATCGAGGCCGTCGCCGAGCTTGCGCAGGACACGCCTCCTTTGCGGACGGGCGCGCTCGATGTATTGGCGCAGCACGTTCTTGGCGCGGCCTGCGGCGAACCGTTCGGCGCGGACGCCCTTTTCCGCGAAGTGCGCACAGCCGCGCCCTATGCCGGTTTGCAGCGGTCCGATTTCGATGCGGTGGTCGATTTTGTCGCGACCGGCGGCTACGCGCTCAAGGCCTATGAGCGCTTTGCCAAGATCAGGCAAGGCAAGGACGGCCGCTGGCGCGTGACGCATCCGCGTTTCGCGCAGCAATACAGGATGAATGTCGGCACCATTGTCGAAGCCGTGATGCTCAAAGTCCGGCTGGTGCGTTCGCGCAGCAAGGCGAGCGGACAGACCGGCGTGATCGGGCGCGGCGGCCGCATCCTCGGCCAGGTCGAGGAATATTTCGCCGAAACGCTTTCGGCCGGCGACACATTCGTGTTCGCAGGTGAAATCCTGCGCTACGAGGCGATCGTCGAAGACGAAATCTACGTCTCGCGCTCGAACGACGACGATCCCAAGGTTCCGTCCTATGAAGGCGGCAAGTTTCCGCTCTCCACTTATCTCGCGGCGCGGGTGCGCAAGATCATCTCCGATCCCTCGCTGTGGCGGCCGCTGCCGGAGCCGGTGCGCGAATGGCTGGAGATCCAGCAATGGCGTTCGCAATTGCCCGGACCGCAGGAATTGCTGGCCGAAACTTTCCCGCGCGCGACCAAATATTATCTCGTCTGCTATCCGTTCGAAGGCCGCCTCGCGCATCAGACGCTCGGCATGCTGCTGACGCGGCGGCTGGAGCGGGCGCGGTTGCGGCCGCTCGGTTTTGTCGCCAGCGAATATGCGCTCGCGGTCTGGGGCCTCGGCGATATCGGGCTTGCGGTCACGCGCGGGCAATTGTCGCTCGCGCAATTGTTCGACCAGGACATGCTGGGCGACGATCTGGAATCCTGGCTCGCCGAAAGCGCGTTGATGAAGCGGACCTTCCGCGCCAACGCCGTGATCGCCGGACTGATCGAGCGGCGGTTTCCGGGTAAGGAGAAGACGCGCCGGCAGGTCACGATGTCGACCGATCTGATCTACGATGTCTTGCGGAAACATCAGCCGGATCATGTGCTGCTGCGCGCCGCGCGCGCTGACGCCGCCACCGGGCTTCTCGACATCCGCCGCCTCGGCGATATGCTTGCGCGCATCAAGGGCCGAATCGTCCATAAGGCATTGGAGCAGGTGTCGCCGCTCGCGGTTCCCGTCATGCTGGAAATCGGCCGCGAAACGGTTTACGGCGAAGCATCCGACGTGCTTCTGGCGGAAGCCGCGGATGCGCTTGTTGCCGAGGCGATGGGACAAGGATTGGGAGCACGTGCAGGACGGTCCGGCCAGCGACATTGAGATGTGTGGCCAGCGCTTGTGCGGCGATTCCGCCGGCGCGCTCTATTGGCCGGCGGAACGCATTCTCGTTGTCGCGGACCTGCATCTCGAAAAAGGATCGAGCTTCGCGCGCCGCGGCGTGTTGCTGCCGCCTTATGACACCGCCGCCACGCTGTCCAATCTCGCGGCCGTCGTCGCCCGCCACGATCCGCGCATTGTGATCTCATTGGGCGACAGTTTTCACGACGGCGAAGGCGCGCAAAGGCTTTCGCCCGCCGATCGTGAAACCTTGTCGGGCCTGCAACGCGGCCGCGACTGGATCTGGATTTCCGGAAACCACGATCCGGATCCTGCCGTAGACATCGGCGGCGTCTTTTCCGATTGTGTGTCGATCGGACCTTTCGTGTTTCGCCATGAACCCGGCGGCGGATCGGATGAAAACGAAATCGCGGGGCATCTGCATCCGATGGCGCGCGTGCATGTGCGCGGGCGCACCATGAGCCGCAAATGCTTCGCAAGCGACGGCCGCCGCATGGTGATGCCGGCTTTCGGCGCCTATACGGGCGGCCTGAATGTGCGCGACCGCGCCTTTGCCGCGATTTTCGAGGCGCTGGATTTCACCGCGCATATGCTCGGACCGACGCGGCTTTACGCGATTTCGGCGACGCATTGCCTGCCGGATTGAAGGCGTCATCGCTCCCGAATCGCCCTCCAT
Organism: Pseudorhodoplanes sinuspersici; assembly: GCA_945878025.1. Classification (GTDB taxonomy): domain Bacteria; phylum Pseudomonadota; class Alphaproteobacteria; order Rhizobiales; family Xanthobacteraceae; genus Pseudorhodoplanes; species Pseudorhodoplanes sinuspersici_B. Next base: position 2,061 of record CAMDXM010000084.1, on the reverse strand, counting down.
GTCGCGCGCGCTATTGCGGTAAAGCTGCGCAAAGGAACCCCTTTGCGCAAAAATATAAATCTGGACGCTGTCGGGTCGCGTGAGTATTGCGGACGTATCCCCATTCGCTTGAGGGGCGTCCTGCAGGCGAAACTGGATGTGAATGGGGACGGCGCCCCGCGCGCATGGCTTTCGCAGGCCGTGTCCCCGGGAGATGTGTGGAGAAGGCCTCCTGGCTCACCATGGAGCCCCGGATGGAATCTTCCGTCGCGCCGCCGGGTCAGATGACCAGGGCCTAATGAGCCTTGGCGCGCCGGCGGGGCAGAGGGGTCCCACCATCTGATAACGCCGCGGTGGAGCGCCGTAAGGCGAGCTGGCCGATCGCAAGGCTGGCACGTGCTCTTCGCAAGAGCACGCTCAATACAGTTGCGCCTTTACGGCGCTCCGCTCCCTCTCTTGGGAGTGAAGACGGGCTCCGCCCTTTTGTGGGGAGCAAATCGATGAGGCGGCCGGAAAACTCCCGCGAGATATCGTGCGCGAGACCGGGCGAGACTTGGCTGTTTGATAATTGGATCAGTGAGGACCGTGTGTGATCCGTCACCCTGAGGTGCACGCCGAAGGCGTGCCTCGAAGGGCGACGGCCCCCCAGGCGGGCCGATTCATCCTTCGAGGCTCGCTCGCTTTGCTCGCGAGCACCTCAGGATGACGGGACGAAAAGAAGAGCGTGACAGCGATAACTAATCCCGCCGGAACACGATCGAGGCGAACCAGCCCGTCATCAGCGCCATCAGCATCGTCGCAAGCCCGTAAAGAAGAGCGTGATCGTGCGCGGCGTTGGCGACGAATTGCTCGATCCCGACCTTGACGATCTCAAGCGCGGACGCGGTGCGGGCGATATTGGTCCCGTCGGCGAACAGCTTCACGTCGACTTCGTAATTTCCGAGTTCCGATTCAGCCGGAATCGTGATGCTGGTGCGGAACAGATTGGGCGTGAGAAACGTGACCGCGGAGGCCTCTTCACGATAAAATCCGCGTTCGGTCCGCAGCCTGATCAGCGCGTCCTTGAATTGTTCCGGCGGCCGGCTGCCGTTTGCCTGCGACAGCGGAAAATTCCGCAGGCCGATTTCCATCCGGCGCGCGAGATCGGGCGACGCGATGGCGTCGAGCGGCCGGTTGCTGAGCACGGCGAGATAGGCGGGCGCGCGGTCGAATGTGTAGGATTCGACATTCGTCCAGATTCCGAGAAAGCGGCCTTTTCGCCGCGTGACCATGCCCTCGCGCGGACCGATCACCGTGACGACGATGTCGTAGCCGCCGCGGCGCGGAACGGTCGCGGCGTCGCGCTCGACCGAGCCGAACAGCACGAGCTCCGTTCCCGTGAAATTCGATGAGATCAGCACCTGATGCGTCGACAGCGACGTCACCAGCCGCTCGGCCGCGGCCGGCGCGGCGCCGGCTGCGCCGATGGCGAGGCCGATCGAGACGATGCGGGATAGATGCCTCACGTGCCGTCTCCCAGCATGCGCAGCGAGAACATGTCGCGCGGCTGCAACAGCAATTCGAGCGCGAAGCGGAATCCCACGATCAGCACCATCAGGCCGAGCAGCAGGCGCAGCCGTTCCGGGCTCATATGCTGGCCCGCGCGCGCGCCGAATTGTGCGCCGGTGACGCCGCCGATCATCAGCATCAATGCGAGCACGGCGTCGACCAGGTGATTGGTGACCGCGTGCAGGACGGTCGCAAACGCCATGGTGACGAGGGTGAGCACGGCCGATGTGCCGATGACGGTCGCGGTCGGGACGCGCATGAAATAGATCAGCATCGGCACCAGAAGAAAGCCGCCGCCGATGCCCATGATCGCGCCGACAAATCCGATGATGAACCCGATCCCCAGGATCGGAATCGTGGAGACGTAGATCTTCGAGCGCTTGAAGCGCATCTTCAGCGGCAGCCCGTGAAACCAGGTGTGGCTGCCGGGACGGCGCAGCACGACCGGCTTGCCCTGATAGGAGCGGATGATGGCGCGCACGCTTTCGACCACCATCAGGGCGCCGACGGTGGTCAGCAGGATAACGTAGGACA
>CAMDXM010000083.1 GCA_945878025.1 Pseudorhodoplanes sinuspersici | reverse complement strand
GATCTATTTCGACGATCCAATGAAGAGCTTCGAGCCGATGCCGCTCGAACAGGCATTGGTGCTCGCCGCCGCCGGGCTATTCAATCTTCTGTTCTTCGTCTATCCGGCGCCGCTCCTGGACGCCGCGACGGTCGCTGCCAAGTCGCTGTTCTGAACGCATGGTTTTTGCGCTCGGCTCGCGCGCGGCTGAAGCCGATCACCGGCTCGAAGCGTATGAAAGCCTCGATTCCACCAATTCCATCGCTTTGTCGCGCGCAAGATCGGGCGAGCACGGCCCGCTTTGGGTCGTCGCCCGGCTGCAGACGGCCGGACGCGGACGCCGCGGCCGGGAATGGACGAGCGGCGAGGGCGATCTCGCCGCCAGCCTGCTGCTGACAATGGATATCGCTCCAGCCAAAGCCGCGACGCTCGGATTTATCGCGGGCCTGGCCCTCGACGACGCCCTGCGAAGCTGCGCGCCCGGCCTCGAAGTCGCGCTCAAATGGCCGAACGACGTCGTGTCAGGCGATTGCAAGCTCGCCGGGATATTGCTCGAAGCCGAAAGCAGGCCGGCCGGACTTGCCGTCGTGATCGGCATCGGCGTCAATCTCGCGTCGGCGCCGCAAGGTTTGCCGTTTCCCGCGACCTCGCTTGCCGCGCGCGGTTTTATCGTGCATCCCGAGCGCATGTTCGCAGCATTGTCGGATGCATGGGTCGGCTTTGAGCGCCTTTGGGATGGCGGGCGCGGCATGCCGCGGATCCGCGACTTGTGGCTCGCAAAGGCCGCGGGCCGTGGTCAGCCGATCTGCGTGACCATGGGCGACCGCGCCGTTGCTGGCGTCTTCGAGGCGCTGGATGAAAGCGGGCGGCTGATCCTGCGTGGAGCGGACGGTTCCGAGATCGCAATCGCCGCCGGCGAAGTGCATTTCGGCGCGGCATCGGCGCGGCGAGATCCGGCGAAGGACCACGATTGATGCAACAGGATCTGGTCTTTGCGCCGCTTGGCGGTGTCGGCGAAATCGGCATGAACCTGTCGCTTTACGGCCTGGGCAACGATCGGCGCCGGAACTGGCTCGCCGTCGATCTCGGCGTGTCCTTTGCCTCCGAGGAGCATTTGCCGGGCGTGGATCTGATCTTTCCAGACATCCGGTTCCTGATCAAAGAGCGCAAGAATCTCGCGGGCATCGTTCTTACCCACGCGCATGAGGATCATTTCGGCGCCTTGATCGATCTGTGGCCGAAACTGAAAGTGCCGATCTACGCCACGCCTTTCACCGCCGCCTTGCTGGAATCGAAACGCGTCGCCGAGCCCGGCGCGCCGGAAATGCCGGTCAATATCGTTCCGCTTGGGTCCAGGTTCACGGTCGGCGCGTTCGATATCGAACTGGTATCGGTCGCCCATTCGATTCCGGAATCCAACGCGCTCATCTTGCGCACGCCGCATGGCAACGTGCTGCATACCGGCGACTGGAAGATTGACCCGACGCCCGTGATCGGATTGCCGACCGACGAGGCCAAACTCCGAAAGCTCGGCGAGGAGGGCGCGCTCGCGATCGTGGGAGATTCCACGAATGCCGTGCGCGAGGGCCGCTCGCCATCGGAAAAAGATGTCGCGCAGACATTGCGGGAACTGATCGCCGCGGCGCCGGCGCGCGTGGCGGTGACAACCTTTGCCTCGAATGTCGCGCGCATTCGCGCCGTGGCGGACGCCGCACGCGCGGTCGGCCGCGAAGTCGTCGTTGTCGGCCGCTCCATGGAGCGCGTGATCGGGGTCGCGCGCGAAACCGGCTATCTCGACGGGGTACAACCGTTTCGCGGAACTGACACTTATGGCTACCTTCCGCCCGACAAGGTCGTGGCGCTTTGCACCGGCAGCCAGGGCGAGCCGCGCGCGGCTTTGTCGCGGATTGCACGGGACGATCATCCCGAGGTGACGCTGGGAAAGGGCGACACGGTGATTTTCTCGTCACGGACCATCCCGGGAAATGAGAAGGAAGTCGGCGGCGTCGTCAACGGCCTGATCAACCAGAACATCACCGTGATCACGGACAGGACGCATCTTGTGCATGTGTCGGGCCATCCGCGCCGCGCCGAGCTTGAGGAATTGATCGGCTGGGTGAAGCCGCAGATCCTCGTTCCGGTTCACGGCGAGGCCTTGCATTTGTCCGAGCACGCAGCGCTTGGGAGGAAGCTCGGAATCAAGCACGTGCTGCGATGCCGGAACGGCGATGTGGTGACATTGGCTCCCGGTGCGCCGTCCGTCGCGATCGGCGAATTGCCTGCGGGCCGCATGTACAAGGACGGAAAATTGCTGATCTCGGGCGAGAGCGCGACCATCTCCGAACGCCGGCGGCTCAGTTTCGGAGGAATGGTTTTTGTGGCGCTCGCAGTGACCGACAAGGGCGTGCTTGCCGCCGATCCCGAGATCGAATTGCAGGGCATCCCGGAGCATGCGGCGAATGGCGAGCTTCTGTCCGATATCGCCTATAACGCGGCGCTCGACACCGTCGAGAACATGCCGAAACAGCGCCGGCGCGATCCGGATATGGTTGCGGAAGCCGTACGCCGCGCGGTGCGCGCGTCTATCGCCATGCATTGGGGCAAAAAGCCGGTATGCCACGTGCATGTGTTGACGGTATAGAGATGCGGAGGATCGGATGATCGGACGACTCAATCACGTTGCCATCGCGGTGCGCGATATCGAAAAGGCCGCCCGCACCTATCGCGAGACGCTGGGCGCCGAGGTCTCGGACGCGGTGCCGCAGCCCGAGCACGGCGTGACCACCGTTTTCATCATGCTTCCGAATACCAAGATCGAATTGCTGGAACCGCTGGGCGCGGATTCGCCGATCGCGAAATTCCTCGAACGCAATCCCGACGGCGGCATGCACCATATCTGTTACGAGGTCGACGACATCATCGCCGCCCGCGACAAACTGAAGGCGCAAGGCGCGCGCGTGCTCGGCACCGGCGAGCCGCGAATTGGCGCGCATGGCAAGCCGGTTTTGTTTCTGCATCCGAAGGATTTCTTCGGCACGCTCGTTGAAATCGAACAAGCCTAGGTCGCGGATCGCACGCCATGTCGGTCACTACTGCGATCGCGATCTACTTCCTGATCTGGTGGATCACGTTGTTCGCCGTGCTGCCCTTCGGCGTGCGCTCGCAGGAGGAGGGCGGAGCTGTCGCTCCCGGCACCGACCCCGGCGCGCCCGGGATTCCGCGTCTGTGGTGGAAGCTGTTGTGGACCACGATCGTGTCGGGCGTGATTTTTGCGATCCTGTACGTCGTTTACACGCGCAAGCTGATCACCCTGGACGATTTGATGATGCTGTTCGGCATGCCGCGCTGAGGGGCCGGCGCGTTTGGACAGGTTGGGATTGACAAATAGAACAAAACATGAACATAAATCGCGCGGCGATCATAGGAACCGGGTGGGGGCACGCCCGTTATCGAGAACGTACCCGGGCAAGCGAGGGATCTCATGCCGCAATCGCGCTATTTCATCGTCCAGCAAAATGGCGACTGGATGATCAAGTTCCATGACGAGGAATTCGGCCCGTATCACTCGCAGAGCGAGGCCATGCTGTTCGCGGTCGACGCCGCCCAGAAGCTCGGCCGGAGCGGCGAGAATTCCGAAGTCTGTATCATGGGCGAGAATGGCCATTTCCGCCCCGAATGGACCTTCGGGCGCGATCACTATCCGCCAACCCTTTGATGTCGCTTTGTAAAAAGATCGGCGCGGAAACGCCTGATTTTTGCCGCGGATCGGGAACGCCGGGCCGCCAACTTCGTTAAGTCAACATGCGGTTTGACCCATCGGCCGCATGCACGCACCGGACGGCCTCACCCCTCCCCCGACAATGGCCGTCCGGTGCTTTTTTTCTGTCCGGACGACGAGCCAAAAAGAAAGAGCAGGGCTTTTAGCCCTGCTCGAAATTGTTTTCCGGCACTTTTTGCTTGTTGGTTTTTCGAGTGAAGCGTTACGGCGATTTTTCGCCTGACAAGTCCTCCCGAGACTTGGACCGCTTTGTTCGACTGCCTCGGCAATTGTGGCCGAAGCGTGCGTACGCTAGCCCATGCGGCCCCATGGCAGCAAGCCCAACAATACGCCCCTGCTGCAAATTCCATCATTCTAAGTGTGCAAACGCTTGTTTTTTAACGGGCAATCCGGCTTCACTCCGGGCTCGAGGCCCACACCTGATTCCGGACCCCCTATATGCGTCTGTCCCGCTTCTTCCTGCCGATCCTGCGCGAGACCCCGAAAGAGGCGGAGATCGCATCGCACCGGCTGATGCTGCGAGCGGGCATGATGCGGCAGGAGGCTGCCGGCATCTACGCGTTCCTGCCACTCGGCCTGATCGTGCTCAACAAGATCTGCGACATCGTGCGGCAGGAGCAAAACCGTTCCGGCGCGATCGAATTGCTGATGCCGACCATCCAGCCGGCGGATCTCTGGCGCGAGAGCGGACGCTACGACGCCTATGGCAAGGAGATGCTGCGCATCAAGGATCGGCACGAGCGCGACATGCTGTACGGTCCGACCAACGAGGAAATGATCACCGAGATTTTCCGCGCTTATGTGCGGTCCTACAAGGACATCCCGCTCAATCTCTATCACATCCAGTGGAAATTCCGCGACGAGGTGCGCCCGCGCTTTGGCGTAATGCGCGGCCGCGAATTCCTGATGAAAGACGCCTATTCGTTCGACGTCGATCAGGCCGGCGCGCGGCATTCCTACAACAAGATGTTCGTTGCGTATTTGCGCACCTTCGCGCGCATGGGATTGAAAGCGATTCCGATGGTGGCGGAAACCGGCCCGATCGGCGGCAATCTCAGCCACGAATTCATCATTCTCGCGTCGACCGGCGAGAGCGAAGTCTATTGCCACAAGGATTATCTCGATTTCGCGGTGCCGGATGCGAATGTCGATTTCGACGACATTGCCGGCCTGCAGGGCATCGTCGACAAATGGACATCGCTCTATGCCGCGACTTCGGAGAAACACGAAGCGTCGACGTTTGAGAAATTATCCGCCGACAAGCAGGTCTCCGCGCGCGGCATCGAAGTCGGGCACATCTTCTATTTCGGCACCAAATATTCCGAGCCGATGAAGGCCGTGGTGGCCGGGCCGGACGGCGCCGAGAAGCCGGTGCATATGGGCTCCTATGGCATCGGCCCTTCGCGCCTTGTGGCCGCGATCATCGAGGCCTCGCATGACGAGGCCGGCATCATCTGGCCGGACGCGGTCGCGCCGTTCAAGGTCGCGATCCTCAATCTCAAACAGGGCGATGGCGCGACTGACGGCGCTTGCGAAAAACTCTACGAGGCCTTCCGGACGCGGGGGATCGACGTCCTTTACGACGATCTCGACCAGCGGCCGGGCTCCAAATTCGCGACCGCCGATCTGATTGGCGTTCCCTGGCAGATCCTGGTCGGGCCGAAGGGGCTCGCGTCGGGACAAATCGAGGTCAAAAAACGCTCGGACGGCAGCCGCGAGATGATGAATCCCGAGGACGCAGTGATGCGGTTGTCGGCGAATCCGTGAAAATGTGTGCTTTGCCGCGTATTCGGTATCCGGCGGTGGCTTGAATCCGCCAGAATCTGTTGAAATCGGAAAGGCTGGGACGGGACTGATGAGCGAGCCCACCGGGACGCGTGCCTTTGCGCCATTCGAATGGATGCTGTCGCTGCGCTACCTGCGGGCGCGGCGCAAGGAAGGATTCATCTCGATCATCGCCGGCATTTCCTTTGTCGGGATCATGCTCGGCGTCGCGACCCTGATCATCGTCATGGCGGTGATGAACGGCTTCCGCCAGGAATTGCTCGACAAGATTCTGGGCCTCAACGGCCATCTCCTGATCCAGCCGCTGGAATCGCCGCTCACCGACTGGCAGGTCGTCGCCACGCGGCTTTCGGGCGTGCCGGGCATCCGGCTTGCGGCGCCGATCGTCGAAGGGCAGGCGCTCGCGTCCTCGCCCTTCAATGCCTCGGGCGTGCTGGTGCGCGGCATCCGCGCCGCCGATCTCGAAAAGCTGTCCTCGATCGCGAAGAATTTGCGGCAGGGAACGCTGGAAGGCTTCGACGACGGGCAGGGGCTCCTGATCGGCAAGCGGCTCGCCGATCAATTGTCGCTGCGCTCGGGCGACAATCTCACGCTGGTCGCCCCGCGCGGCGCGGTGACGCCGATGGGCACGACGCCGCGCATCAAGGCCTACAAGATCGCGGGCGTGTTCGAGATCGGCATGTCGGAATACGATTCCGCCTTCGTCTTCATGCCGCTGCCGGAGGCGCAGGCCTATTTCAACCGCGCCGGCGACGTCACCGCGATCGAGGTCTATACCGACAACCCCGACCGCGTGCAGAGTTACCGGAGATTGATCACCGACGCCGCGCAGCGGCCGATTTTCATGGTGGACTGGCGCCAGCGCAACGCGACCTTCTTCAACGCGCTGCAGGTGGAACGCAACGTGATGTTCCTGATCCTGACATTGATCGTGCTGGTGGCTGCGCTCAACATCATTTCCGGCCTGATCATGCTGGTGAAGGACAAGGGCCGCGATATCGCGATCTTGCGCACCATGGGCGCGACGCAGGGCGCGATCATGCGCGTGTTCCTGATCACGGGCGCGGCCATCGGCGTTACCGGCACGATCCTGGGCTTTCTGGTCGGCGTGGTCGTGTGCTGGAATGTCGAGACCATCCGGCGTTTCCTGTCCTGGCTGACCTCGACCGAATTGTTCTCGCCCGAATTGTATTTCCTGTCGAAGCTGCCCGCGCGCATGGATACCGGCGAGACCGTCGCGGTCGTGGTGATGGCGCTCACGCTGTCGCTGCTCGCGACGCTCTATCCGTCCTGGCGCGCCGCGCGGCTCGATCCGGTCGAAGCGCTGCGGTACGAGTGAGCGCGATGGCCGACGACCAGAACCCGGTTCTGTTTCTGCAAGCGGTCGACCGGCGCTATCCGCAGGGCGACACCGCGCTCGAAATCCTCAAAGGCGCGGAGTTCGGCGCCTGGCTCGGGCAATCGGTCGCTCTGGTGGCGCCGTCCGGCACTGGAAAATCGACGCTCCTGCACATCGCGGGCCTGCTCGAACATCCGGATGGCGGCGAAGTCTATGTCGACGGCGTCGCGACCTCGAAACTGCCCGATGTCGAGCGCACGCGCATCCGCCGCACCGAAATGGGTTTCGTCTACCAGGCGCATCATCTGCTGCCGGAATTCACCGCGCTCGAAAATGTCGTGATGCCGCAAATGATCCGCGGCCTGTCGCGCAAGGAAGCGCAGGTCCGCGCCGGCGAATTGCTGAGCTATCTCGGCTTGAAGAACCGGATGACGCACCGGCCCGCGGAATTGTCGGGCGGCGAGCAGCAGCGCGTCGCCATCGCGCGCGCGATGGCCAATGCGCCGCGCATCCTTCTGGCCGACGAGCCGACCGGCAATCTCGACCCGCATACCGCCAACCATGTGTTCGAGACCCTGACGCAGCTTGTGCGCGCTTCTGGGCTCGCCGCGATCATCGCCACCCACAATGCGGAACTGGCCGGCCGCATGGACCGCCGGGTCACGATTCAGGACGGAATGGTGGTGGAAATGACGTGAAAACGGGGTGTGCGACCGAAAACGGCTTGGGAGTTGCGCATATATCCCCTCTGGACATGTAACCCGAAATACCCTATATTCTGGGTATGAGCACAAAAGCCCCGTCCCACCGCGACTTTGAAGCCCGCTTCCCGACCGAGGAAGCCTGCATGGACCACTTGATGCGCGTCCGCTACGGCGAACGCTTCAACTGCCCCAAGTGCGACCGTGAGGCCAAATACTACCGCGTCAAAGAGCGCCGGGCGTTCACCTGTGAGCATTGCGGCAATCAGGTCTATCCGACCGCTGGCACGCCCTTCGACAAGACGCGCACGCCGCTTCGCGATTGGTTCTTTGTGATGCACATGTTCTGCACGACGCGGAACGGTGTCGCTGCCAAGGAGGTCCAGCGCCAGTTGGGCGTCACGTACAAGACCGCTTGGCGCATGTGCTTCCTGATCCGCTCGTACATGGGTTACGTCGATGGCGACTTTCCGCTTGGCGGCTCAGGCGGTGGCGTGGTCGAAGCGGACAAGGCTTTCATCGGTGGCAAGGACAGGAAGGGCCATGGCGACAAAGCAATCGTGCTTGGCATGGTCGAACGCGGCGGCGATGTAGTAACGCGCGTTGTTGCTGGTCGCACTCAACACGCCCTGCATCGTCATACCGAAATGTGGATCAAGCCGGGATCGCGCGTTCACACTGACAGTGCGAAAGTCTTCACCGAATTATTCCGTGGCGAGAACCACGAGACGGTCAATCACGAAGCCCGCGAATATGTCCGTGGCGACGTTCACACGAACACGATTGAAGCATTCTGGTCGAACGTGAAGCGCGGGATCAACGGGACTTACGTTTGGGTTTCGAAGCGGTACTTGCCCGTTTACTTGGGCGAGTTCGAGTTCCGCCATAACCTGCGGAAGCGTCCTGATTTGATGCTTGAGGCGCTTTTGCAGGCGTTCCCTCGCCCGCTCGCGCCATCGCGCTAAGGAGTTTGTCGAAGCGTTGTTTTACTTCTTTATCTGGCATCGGCTGGCTTCTTTGGTAGCACTGTTGGCCGTGCAGGCGCTTGGCCACGTCTCGCGTCATCAAATCTTTGCAGAAACGCTTTAACCTCATCCTCTTTGTAGGTGAACTTGTGTTCTCGCTCTGTGGTTTCAATAACCACCTCAAATGTCGGGAACCGCTGCCACAGTGTTTCTGGTTTCATCCCGCGAACACCGTGTCCCTCTTCGAGATCGTTCGGGAATCTTGCTGCGGCATTGAATGTTATTCCGGGTTGAATTTGAGCGCCTTCACCGTCAACGCCGTCCAATGTGATTGGGATCGTCTCTCGATTCCCCACTAGCGACCGCAGAAACGCCGTTCTGACGACAATTGGCTCCTGGCGGTTGCTCTTGCCGTGAAAAGAGAATGCCTCGATTGCGTGGGCGTTGTGCGGGACGCTGTGAATTGTTGTTATCGGTATGTATTGTGTCTCCATCCAAATGATATCGTTGCGCCGATAATCCAGCCAGTTGAGGGCAAACCATAGAACGGCCGCAACGGCGGCCCCCACAGTGAGCGCGATTGCTAGATTATTCACCCGCCGATCCCCACGACGCCTATCTCTGAAGGCGCACCATCCGCCAAAACAAATCTGGGTCGCCCCAACAAGTACGAAGGGCACAGAGGCCCACCAAAGTGAAGGCCATATGTTGCCGATGCCGCCGCCCATCATCTCGGCACCGCCGAAAATGTAGTGCCACCATGGCGGCTTGTTCCAGAGCCAGTTGAACATGGGGTCTTATACCCTGATTCCGGGTACCTGTCCCAAGGGGATATATGCGGGGAGTTGACTTTAGAACAGACCATGAACTATGTTCTCTTTCTGTTCTTTAGGGGAATCCCAAGGAGAGTTCCATGATCCGGGCCGTTGTCGAAGAAGCCGCCGCACTCACCTCCATCGCCTTGTTCCTCGGCATGATCGCCATCTGGGCGCAGGTTCTGGCGACCTTCTGAACGATTGAGAAAGGAAAACCCCGGCTCGCGCCGGGGCTTCCTCTCGCGGTGTCCTTACGCCGCGTCAGCCGTTTCCGTTGGTCGGATCGCCTTGGCGCCGCAATTCGAAGCGCACATAGGCGTCCGGATCCGTGCCGAGAATCATGCCTTCGGAAACGACGGTGTTAGCGGTGATGGCCTGCTGATTGGTCTGCGCGCGCTGATGCGCGGGAGCCGCCATCGCCGACGTCGCCGCGACCGACGACAGAGCCAGGGAAGCCAACAGAATCTTCTTCATAACGTTTCTCCGTTCGTTGTGTCACCCCCGTGTCCCGTCCGTGAACCAATTCCGCCAGCGGTGAAACGGTTCCCGAAAGAAGCACCAAGGCGACCTATGAGCGATTGTGTTCAAATCCATACGCGCCATGACGCGTTGTCATGAGCGTGAGAGATTGCTGACCGCGCGGCTCGGCATGGCTCGCATATGCGCCTTTCGGCGAAGGCCTTGGGGACAACAGGAACAATTTGAATAGAAAATGCGAACGGGATGGACAGCGCGCGAAGCGTTCCGCACCATCGCCGGGTCCAACAGAATCACGAGGATGTGAAGTGGCGGCCGGTCCGGGCTTTATCCATCTGCATGTGCATTCGTCCTATTCGCTGCTGGAGGGCGCGCTCACGATCGCGCGCCTCGCGGAACTCGCGAAAGCCGATCGTCAGCCCGCGCTCGCGCTGACCGATACCGACAACATGTTCGGTGCGCTGGAATTTTCCGAGAAGATGGCGAGCGTCGGCATCCAGCCGATCATCGGCTGCGCTCTCGCGATCGATTTCGGCGACGAGCAGCGCGATCCGCGCAATTCCGGACATATCCGCAAGCTGCCGCGCATCGTATTGCTGGCGGCGGCGGAAGAGGGCTATCGCAGCCTGATGCGGCTCAATTCGCGCGCGTTTCTCGAGACGCCGTCGAACGAGCAACCGCATTTGCCATTCGACTGGCTCGCGGGCGAGACGCAAGGCTTGATCGCGCTCACCGGCGGGCCGCATGGCGCGCTCGACCTTGCGCTCGCCGCCGGACAGAACGATCTCGCCGCCGCGCGCTGCGACAAGCTCGCGTCGCTGTTCGGCGACCGTCTCTACGTCGAATTGCAGCGTCACGGCATGCCGGCCGAGCGCCGCTGCGAAGGCGCGCTGCTCGATCTCGCCTATACGAAGAGCCTGGGCCTGGTCGCGGCCAACGAGCCGTTCTTTGCGAGCGAAGACGATTACGAAGCGCATGATGCGCTGATCTGCATCGCGGAAGGCCGGCTGCTGGCCGAAGCCGACCGCCGGCAATTGACCGTCGAGCACCGTTTCAAAAGCCGCGACGAGATGATGGCGCTGTTTGCCGACCTGCCGGAAGCCCTGAGCAGCAGTGTCGAGATTGCGCGGCGCTGCGCGTTCCGTCCGCGCACGCATCAGCCGATCCTGCCGCGCTTCACAATCGGCGCCGAGGCGGTCGACGAAGCCGAGGAATTGCGCAAGCGCGCGGAGACAGGCCTCGCACGCCAGATCGCGCTGCACGGCATCGCCGGCGGCGCGAGCGAGGACGAATACAGAAAACGCCTTGCCTTCGAGCTCGACGTGATCGCGAGCATGAAATATCCGGGCTATTTCCTGATCGTCGCCGATTTTATTCAATGGGCGAAGTCGCAGGACATTCCGGTCGGGCCGGGCCGCGGTTCGGGCGCGGGCTCGCTCGTGTCCTATGCGCTCACGATCACCGATCTTGATCCGATGCGCTTTGGCCTCCTGTTCGAGCGCTTCCTCAATCCCGAACGCGTGTCGATGCCGGATTTCGATATCGACTTCTGCCAGGACCGCCGCGACGAAGTGATCCGCTATGTGCAGGAGCGCTACGGCCGCGATCAGGTCGCACAGATCATCACCTTCGGCACCTTGCAGGCGCGCGGCGTGCTGCGCGACGTCGGGCGCGTGCTGCAAATGCCTTATGGCCAGGTCGACAAGCTGTGCAAATTCGTGCCGCAGAACCCGGCCCATCCGGTGACGTTGTCGCGTGCGATCGAGGACGAACCGCAATTGCAGGCGGCGCGCGATTCCGAGCCGATCGTGCGGCGCGCCTTCGACATCGCGGTGAAGCTCGAAGGTTTGACGCGCCACGCCTCGACCCATGCCGCCGGCATCGTGATCGGCGACCGCCCGCTCACCGAACTGGTGCCGCTCTATCGCGATCCGAAATCCGACATGCCGGTCACCCAGTTCAACATGAAATGGGTGGAGCAGGCGGGCCTCGTCAAATTCGATTTTCTCGGACTGAAGACGCTGACCGTGTTGCGCAAGGCGGCCGAACTCCTGAAGGCGCGCGGCGTCGCGTTCGATCTGTCCACCATCCCGCTCGACGACCGGAAGACGTATGAATTGCTGGCGCGCGCGGAAGCGGTCGGCATCTTCCAGTTGGAAAGTCAGGGCATGCGGCGCGCCTTGCTCGACATGCGTCCCGACCGTTTCGAGGACATCATCGCGCTGGTCGCGCTCTATCGTCCGGGCCCGATGGCGAATATCCCGACCTATTGCCTGCGCAAGCATGGGACGGAGAAGCCGGATTACATCCATCCCAAGCTCGAGCCGATCCTGAAGGAGACTTTCGGCGTCATCGTCTATCAGGAACAGGTGATGCAGGCGGCGCAGCTTCTGGCCGGCTACACGCTTGGCCAGGCGGATCTCCTTCGCCGTGCGATGGGCAAGAAGATCAGAAAGGAAATGCAGGAGCAGCGCGCGGTGTTTGTTGAGGGCGCCATGAGTAACGGCATCGGGCGCGATCAGGCGGACGCGATTTTCGATTTGCTCGAGCGTTTCGCGGAATACGGCTTCAACAAGAGCCATGCCGCCGCTTACGCGCTCGTCGCCTACCAGACCGCCTATATGAAGGCGAATTATCCGGTCGAATTCCTGGCGGCGTCGATGACGCTCGACATGGGCAATACCGACAAGCTGTCCGAATTCCGCGCCGAGGCCGAACGCCTCGGCATCAAGGTCGAGCCGCCGTCGGTCAACCGCTCCGGCGTGGAATTCCAGGTTCACGGCAACACGATTTTCTACGCGCTCGCGGCTCTCAAGGGCGTGGGCGCGCAGGCGGTGGAAGCCATCGTCGCCGCGCGCGGCGACAGGCCGTTCACGAACCTGTCGGACTTTGCCGGCCGCATCAATCCGCGCGCGGTGAACAAGCGCGTGCTGGAAAGCCTCGCGGCCTCCGGCGCCTTCGATCAGCTTGAGCCGAACCGCGCGCGCGCTTTCGCAGCCGTGGAATCCCTGTTGTCGGCGGCGCAGCACGCGCACGAGACCGCGCAGCTCGGGCAGAACGAATTGTTCGGCGGCGTGGCCTCGCACAACACGTTGCCGCTTCCGGCCGCCGAGCCGTGGCTGGCCGCGGAGCGCCTGCGGCGCGAATACGAGGCGATCGGTTTCTTCCTCACCGGCCATCCGCTCGACGATTACGCGGCGGCGTTGAAGCGCATGAATGTACAGTCCTGGGCCGAGTTTTCCCGCAGCGTGAAGAACGGCGTCAATGCCGGACGCACGGCGGCGACGGTGGTGTCGCGCACCGAGCGGCGCACCAAGACCGGAAACAAGATGGGGATCATCGGTTTGTCCGACCCCTCCGGCCAGTACGAGGCGGTGCTGTTCTCGGAAGGGCTGATGCAATATCGCGAGGTGCTCGAGCCGGGCGCGGCCGTGCTGCTGTTTCTGTCCGCCGAGGCGCAGGGCGACGACGTGCGCGCGCGCATCCAGTCGGCCGAGCGGCTCGATCAGGCCGCCGAGAAAGTGCAGAAGGGCTTGCGCATCTTCGTGCGCGATCCCGCGCCGCTCGAAGGCATCACCAAACGCCTGGAGGCGACCAGGGGCTCCGGCCGGTCCGCGCAAAATGGCGACGGCGGCGACGTCTCGATGGTGTTGCTGCTCGCCGGCGGCAGCGAGGTGGAAATCCGGCTGCCCGGCCGCTTCAGGGTCTCGCCGCAGATCGCGGGCGCCATCAAGGCTGTGCCGGGCGTCGTGGATGTCGAGGCAGTGTAAACGGCCAAGCCAGGCCACGGACATTCACAAATCTCGCGTCTGTCTTGCGCGCAAGCCTTAAAACGCGAATATTCACGCCGGTATGGGATCCATCGGGGGAATCCCGAGGTCAAACGGATGCGGGCGATGCGAGATCAGATAACCCGCACGCCGGCCATTTCGCTACTTGTCCGGCTTGTCGCGGTAACGTTCTTCGTGCTGGCGGCTGCAACCGCGGCGATGGCCGCGCCAGGCAAGCCGAGGCAAATCCGTATCGAATACGTGCGACCGGCCAATCCCGCGCACCAGCCGATCCACGATGAGCTCAAGCGAGCCCGCGCTCTCGAGCGCATGCAGGCTTTGCTCGCTCCGATCCGTCTGCGGCGTCCGCTCCTGCTCAAATTGGACGGTTGCGATGGCGAAGCCAATGCCTGGTACGACGAAGGCGAGATCGTTGTTTGCTGCGAATACATCGAGGAGATCGTGAAGATTGCTCCCGAGACGGTTCCTCCGATCGGAATAACGAAACTCGATACCATCGTCGGGCCATTGGTCGATACCGTCTTGCACGAGGCCGCGCACGCTGTGTTCGATCTGTTGAAAATACCCGTATTCGGCCGCGAGGAAGACGCCGCCGATCTGCTGTCCGCTTACATCATGCTGCAACTCGGAAAGAGCGAGGCGCGCCGGCTGATCATCGGGACCGCTTACCAATACAGGACCGACGTCAAGGATCCGACGGTTACGGTAATGGTCAAATCCTTCTCCGACGAGCACGGCCTGCCGGCGCAACGCTTCTACAATGTTTTGTGCATCGCCTATGGCGCCGACAAGACATTGTTTTCCGATGTCGTGAAGTATGGATATCTTCCGAAAGAACGCGCTGAAAACTGCGAGAGCGAATACAAGCAGGTCGATTTCGCATA
>CAMDXM010000082.1 GCA_945878025.1 Pseudorhodoplanes sinuspersici | reverse complement strand
GACCGCGACATGGTCGGCGGCATCCTCGATCTGCGCGAACTCGAAGTGTCGGACGTGATGATCCACCGCACCGAGATGGCGACGATCAATCTCGATCTGCCGCCGGCGGAGATCGTCAAGACGATGCTTGCGACGCCGCATACGCGGCTGCCGTTGTGGCGCGACAATCCCGAAAATATCGTCGGCACGCTGCGCTCGAAGGACCTGCTGCGCAATCTGCAGGCCGCGGGCGGCGACGCCTCGAAGATCGATATCGCCGCGATCATGACGCCGCCCTGGTTCGTGCCCGACACCACGCCGCTCGCGGAACAGCTCAAGGCGTTTCGCCGCCGCAAGACGCGCTTCGCGCTGGTGGTCGACGAATACGGGCAGGTGATGGGCCTTGTGACGCTCGACGACATCATCGGTGAAATTGTCGGCGACATCAGCGACGAGCATGACGTGGATATTCCGGGCGTGCGCACGCAGCTCGACGGCTCGGTTCATATCGATGGGTCGGTGCCGATCCGCGATCTCAATCGCGCGATGGACTGGAGCCTGCCCGATGCGCAGGCCACCACGATCGCGGGCCTCGTCATTCACGAGGCGCGCTCGATCCCCGAAGTGGGCCAGAGCTTCACCTTTCACGGCTTCCGCTTCCGGGTGCTGAAAAAAAGCCGCAACCGCATCACGGCTTTGCGCGTCACGCCGCTCGGCCGCCGTTTTCGCCAGATGGCCGGCGCGCGCTGAACGTCCTTTTTTCAGGCGCCGTTTTCGCCGGGCGCGGACGCATGAATGGCGAGCGCATGCACGCGATCGCTGAGTTCGGTTGACAGCGCCTCATTGATCAGGCGATGACGTGCGAGCCGCGTCTTGCCGCGGAAGGCTTCCGACACGATATAAACCCTGAAATGCGTCTCTCCGCCCGGCCGGTGGCCCGAATGGCCTTCATGCTGGTGCGATTCATCCACGACTTTCAGGCTTTCGGGCGCGAAAGCGCCCGTCAATTTTTGCGTGATTACATCTTTCGTAGTCATTACGGCTGCATAAGCCCAAGTTGGGCGCCGGCGTCAATCGCGATCAAGGCGCCATCATGGTTGTCAAGGCTTGAAGGTAACGCGGCGGACTCTGCATAATCATCGATGGCCATGAAATTCGACTCGCCATATTTCGACAAGATCCGGGTGAAGCCGGGCGCGGATCGCCGTCCGCGCAAGGCCGCGCATATGTGCGAGTGGCCGGGCTGCCAGCAGGCGGCGGAGCATCGCGCGCCGAAGGGCCGCGGACGCGAGAACGAGAAATGGCACTATTGCCTCGCTCATGTCCGCGAATACAACCAGTCCTACAATTTCTTTCAGGGCATGAGTGAAAACGACGTCCTGAAATATCAGAAGGACGCGCTCACCGGTCACCGGCCGACCTGGAAGATGGGCACCGGCAAGAACGAAGATCCGGGAAAATTCTATGCCGAGAACGGCCTCGACCCGTTCTCCATGTTCCGCGAAATGGGCGGCCATGGACGCGCGGATTCCGCGGCGAGCAAGAAGCCGGAAGGCCGCACGATCCGCAACGCCGAGCGCAAGGCGTTCAACGCGCTCGGGCTGGAATTCAGCGCGACACGCGTTGAAATCAAGACGCGTTTCCATGATCTCGTGAAGCGGCATCATCCCGACGCCAACGGCGGCGACCGCTCGACCGAGGACAGGCTGGTCGAAGTCATCCAGGCCTATAATTACCTGAAGTCCGTCGGCTTCTGCTGAGGCGGGCTTTCTTTTCATCTCCACGGAATTTCAGATGCAAAATCTTCCGCTGCAGGGGCTGAACGCGCTCGTGATCGGCGGCACCAGCGGCATCGGCAATGCCATCGCGCATGGCTTCGCGGAGGCCGGCGCGCGGGTTGCGATCGTCGGCCGCGCGCCCGATAAGCTCGCGAATGCGGTGAAGAAGCTGCAGGCGCAGGACGGCAAGGCGCGCGGCTATGCCTGCGACGCGTCGAACAACAAGGACCTCGATGCGCTGCTGGCGTCGGTGCTGTCGGATTTCGGACATATCGACATTCTGGTGCCGGCGCAGGGCATCACCATCCTGAAATCCGCCGAGGATTTCAGCGAGGAAGAATTCGACCGGATCATGAATACCAACATGCGCAGCGTCTTCTTCGCCTGCGCCAAGGTCGGCGCTCACATGCTGTCGCGCGGCAAAGGCGTGATCGTGAACATCGCCTCCCTCGCCGCGCATCGCGGATGGTCGCGCTCGGCGGTCTATTGCATCAGCAAGCACGGCGTTCTCGGTCTCACGCATTCGCTCGCCTCGGAATGGGCGGATCGCGGCGTGCGCGTGAACGCCATTTCGCCGGGATTTTTCATGACCGAGCTCAACCGCGACAAGATGAGCCCGGAACGCAAGGCGCTGGCGCTCGGCCGCACGCCGATGGGCCGGTTCGGCGAGCTTCCCGAGCTCGTCGGCGCTGCGATTTATCTCGCGTCCCCCGGCTCATCGTTCGTCACCGGCACGGTGATCAATGTGGATGGCGGGTATCTGGCCGCCGGAATCTGACGGTTTTACCCCTCCGGACCCTCGAAATGCCCGTCATCCGGCGCTATCTCATTGAAAGAACTGATGACTGGCATGCACGGCGCCGGGTTTATTCCGGCACGCTAAGTCTGCTAGTTTCGCGGCAATTCCGCCCTGCACCCTGAACGATTGAGTCGCGCTCCGGCACGGCCGGAGCCACGGAGAACCGATGGCTACAGCAACAGACGAAAAACCCGGCCTGCCGGACATGAAAGTGTCGGTGCGTCAGGTCTTCGGCATCGACAGCGACATGGACGTGCCGGCTTATTCCGAGCCGGACGCCCATGTCCCCGACATCGATCCGGATTACCTGTTCGACCGTCCGACCACGCTTGCGATCCTTGCGGGCTTTTCGCGCAATCGCCGCGTCATCGTCACCGGCTATCACGGCACCGGAAAATCAACCCATATCGAGCAGGTCGCAGCGAGGCTGAACTGGCCTTGCGTGCGCGTCAATCTCGACAGCCACATCAGCCGCGTCGATCTCGTCGGCAAGGACGCGATCGTGATCCGCGATGGATTGCAGGTGACGGAATTCCGCGACGGCATCTTGCCCTGGGCTTTGCAGAACAACGTCGCGCTGTGCTTCGACGAATACGATGCCGGCCGGCCGGATGTGATGTTTGTTATCCAGCGTGTGCTGGAAACCTCCGGGCGCCTGACGCTGCTTGACCAGAACAAGGTGATCAAGCCGCATCCCGCGTTCCGCCTGTTCGCGACCGCCAACACCATCGGCCTCGGCGATACGACCGGCCTCTATCACGGTACGCAGCAGATCAATCAGGGCCAGATGGACCGCTGGTCGATCGTAACCACGCTCAATTATCTGCCGCACGACAAGGAAGTCGACATCGTGCTCGCCAAGGCGAAGCATTATCGCACCGAGGAAGGCCGCGACATCGTCAACAAGATGGTGCGCGTTGCTGACTTGACGCGCAACGCCTTCATGAACGGCGATATCTCCACCGTGATGAGCCCGCGCACGGTCATCACCTGGGCGGAGAATGCCGATATCTTCGCCGATGTCGGTTTTGCCTTCCGTGTGACCTTCCTCAACAAATGCGACGAACTGGAGCGGCCGATCGTGGCTGAATTCTATCAGCGCTGCTTCGGCGTGGAGCTGCCGGAATCCTCGGTGAATGTCGCGCTGACGTAATTGCCATTACCTCTCCCCGCTTGCGGGGAGAGGTTGCGAGTGAAGCGAGCGGGTGCCGCTCCGGATTGTTTAAACGCCCCTCACCCCGACCCCCTCCCCGTAAGAACCGGGAGAGGGAGAAGAAAAAAATGTCATCGAACTACAAAGCCAAGTCCCCCGCCAAGGAAGCGCCGAACGAGCCGTTCAAGCGCGCGGTGACCGGCTGTCTGCGCGCGCTCGCGAAAAAGCCTGAACTCGAAGTGAGCTACGCCGCCGAGCGTCCGGGCATCGCGGGCGGCAAGGTCCGGCTGCCGGAGCCGCCGCGCAAGCTGACCAGGCAGGAAGCCGCCATCGTGCGCGGCCACGCCGATTCACTCGCGCTCAAGCTCGCCTGTCACGACCCGTCCGTGCATCGCAAATTGATCCCAGGCGGGCAGCAGGCGCGCGCGGTGTTCGACGCGGTCGAGCAGGCGCGCGTCGAGGCGATTGGCGCGCGGCGCATGACCGGTGTCGCCAAAAATCTCACCGCCATGCTCGACGACAAATTTCATCGCGGCAAATTCGACGACATCACCGATCGCGCCGATGCGCCGATCGAGGAAGCCATCGCCATGATGGTGCGCGAGCGGCTGACCGGCGAAGCGCCGCCGCCTGCGGCGAAGAAGCTCGTCGATCTCTGGCGTCCGCTGATCGAGGACAAAGCCGGGCGCGGGCTCGACAAGCTGGAGCGTCTGGTCGAGGACCAGGCGCGTTTCGGCGACGCCATTCATGACCTGCTCGATTCGCTCGACATGGGCGAGGAACGCAACGCGGATGCCGAAGACAAGGACGAAGGCGACGAAAGCGACGAGGAGCGCCGTCAGGACGAGTCCGGCGAAGAGGGCGACAGCGCCGATTCCGACGAATTGCAGCGCATGAGCCTCGAAGAGGCCGAAGGCACGAGCGAAGAGGCGCAGGACGCCTCTGCTGAGGCAATGGATGCGCCCTCGACCGAGATGTCCGACGATTCCGATATGGGCGATTCCGAATCCCCCGCCGAGCCCTGGCGTCCGCGCGGCGGCGCCAACGAATATCGCGGGCCGGAATATCATCCCTTCATCGGCAAATTCGACGAGGAAATCGCGGCCGAGGATCTGTGCGAGCCGGAAGAGCTCGACCGCCTGCGCGGTTATCTCGACAAGCAGCTCTCGCATCTGCAGGGCGTGGTTTCGCGGCTTGCCAACCGCCTGCAGCGCCGCCTGATGGCGCAGCAGAACCGCGCCTGGGAATTCGATCTCGACGAGGGCATGCTCGATCCCGCGCGGCTGTCGCGCATCATCACCGATCCGATGCATCCGCTGTCGTTCAAGCGCGAAAAGGACACCACGTTCCGCGACACGGTGGTGACGCTCCTGCTCGACAATTCCGGTTCGATGCGCGGCCGCCCGATCACGGTTGCGGCCACCTGCGCCGATATTCTGGCGCGCACGCTCGAGCGCTGCGGCGTCAAGGTCGAGATCCTCGGCTTCACCACCCGCGCCTGGAAGGGCGGGCAGTCGCGCGAAGCCTGGCTCGCCGCCGGCAAGCCAGCCAATCCGGGCCGGCTCAACGATCTGCGCCACATCATCTACAAATCCGCCGATGCGCCCTGGCGGCGCGCGCGCAAGAATCTCGGCCTGATGATGCGGGAAGGGTTGCTCAAGGAAAATATCGACGGCGAGGCGCTCAACTGGGCCTACCGGCGTCTCCTTGGCCGCACCGAGCAGCGGCGCATCCTGATGATGATTTCGGACGGCGCGCCGGTCGACGATTCCACCTTGTCGGTCAATCCCGGCAATTATCTCGAACGGCATCTGCGCTACATTATTGAGGAAATAGAGACCCGTTCGCCGGTCGAATTGATCGCGATCGGCATCGGACACGACGTCACGCGCTATTACCGGCGCGCGGTCACCATCGTCGATGCCGAGGAGCTCGGCGGCGCGATGACCGAAAAACTCGCCGAATTGTTCGCCGAGCACGCGGCGGAGCCGGAACCGCGCCGCGTTCCGCGGCGGAGATTGCATTGACGCTTTTGTTTCGCGGGCTCGCCGCGGCCTGCATTCTGTTATTCGCCGGCCCGGCATGGCCGCAGGTCGCCGAGCCGCCTTCGGGCATCGAGATCAAGTCGAAGCCGATTGAGCATTTCGAGCCGCGCGACCCCGCGCGCACGCGCTTCGGCGCGCTGGAATTCCGCGGCGGCCTCGAATTGTCGTCGACGAACAGGGAATTCGGCGGATTATCCGCGATCAAAGTTTCCGCCGACGGCGCGGGTTTCATCGCCCTGAGCGACAAGGCGCAATGGGTGCGCGGCCGCATCGCCTATCGCGGCAGCGCGCCCGCGGGAATTTCGGATGCCGAGATCGCGCCTATGCTCGGTCCGGACGGGCGCGCGCTGACCGCGCGCGGATGGTACGACACGGAATCGCTCGCGGATGACGGCGGCACGCTCTATGTCGGCATCGAGCGCGTGCATCAGATCGTGAAATTCGATTACGCCAGGAGCGGCTTGCTGGCGCGCGCTCAAATTCTTCCGCGCCCGGCGGGTTTCGCCAGGCTGCCGTCCAATCGCGGGATCGAATGCCTCGCCGTGGCGCCGAAGCAGGGCCCGCTGGCCGGCACGCTGATCGCGGTGTCCGAACGCGGGCTCGACGAGGCCGGCAACATCAAGGGATTTCTGATCGGCGGCAAGACGCCCGGCGAATTCACCGTGCAGCGGACCGGCGATTTCGACATCGTCGATTGCGCGCCGCTTCCCGATGGCGGGCTCCTCATCCTGGAACGGTTCTTTTCATGGCGGCGGGGCGTCGCCATGCGGCTGCGGCGGCTGCCTGCGGCTATCGCGCCCGGCGCCGTGCTCGATGGCCCGGTGCTGATGGAAGCGGATCTCGGCTACGAGATCGACAACATGGAGGGCTTGAGCGTGCATCGCGCGGCCAATGGCGACGTCGTGCTCACGCTCGTCTCGGATGACAATTTCTCGATCATCCAGCGCACGATCCTGCTGCAATTCACTTTGCTCGATAAGTGACGCATGAAGGCGGCGGCCCAAAAACAAAATGGCCAGGCAAGGCCCGGCCATTTTACGAAAAAATCCTGAAGCGGCGATCAGGCCGTGGCGGTCTTCCTGGCGACCTGACGCTTGATCTCAAGCGCCTTGGGCGAGAGATCGGTGTCCTTCGCCTTGGCCAGGAAAGCGTCGAGCCCGCCGCGGTGATCGACGGTCTTGAGCGCGTTGGCCGAGATGCGCAATCTCACGCTGCGCGAGAGCGCATCGGACTGCATGGTGACGTTGACCAGATTGGGCAGGAAGCGCCGCTTGGTCTTGCGATTGGAATGGCTGACCTTGTGGCCAACCAACGCTTTCTTGCCGGTCAGGTCGCACTTGCGCGACATGGCTAAATCCTCGAATTTGCTGCAAATCCGGACACCCGGGGCGGCCGGTGCAAAGACCAATCTCTTTGCTTGGGATGCCGGACGTATAGAGGCAGGGGGTATTTGGCGTCAAGCGCGCCGGTAAAGGCCCCCTGGAGCCTCCGCCGGATCACATAAAGGGCGCATTCCTCTTCGATCACGGGCAGGTCTTCCGCGACCTGCAAAACAGCCGGATCATGGCTCTTGTACTGACGCAAAGAACAGGCTCTTTCTTGCGTTTCCGGCGGCTTCATCGCTCCGGAAGGGCTGTGCCGGGCGGCCGCCTTTGAGAGAGGGTTGGACATTGCTCCGCTTTTCCAAGTTCCGCTTTTCCAGGTCGTCCCGATTTTTCAAGTCGCTGCCCCGGCTATCGGCCGCCTGCTGCGCCGTGGCGCCCGTGCTGATCGACGGCGCTTTTGCGGATGCCCGCGCCCAAGGCAGGCTCGACGCGCGCTACACCGCGACATTGTCGGGAATACCGCTCGGCAAGGGCGCATGGGTGATCGACGTCACCGACAACGAATATGTCGCCGCGGCGAGCGGCATGACGACCGGGCTCGTTCGCGTCTTCACCGGCGGACAAGGCTCGGGCGCGGCGCGCGGCGGGATCGTGTCGGGGAATTTCGCGCCGGCGAGCTATTCGGCGTCGATCTCGACCGACAAGCGGACCGAGGAAATCCACATCACGCTCGGCGGCGGCAACGTCAAGGAATTTTCGATCACGCCGGAATCTCCTGTATCGCCCAAGGCCGTTCCGGTCACCGACGGGCACCGGCGCAATGTCATCGATCCGATGACCGCCTCGCTTGTGCGCGCGCCCGGAAAGGACGATCCGCTCAATCCGGAATCATGCAAGCGCCATCTGGCCATTTTCGACGGCCGCATCCGCTACGATCTGGATTTTGCCTACAAGCGGATGGAGCGAGTGAAGGCCGACAAGGGTTACGCAGGGCCGGCGCTGGTCTGCTCGGTCTATTTCTCTCCGGTCGCGGGCCATGTGCCCGAGCGCGCGGCGGTGAAATACCTGACCGAGCTGCGCGACATGGAAGTATGGCTCGTGCCGGTCGCGGGCACGCGCGTGCTGGTGCCATTTCGCTTTTCGGTGCCGACGCCGATGGGCTTGGGCGTTCTGGAAGCGACGCAATTCATCACGACGCCGTTGCCGTCCAAGGCGAATGTGAAGACGCAATAGGATTGCCTGGCGGCCGGTGTTATGGCGCAGGCGCGGTGTCGCCGAATTATCCCCGCAACCCCCGCTATCCCGCCCTTGACTCTTTGCGTTTTGGACGAAAGCGCGGCGTTAACGGTTTCACTGCCGAAATGAGCGCGCGGAAGCCCGCAATAAACCCGATCTTGTGGTCACCGTTCGAATGGCTCTACATCTGGCCGTGAACAAAGCCCAACAGCGACTGAGTCAGCGATTCGGGCGCGTTTCGTTCCAGACTCGTTCCACAACTTAAGCACAGGCGCGGAATCAGGGTGGCAAGCGTCGCATTGTGATACAGGAGGCATGGAATCGAGACGGTCTCGTCGCTAAATCCCGTCACAAGTCTCGACATATGTCTGGTCAACCCGAGCCCGCTCAACTGATGTCTGGTCGACGGCGTCCATCCAGGGTTGGGGCTGGAGCGAGACCTCTCTGAGTATCCCGGATCATTGATGGCACTTTCATTTTCGACGGCTGCACGCCATGACGCCCGTGCCCGCGGTGCGGGCGTCACCGCGGTGCTGGGGCCGACCAACACCGGCAAGACCCATCTCGCGATCGAGCGCATGCTGGCGCATTCGTCCGGCATGATCGGGCTGCCGCTGCGGCTGCTGGCGCGCGAGGTCTATGGCAAGGTCGTCGACAAGGTCGGGCCGCAATCGGTCGCGCTCATCACCGGCGAAGAGAAGATCAAGCCGGAGAATCCGCGCTTCTGGATCGCGACGGTCGAGGCGATGCCGCGCGACATCGATCCGGCGTTCCTCGCCATCGACGAGGTGCAGCTCGCCGCCGATTTCGAGCGCGGGCATGTTTTCACCGACCGCATGCTCAACCGGCGCGGCCGCGAGGAGACGCTCCTTCTCGGCGCGGCGACGATCCGGCCGATGGTCGAGAAATTGCTGCCCGGCGCGCATATCGTTTCGCGGCCGCGGCTGTCCATGCTGACCTTTGCCGGCGACAAGAAGCTGACGCGGCTTCCGCGCCGCTCGGCCATCGTGGCTTTTTCGGCCGACGAAGTTTACGCGATCGCCGAATTGATCCGCCGCCAGCGCGGCGGCGCCGCAGTCGTTCTTGGCTCGCTCTCGCCGCGCACCCGCAACGCGCAGGTCGCCTTGTTCCAGGCCGGCGACGTCGATTATCTGGTGGCGACCGACGCTGTCGGCATGGGCCTCAATCTCGACGTCGATCACGTCGCCTTTGCCTCCGACCGCAAATTCGACGGCTATCAGTTCCGCAACCTCAATCCGGCCGAACTGGCGCAGATCGCCGGCCGCGCCGGCCGCGCCATGCGCGACGGCACCTTTGGCACCACGGGACGCTGTCCGCCCTTCGATGACGAATTGGTGCAGCGGCTCGAATCGCACTCGTTTGAATCGCTCAAAATGCTGCAATGGCGCAATTCCGACCTCGATTTCGCGTCGATCGGCGCTTTGCAGGCGTCGCTCGCCGTCATCCCGCAGGAAGAAGGCCTGACACGAGCGCCCGTTGCCGAAGACATTCTGGTGCTCGAACACGCCGCGCGCGACGACGAAACCCGCGCCAAGGCGAATGGCCGCGCCGCGGTTGAGCTTCTATGGGCAGTCTGTCAGGTTCCGGACTACCGCAAGATTGCGCCCGCCAATCACGCGGAACTGGTGACCACCCTCTATGGTTTCCTGACGCGGCAGGGTAAAATCCCCACCGACTGGTTTGCCGGCCAGGTGGCGCAGGCGGACCGGACCGATGGCGACATCGATACGCTTTCGACAAGGATCGCGCATGTTCGTACCTGGACGTTCGTTGCCAACCGGCCCGATTGGCTGGCGGACCCCGAGCATTGGCAAGGTGTCGCGCGCGACGTCGAGGACAAGCTGTCCGATGCATTGCACGAGCGTCTTACCGCACGCTTCGTCGATCGCCGTACCAGCGTGTTGATGCGGCGGCTGCGCGAGAACACCACATTGGACAGCGAAATTTCCAAGACCGGCGAAATCACAGTCGAGGGCCATGCCGTCGGCCGTCTCGAAGGCTTCCGCTTCGCGGCCGATCCGTCGGCGGGCGGTTCGGAAGCCAAGGCGTTGCACGCGGCCGCGCAGAAGGTGCTGGCCGGCGAAATCGACGCGCGCGCTACGCGCCTCGCGCAGGCGTCCGACGAGCAATTCCTGCTTGCGTCGGATAATCACATCCGCTGGACCGGAGACGTCGTCGCCGTGCTGGCGGCGGGCGAGGACGTGCTACGCCCTCGCGCGCGAATTCTGGCCGACGAGCAATTGACCGGCGCGTCGCGCGAAGCGGTGCAGGAGCGGCTCGACAAATGGCTGAAGGCGCATATCGAGAAACTGCTTGGGCCATTGGTCGCGGTGTCGGCGGCGGAAGACATCACCGGCATCGCGCGCGGCGTCGCGTTCCAGCTCGTGGAATCGCTTGGCGTGCTCGAGCGCCAGAAGGTCGCCGATGACGTGAAGGGCCTCGATCAGCCCTCGCGTGCGACCTTGCGTAAATACGGCGTGCGTTTCGGCGCCTATCACATTTACATTCCGGGCCTGCTCAAGCCCGCGCCGCGCGGGCTCGCGACGCAGCTGCATGCGCTCAAGGATACCAGCGGCGAATTGAAGGGGCTCGACGACGTGCAGGCGCTGGCGGCGAGCGGACGCACGTCGATCCCGATCAACAAGGATGTTTCGAAGGCGCTCTATCGCACGGCGGGCTACCGCGTCTGCGGCGAACGCGCAGTGCGCGTCGACATCCTGGAACGGCTCGCCGACCTGATCAGGCCGGCTTTGGCGTGGCGGGAAACCGCGCCGGGCGTGAAACCCGCGGGCGCGCTCGACGGGCGCGGCTTCACCGTCACTGTCAACATGACCTCGCTGGTCGGCTCGTCGAGCGAAGACTTCGCGTCGATCCTGCGCTCGCTCGGCTATCGCATGGATCGCAAGCCGAAACCCGCCGAGACGCCGGCCGCGGCGGCCACCGAGGCCGCGCCGCCGGTTGAGGCATCGGCGGAAACCGGCGAGAGCGCGGCCACCGATGCGCCCGCATTGGAGCCTTCCGGCGCGGCCGAACTTCCGCCGGCCGAGCTCGCGTCGGCGGAGATCGCCGTTGCGGCGGAAATGGCGCCAGTCGAATCCGCCCCCATTGTACCGGACAGCAATCCGGCCGAAGCCGCCGCCGACGAGGCGGCCCCGCTCGCCGAAGCTGCCGGGGATGCGACGCAACCGGCCGCCGCCGGCGCCGGAGAAGAGATGATCGAAGTCTGGCGGCCCGGACGGTTCGAGGGCCGCGAGCGTCACCGGCGGCGTCCCAATCGCGGCGACCGTCAGGCGAGCCAGGCGTCGCAACTTGCGCCATCGCAGGAGGGCGCCGCGCAGCCGGCGGCCGAGGATGCGCAGGCGCCATCAGCCGACGCCGCCGCAACTCCGGCGGGCGAAAGTCCCTCGCCGCAGCGCGAACGCCATCATCGCCGCCGCAATCAGAATCGCGGCGAGCGTCACGAGCGGCCGGAAGGCCAGCGTCCGCATCACGGCGCAAGCAAGCCGCGCTTCGACAACAAGCGCGGACGCAGCGAGCGCCCCGATCAGGGCGAACGGCGCGAACGCGTGGAGCGGCAGCCCGACCCCAATTCGCCTTTCGCCAAGCTCGCCGCGCTCAAGGCGCAGCTTGAAGCCGAATCCAAGGAGCGGCGTTAGCGCTCAGTTCGTCATGCCCGGCACCCGGGTCCGGCTTCGCCGGCCCGGGCACGACGCCTACGAGCCGGGCATCCACGTCTTGGCAACGATTGAGCACGAAAGACGTGGATGGCCGGGTCAAGCCCGGCCATGACGAAACAGGATAATCTGGCGTCAGGAAGCGACGGGCCTTGGACCGGCAGCGCATCGACAAATGGCTGTGGCACGCGCGGGTGGTGCGCACGCGCACGACGGCCGCCGCGCTCGCCGATACCGGCAAGGTGCGCGTCAACGGCGCGCGCATCGATGCCTCCAGCAAGACAATTCGCGCCGGCGACGTGGTCACGATCGCGCTCGGCCGCGTCCGCGTGCTGAAGGTCCTGGATTTTTGCGAACGGCGCGGGCCGGCGGATGCCGGCCGCGCGCTGTATGAGGACCTCTCCCCGCCGGTTCATATTCGCAAAGCTGAAGATGCCGCCGGCGGCCGCGAGCCCGGCAGCGGGCGCCCGACCAAACGGGATCGGCGCGCCCTCGACAGATTGCGCGGGGATCATGATATCTAAAGTCGATGATGCGATCTGATCCGCCTGCTTGCATGCGCAAAATGCATGCGTTACGGACCCTGACCATTTCGACATGGACCCCCCTGTGTGGCGGTTCAGAAGTCCCCATGGTCAGCGCGGCGAGTCCGTTATGGGGACTTCTGAACCAAAGCCACACAGGATGTTAAAACTGGCACGCGCCCCCTGGAATCCGAAGTTCGCTACTGGGGGGTGCTGCTAAACATGGCGAACTTCGGATTCCGGACGCGTGCGTATGACCTACATCGTCAACGAAGCCTGCATCAAGTGTAAGTACATGGACTGCGTGGAAGTCTGCCCCGTGGACTGCTTCTACGAGGGCGACAACATGCTCGTCATCCATCCGGACGAATGCATCGATTGCGGGGTCTGCGAGCCGGAATGCCCGGCCGAGGCGATCAAGCCGGACACCGAGCCGGGCGCCGAGAAATGGGTGAGCATGAACGCCGAATTCTCCAAAATCTGGCCGAATATCACCGCCAAGAAGGACGGCCCTGCCGACGGCAAGGAATGGGAGGGGGTCCCGGACAAATTCGCGAAATATTTTTCTCCGGAACCTGGAACCGGAAATTGAGGCGGCGTCCGATCCATCCGCATTTGAGTCGCTGCGCCTTCACCTCCCCCTGAAAGGGGGAGGTCGGCGCATGTGACCGCGACGAGGACAGAGTGCTCCCGCCCCCTGCAAGGGGGAGGGGTGGGGAGGGGGTCACATGCGAAAAGAACCGCAGGGATTGACCCCCACCCGACGCGCCATAGCGCGTCGAAGACGCGCGTAACCGCGCTTATGGCGCGTCGAAGACGCGCGTGACCGCGCTTATGGCGCGTCGACCTCCCCCTTCCAGGGGGAGGTAACCGAGTTTGCGGCGCCGCTGTGCCACATGCGATTGCCCTCCCCCTTTCAGGGGGAGGGAGCGCACCATCGCCGCGAGATTGCCCGATTGCCAAGGACTCCGGACGCCCGTTTTTAACCGGATTTCCGGAATTTCAGCCCGGTTCGTGGCTGCTTTGCCCTGTTGCAGCGCCGTAACACGTTGATTTTTGCGGAAAATGTGCTATACAAGGCACAGGAACGACATAACTGAGAGGGCTCCCTGCGGGGAGCATATTTTTTCGGGCCCGTTCCAGAGGAAGCCGTCAATAGAAGGGGCGTGAGAGTTCCACGCATGTGCTGTGGCCGATAAATCGCGTCAACGGACCAAAAAGACCTCGGCTGGCGACAGCCGCCGAACCAAGAAAGCGTCCGCCGGCAGCCGGCGGGCGAAAACCCCCTCCGCCGCCGGGCGCAGGATCTCGCAGGTTTCGCGGCAGGCCGGCCGTGGGGCCCCCGTGGCCAAGACAACCAGCCGTCCGAAGCCGGGCGGTGAAGGAGCAACCTCCGGAATGACCACCAACAAGAAGACGACCCAGCGTCAGGGTTTCAAGACCAGCGAATTCGTCGTGTATCCGGCCCACGGGGTCGGTCAGATCATGGCGATCGAAGAGCAGGAAATCGCGGGCGCCAAGCTCGAACTGTTCGTCATCAGTTTCGTGAAGGACAAGATGACGTTGCGCGTCCCGACGGCGAAGATCGTCTCGGTCGGCATGCGCAAGCTCGCCGAGCCGGCGATGGTCAAGCGCGCGCTCGATACGCTGAAGGGCCGCGCCCGCATCAAGCGCACCATGTGGTCGCGCCGCGCGCAGGAATACGAAGCCAAGATCAATTCCGGCGACATCGTCGCGATTTCGGAAGTCGTGCGCGACCTGTTCCGTTCGGATACGCAGCCCGAGCAGTCCTACAGCGAACGCCAGCTCTATGAAGCGGCGCTCGACCGGCTCTCGCGCGAAATCTCGGCCGTGCAGCACATCACCGAAACCGAAGCGGTGAAGGAAATCGAAGCCGCTCTCGCCAAGGGCCCGCGCCGCGGACCGGCCAAGGCCGGCGAAGAGACCCCCGAGGTCGAGGAAGAGGCGGCGTAATCGCTTCTTTCACGCAGCAGACATTCAAAAGCCCGGCCT
>CAMDXM010000081.1 GCA_945878025.1 Pseudorhodoplanes sinuspersici | reverse complement strand
GGAACTCGGTCCAGATTCTTTTTACTTGTCGCATTTTCTGCGGCGAACCGGTTTCCACTTCGCCGGAAAATGCTCTAGTAGCGTCCGGTGAACCCGCTCCGTGATTAATTGGCTTTGCCCCACAAACGCCATCCGGTGTTGCGATGCACGCACACCGCTCCCGCAACGTCCAATGCCGATCAACGGATCGCACATGAACCCGTCGAAGAGCACGTATTTTTTCAGGCCCGCACCGAATGCCGCGCTGATCGCAAGCGCGCTGTGGCTCTGCGCCGTTTCCGCGTCCGCGCAATCCGCCGATCCATCCGGCAGTCTCGGATTGCGGCCGTCGCAATCGGGCGGCGCGCACGCCGCGAGCCCAACTCCTGAAGCGGACTCGACTGATTGGAGCGCGCTCAATTGGGACGTGTCCAAGCTCTCTGTCTCCGGCGCGAATTCCCTGCAGGCGCCCGCCGCATCGAAACCGGGACTCAGCTGGGACCGCACCGACAAACGCGACGGATCGGCCGCCGTGACGGTGAAGAAGGCGCTGCCGACCGCCTGGGACAGCAAGGTCGGCGTCGACATGAATCTCGCCGACCAGCCCGCGAATACGGGCGCGCCCATCGATCCAGACAAGCTCCTGCCCGGCGCCGCGGCGAATTCCTCGACCGGCGCGGCCTGGGCGAGCGTCACCGCGCCCGCGCTGAATATCCCGGCCGGCTGGGACAAGGCGACCATCGATGCGCGCTTCGATCCCTCGCACGAGCAGCGCAAGATCGGCGCCACGGTCAGCAAATCGGTGCCGCTGAACGAGCGCTTCTCGGTCACGCTGCAGAACGGCACTTCGATGACGCAGGCGCCGGCCACGACATCAAGTTCGCCTTCGGCCATTCCCGGCACGCTCGCCGCGACGCAGCAGCCGGCGCCCTATGGCCCGACGCATTATTTTTCGTCCGACAATTCGGCCAAGCTGAATGTGCTGCCGACCGGCACGTCGCTGTCGGTCGGGACGGCGATGTCGTCGACCGACGAGAAATGGCGGCGCAGCATCGGCGCCGAACAGAAATTGTTCGACGGCATCAGCATCAAGGGCGCCGTGAGCGAAACCACGACCGGCATTCCGGATAAAAGCATCTCCGCCGGATTCAAGCGCAACTGGTAGCAATCGCGCGTCGGGTCTGAACCGGACACGCTATCGGGACGGCGCTGCCCCGGTCGTCGCGCGCAAGCCGTCGTCCTTCGGCAATTCGCGCACCTGCCTGGCGATCTCGAGACAGGTCAGCAATTCCACATAGCTCGGGATGCCGCCGGCGCTGGTCGATTGAATGCAGCGGCCGCGGTCGCCGCCGGGAAAATCCGCCCATTGCCGGTCGAGCTCCAGGCGCGCCTTCTTTTCCTTCTCCAGGCAAAGCTCTCGCTCGCTGCGCATGGCAATGCTGGCATTGGCGGCGCCTTTGCATGTCGGTTCGATGTTGAATTGCGGCGTCCGGTTCGCCACCGGCATCGCGATCTGCGCCGCCAGGATCACCGCCGGAATGAGAACGATCATCGGCCTCTCCTCATCGGAAGGACCGTTATCAACATCGGGCGGCTTGCGTTCGTTCCGCCGGCGCGAGCGCCTCGATCAGCGGCGGGAGGCGGACATCTCGACGGCCGGATTGCGGGAATCGTCCAGCGTCAAATTTCCGTGGATATGACCGCTCACGACCAGAAGCGCGATCAGCGCGACCGCGGCGGCAAGAACGCCGTAGATAATCCCGATGAAACGCAGGCTGCGTGTGTCGGCCATGGCCCCTGTCCTGTTTTCTTAGGCTTCTTGTGACTTGGTCGGGGCGCAGGCTCGTCCGGTTCAATGTTCCGTTGCTGTGTTCCGTTGCTGTGTCGCCCGCCCTGCGCGGGGAAGATCACTGATACAGCATCGCGGCCACCACGCCGTCTCTCGGGTCGACCAGATAGACGCGGTCTCCGATCAGCGCATACCGGTAGGCCCCGATCGCGGGCGCCGCGGCCGCGGCCGAAGCTGGCATGGCGTAAAGCGGGATCGACGAAGGCACGCGCGCACCGATCGTCAGGTCCCGAACGGGGGCCGGCGCGGCAATCTCCGCTGGCTCATCGGTGACGACAGTCGCCGCTCCCGTCGTTTGCGGGACGGCGATGACGCGCTGTTCGACCGGCTCCGCAGTCACGAACGGACGCGGCGCGGTTACGATTCGCTCGGTTACGACGGGTTGAACCGGCTGTTGCACAAGCGTGCGATACACCGTCGTCCGCTGATCGGGCGTGAGATCGAGCGGGTCGGCCGTCACGAAGGTGGCGGGCGCCGGCGGCGCCGCGATCACCCGTTCGCGCGCAAGCGGCGCGGGCCTCGTCACGATCCGCTCCGTGGTGGTGGTGCGAACCACATTGCCGGCCGGCATACGCACGATCTGTTTCGTTTGCCTGATCTGCTTCGATTGCTTGCGGACGGACGGGCGCGCCTGCGGCGCCGCGCTTTCGCGCACGATGGTCCGGTAAACTGTCGTCTGCTGGTCCTGCGTCAGTTGCGGCACGCCTTGAGCGTTGGCTCCCGCGCACAACAGAGCGGCCGCAAGCGGCACGCCTGCATAAAGAATTCGCGCTTTCATGATGGCCTCCATACCCGGATGACCGGGACATTCGGAGGACCAACATTCGCGGAGCGTGAGGGTTCCAGCCTCAAACCGCGTACGAGGATGATGTGATAAGGAGAGTTCCATAGCGGCTGGCCGGTGATCGGCGGCGCTCAACAGCATGACTTGGCTAAAGCATGACTCGGCTAAAACTCGTGCTGCGCCCTGTCCGTCCGTCGGCTGCGATCTGATGGCTTCGGCCATGCCCGCTTCTCCCGGGATGCCGAACACGATTCGGGCATTCGGAATGCCGGAAACAGGGACGGTGACCCAATGCCTTGTGGTCACAGGTCCATAAGGCCGCGCTTAGGCCGAAAATTACGGGTTGCCTCTTTGGCCTTGGTCCCGAAGATCGGCACCCGCCGATCTTGCCGCGCGATCCGGACGCCGATCCCGGCTCTTGACCGCCCCGGCAGGTCGCGGCACCGTCCGTTTTTCAGTCACGGGGACATCCATGCCGGTACGGACTTTGCGTTCTTGTCTTGCGGCGCTGGCGCTTCTTTTTTGTGCGGCCGCGCCGTCACAGGCCGCCAACTGGCTGGAGATGAATTTCTGGATGAGCGGTCCCCGCTATAGCGGCCGCGTGCCGGCCTGCGACAATAGCTGGGCGCTCGCGACCATCCGATACAGATTTTCAAGCAAGGAAGGCCGGTTCTGGAATTCCAGTCTGAGCATCACCTCCTTCGACCGCATCCACGAGACCGCCTACAGGCCGTGGGCGCAGGATACGATCCCGCGGCGTTTCTGCAGCGCCGTCGCGACGGTTTCCGACGGCGTCCGCCGGCCGGTCCATTATCTGATCGCCGAGGATCTCGGGCCCATCGGCGCGGTCTGGGGTGTGGAATGGTGCGTAGTCGGGCTCGACCGCAATTGGGCCAATAACCCGGCCTGCCGGATGGCGCGGCCGTAAAAAATCCTGTTTTATTTTTGTTTTGTTCTTGTCTTGTTCTCATCGCGAGGATAGGCTTCGACCTCCCGTAAGTTCTCTGTTTTGGGGGCGTCCATGTTTCCGTTCATTCGCACTGAACTTGCCCGTGCCGCCGCGATCGCGGCGATCTCCCTCCTCATCATGAGCCAACCCGCCGCGGCGCAGGACCAGCGCCGGGGCGAGCCCGGACAATTCGACTTCTACGTTCTGGCCCTGTCCTGGTCGCCGTCCTTCTGCGAAGCGGCTGCCGAACGCAGCCCCGATCGCGTTCCGCAACAGCAATGCAACGCGCGGCCCTATCATTTCATCGTGCATGGGCTGTGGCCGCAATATGAGCGCGGCTTTCCGCGCGACTGTCAGGTGCCGTCCCCGCGGCTCAACCGCGACATCGTCTCGTCCATGCTCGACCTGATGCCGAGCCCGCGCCTCGTGTTCAACGAATGGGACCGCCACGGCACCTGCTCGGGACTCGATCAGCAGAAATATTTCGACGCGGTGCGCAAATCCTACGACACCACCAAAATCCCCGACAAATTCCTCAATGTGAAGAGTTATCTGATGGTCACGCCGGACGAGGTGGAGGACGCCTTCGTCGCGGCGAATCCGGGGATGTCGCGCGCGGCGGTCGCGGTCACTTGCGACACGCGGCGGCTGAGCGAGGTCCGCATCTGCCTGAGCAAGGATTTCCGGTTTCGCGACTGCCCGGAAGTCGATCGCCGCGCCTGCCGGCGCGACAAGATCGCGATGCCGCCGGCCCGCGGCGGCTGATCGGTCTGTTTTCGCTTTCGACAGGATGCCGCCCGCACGGGCGGCATCTTCGTTTGATCGATCACTCCGGCACACGGCATTTACGTTTCGCGAGCCGCCAGGCCGCGCAACGTCGGAGCGGGTTCTGCCACGCCGATAAGCTGGACAATATCGGCCACGTCGCAAATCCGAACCGCAAGACCAGCGGTGCAATGATAGCGGGCGCATCGTTCCCAGTCGCCGACCATGCCCAACACCGGGCTATTCACCTTGGTCAAAAAAATGAAAGTGAGACTGGGGCCGAGCTTTGTGCTCACGTATGATTTCTGTTTGGGGGGCGACCATGCTTTCTTCGATTCGCGCTCGGCCCACCCGCGTCGCAGTGATCTTGGTACTCTTGATCATCGCGTGCGTTGCCGCTGCAATACCGCTTCTGCGCCGGAATGAACCTGTACAATCCAGCTTCTATGTTCTGGCTCTATCGTGGTCGCCGTCCTTCTGCGAAGCCGAGCGCGAACGCGCGCCGGATCGTGTCCCGCAGCAACAATGCGGCACGCGGCCTTTTCATTTCGTCGTGCATGGGCTGTGGCCGCAAAATGACCACGGCTCCCAGCCCGCGAATTGTCAGGTGCCGGCCCCGCGGCTGAACCGCGACATCGTCTCGTCCATGCTCGACCTGATGCCGAGCCCGCGCCTGGTCTTTCATGAATGGGACCGTCACGGCACCTGTTCGGGGCTTGGTCCTCAAGGCTATTTCGACGCGGTGCGTAAATCCCACGGCGCCGTCAAAATCCCCGGCAAATTCCTCAATGTGACGAATTATCTGATGGTCACGCCGGACGAGGTCGAAGACGCCTTCGTCGCGATCAATCCCGGGCTGTCGCGCGCGGCGGTCGCGGTCACTTGCGACACGCGGCGGCTGAGCGAAGTCCGCATCTGCCTGAGCAAGGATTTCCAGTTTCGCGACTGCCCGGAAGTCAACCGCCGCGCCTGCCGGCGCGACAAGATCGTGATGCCGCCGGCCCGCGGCGGCTGATCGGTCCGCTTTGCCTTTCGACAGGATGCCGCCTAGCCGCATCGACGCCGCCGCGTTTACGTTTCGTTAACCGCCGGGGGCAGGACGCACGAACTCCGACGATGCCGCAGATTGGCGCAACGGTCGGGTAAGCTAAAATCCATAGGCTTTCGGTGAATAAGGGTGATGTGCGTTCGATGCGCCGGCTTCACGACTATTTTCGATTCCTGATCTGGCAATCCGGGCTCGGCTATGCCGCGCTCTGGATCGTGACGTTCTGGACGCTCGATTACGGTCCGGCGATTTTCAGCCAGGCCGCCGGCTGCCATCCGGATCAGGCCAAGGTGATGTTCTACTGGGCCTGCGACCCCGCGAGTCCGTTGTCGTTCCTCGCATCCATCGCCAACACCGCTCTCACCGTCACGGTCTGGGCGCCGGTCTATCTTGCCGCCGCCACGGTACGGCCGGATGCGGTCAGTATCGCGGGCCCGATTCTGGCGGCGCATGTGATCGGTCTTCCGGCCCTGATCTTCATCACCATCAGGCTGATGCTGCAGTTTTTCCTGTTGCCGCGACGCCTGGCGCGACGGATGCAACTGATCGACAGCGGCGCGGCGGTCGAACTGGAAACGGGAGAGCAGAAACTGTCCGCCATTCTTGAAACGCGAACCGCCCGGCGGGCGCCATCGACCGTCAAGCCGCGCGAGCAATTCGGACTGCGCAAGCTCAGCCGGGTCTGACCGCCGGAGCCTCTCGCTCGTCGCACACGAAAAAGCCCGCATCGGCGGGCTTCAAAGGCGATCGGATCCGGAATTCCAGGCTCAGTTATTCGCGCGCAATTGCACGTCCATGTGTTCAATATAGCCCTTGAGATACCGCATGCTGAGCGCGTCATCGAGCGGCGCCAACACGCACCGGTCATCGCGCGCAGCGAGATTCACTTCTCTATGGAAGGACCGCAGCGGACGATCGAGCGCCCGGGACGATACCCGTCGAAGCCGGGATGTCCAAAAGTGCAAACCACCGCCGTAGCCAGATGCTACGCTACATATTCGTACTCCAGTTCTGCAGCCTGATTCCGTGATCGGCGCCCGTCGCAGGTTTCATAATATATTTCGTGCAATTTTAGTCGTTTCCCTGGTTTGTCCGCTTCTCCCGCCCATCCGGGCGGCACACGGCGCAACGCGATGAATTATCGTCACGCTTTCCACGCAGGAAATTTCGCCGATGTGATCAAGCACGCGATCCTGTCCCGCATCGTCGACCATCTGCGGAAGAAAGAGAGCGCCTTTCGCGTCATCGATACCCATGCCGGCGCGGGGCTTTACGATCTGACGGGTCCGGAAGCCGTCCGCAATCCGGAATGGCGCGGCGGCATCGGCCGCCTGCTCGATGCAACGCCGGATCCGGCGGCGCTGCCTCTGCTGCAGCCTTATCTCGACGCGGTGCGGGCCGCCAATCCGGACGGGACAATCACCCGCTATCCCGGCTCGCCCGCGCTCGTGCGATCATGGCTGCGGCGCGATGACCGGCTGGTGGCCTGCGAGCTCGAGCCCTCCGCCGCCGCTATCTTGTCCTACAATTGCCGCGGCGACCGCCGCGTGAAAGTCATTGAGATCGACGGATGGACCGCGTTGTCCGCTTATATTCCGCCCAAGGAACGGCGCGGATTGGTGCTGATCGATCCGCCCTATGAGCTGACGGACGAGTTTTCGCGTCTCGCCGCCGCGCTGGAGACCGCCTTGCGCAAATGGCCGACAGGGATTTTCTTCGCCTGGTATCCGATCAAGGACGCGGGCAGCAATGCCGCCTTTGTGCGCGATCTGAAAGACCGCCAGATTCCAAACATGTTACGCGCCGAACTGACAATTTCGCCTCCGGCAAACGACGAGAAACTGCGCGGCGGCGGGCACTTGATTGTCAATCCGCCCTGGACGCTCGAACAAGATCTCAAAATCTTGCTCCCCGCGCTGGCGAAAATTCTCGCACCTGGCGTCCAGGACGCCATTCGCCTCGACTGGCTCGCGGCCAAGACGTAAAGCGGGCCGCGACACCGGCAACCGGTTTGCCGCTTTTTCACCTCTTTCCAGCAGCGCAACCTTGGTCTTTACTGACGAGGCTGGCTTTGACGTTCCGCCTCCTTAGGGGGGCCGGCGGAGTGACTGAGGCCGTTAGGCCGACGCTTTCCCCGACTGAGAATGTCCGGCCGAGCCATCGTCCGTGGGGGCCGATGGCGTGGCAATTGCGGGGAAAGGAGTTTCCCGATGGCGCAAACGGGAATCGTCAAGTTTTTCAACGGCGAGCGCGGCTATGGCTTCATCAAGCCAGATGACGGCGGACGCGATGTGTTCGTTCACATCACCGCGGTCGAGCAAGCCGGCATGAAAAGCCTGACTGAAGGACAACGCATCAGCTTCGATGTCGAGCCCGACAAGAAGGGCAAGGGACCGAAGGCGGTGAATCTCGTCATTACCGGCTGACGAACGAAAGGCCGGCGAGTCATAACGCTATAAAGCCGGGACAATCCTGCGCGGTGGCCGCCCCACGCGCGCCCGCTGCGGCATTGTCCGCCAAGAACGATCAGGAATAATCGAGAACGATCAAGAACTCTCAGAAAATATCTGGAACGCCCGTCATGATGATCCTTCGCACCTCCGCGCCCTCGCCCTATGGCCGCAAGATCAAGATCGCCGCGAGCCTCTTGAACCTCGACAAGGACATCAATGTCGAGACCGCCGACACCAACGATCCGGCCGACAATCTGCGCGTCCAGAACCCGCTCGGCAAAATCCCGATCCTGGTGCTGGCCGACGGCATGACGCTGTTCGATTCCAGAGTCATCATGGAATATCTCGATCATCTGGCCGGCGGCCGCATCGTTCCCGCCGAGCCCGGCGCGCGCTTCAAGGCGCTGCGTCTTCAGGCGCTCGCCGACGGCATTCTCGATGCCTCGCTGCTTCAGATGTACGAAATCCGGTTTCGAACCGAAGACCGGCGCGAGCAAAAATGGATCGATTATCAGAAGGACAAGGTCAAGCGCAGTCTCGATGTGCTCGAAAAAGACATTCCGTCCATCGATGCGACGCCGGATGTCGGGCAGATCGCGCTCGCCTGCGCGCTCGGCTATCTGGATCTGCGCTTCCAGGGCGCGTGGCGGAAATCCTATCCGAAGCTCGTCGCCTGGCTCGACGATTTCGCACGGCGCGTCCCCTCGTTCGCCAAGACGAAGGTCGAGGCCTGACGATTGACGCAAAAAATCCCGGATTCAAATCCGGGATTTTCATTCGCGATTCGCGGCAAGGCGGTCAGAAACGGTAATTCACACCGAACCGCAGCAGATTCGAGTTCAGGCCGTTGTCGGCGCCGGTGACCGTGTAATGGCGGTCGGTGAGATCGATATAGAGATATTCGACCTTGGCCGACCAATTCTGCGTCAGGCCGACTTCCATGCCGAGACCCGCGGTCCAGCCAAGCGCCGTGCGATTCTCGGACAGGCCGGCGTTTTCGCCGCGCAGATTGCCGTAGGCAAGACCGCCGGTCACGTAGAACAGGATATTGTTCATGGCGACGCCGGCGCGGCCGCGAAGCGTGCCGAACCAGGGATTGGAGAATTTCCACGGCGCGAAGGTGTCTTCGGCGCCGGACAGCTGAATGTCGGTTTCGCCGCCGAACACGAATTGACCCGATTGGAAATTGTAACCGGCCTGCACGCCGCCGGCGATGCCCGATGGTTCGGTCGGATTATTGGTGGTCTCGCCCCATTGATAGCCGAGATTGACGCCGATATAGGGTCCCATCCAGCTATAGGCCGCCATCGGTGGCGGCGGCGCATAGGGCCGGTATCCGCCGCGGGGAAGATCAGCGGCTTGCGCGGACACGGTCGCAATCGCGACGGCCAATCCCGCTCCGAAGATCGTCTTCTTCATTCCATCCTCCTCGCGAACGCACACAACACGCGGCGTTCAATCCCGGCCGCGGCAATCCCATGCATGGCGTCTCGCCATCGAAAAGGAAGCCGCGGGATCGGAGAAATGGCCGAATGCCGACCATTTCATGAGGACGATTTATCGGGCTTTTTAAGTTAAACGTTCATGAATCGGTGACGATGACAAATCGTTATGCCTAAATGAACGTTACGACCGCCGGATCGACTTAAAACCTCATTCACTATACGCAGGGCGAAAACCGCGAAGACGGCCGGCAAAAGCGGCGATGGTCCGGCCGCGCCGCGACGGCGGGAACCCGCTTCCAGGCCTTGCGCCGCGCGCGACGCATCGACAGCTAAACCCGACCCCAACATGAACGGCCGCAAGACAGACATCGACCCGGATATCGACCTCCCCGACGAGGACGAGGACGCAACCCTGCCGGAGACCGAGCCGCTCGACCTTTCGGACGGCGCCTCGCAATCGCTGGCGGCCGGCCGCGCGGCGATCGAGCGCTATCTCAAAAACGCTCCGACGGCGCCCGGCGTCTATCGCATGGTCGATGCCGCCGGCGAGGTGCTTTATGTCGGCAAGGCCAAAAGCATCAAGAAGCGCATCACGTCCTATGCGCGGCCGGCCGGACACGACACGCGCATCATGCGGATGATCGCGGCGACCCAGCACATCGAATTCGTCACCACGCGGACCGAAACCGAAGCGCTTCTCCTGGAAGCGAACCTGATCAAACGCCTGCGCCCGCGCTTCAACGTGCTAATGCGCGACGACAAGTCGTTTCCCTATATCCTGATCACGGCCGATCATCCGGCGCCGCAAATCGTCAAGCATCGCGGCGCGCGCAACCGGCCGGGCGATTATTTCGGCCCGTTCGCTTCGGTCTGGGCCGTCAACCGCACCATCACGGCCTTGCAGCGCGCGTTCCTGATCCGCTCGTGTTCCGACGCGGTTTACGAAAGCCGCACCCGGCCGTGCCTCCTGCACCAGATCAAGCGCTGCTCGGCGCCCTGCACGGGCGAGATCGCGCCCGCGGATTACGCCGAGCTTGTGCGCGAGGCGAGGAGCTTCCTGTCCGGCAAGAGCCAGGCGGTGAAGGAACAGCTTGCCGGAGAGATGGAGAAGGCTTCGCAGGCGCTCGATTTCGAGCGCGCGGCGATCTATCGCGACCGGCTCGCGGCGTTGTCGGCGGTGCAATCGCAGCAGGGGATCAATCCGCGCGGGCTCGAGGAAGCCGATGTGTTCGCCATCCACCAGGCCGGCGGATTCAATTGCGTACAGGTCTTCTTCTTTCGCACCGGCCAGAACTGGGGCAACCGCGCCTATTTTCCGAAGGCCGACCGTTCGCTGTCGGCGGCGGAGGTCCTGTCCTCGTTCCTAGCGCAATTCTACGACGACAAGCCCTGCCCGCGCGCGATCCTGATTTCGGAGGATTTCAGCGAACGCGAGCTCCTGGCGGAGGCGCTGACGGCCAAGAGCGGCTATGGCGTCGAGGTCGCGGCGCCGAAGCGCGGCGAGAAGAAGGACCTCGTCGATCATGCGCTCGCCAACGCGCGCGAAGCCCTGGGGCGGAAACTCGCGGAGACCTCCTCGCAGCAAAAATTGCTCAAAGCGCTGGCCGAGGTTTTTCAGCTGCCGCGCGTGCCGCGCCGGATCGAGGTTTACGACAACAGCCATATCCAGGGGTCGAACGCGGTCGGCGCCATGATCGTCGCCGGCGAGGAGGGGTTCCGCAAGAACCAGTATCGCAAGTTCAATATCCGGTCCGAGGACATCGTGGCGGGCGACGATTACGGCATGATGCGCGAAGTCCTGAGCCGCCGCTTCAAGCGACTGATCACGGAAAATCCGCGCGAGACCGGATTTGCCGAAGCGGCCGCCGGCGCCATCGCACAGGCGGTGGAAACCGTTGCCGCGGCCGCGACCGGCGATGTCCCGAACGATGTTCCCCCTTGGCCCGATCTTGTGCTGATCGATGGCGGGCTCGGCCAGCTCAACGCCGCGCGCGAGACCCTCGCCACCCTCGGCATCGCGGATGTTCCGCTGATCGGCGTCGCCAAGGGCGCCGATCGCGACGCCGGGCGTGAAACTTTTTTCATGCCCGGCAAGCCGCCATTCAGGCTTCCGCCGCGCGATCCCATTCTTTACTTCGTGGAGCGCCTGCGCGACGAGGCGCACCGTTTCGCGATCGGATCGCACCGCCAGCGCCGAAAACGCGACATCCGCGAGTCCGGGTTGCAGGAAATTCCGGGGATCGGCCCCACCCGCAAGCGCGCGCTCCTGATGCATTTCGGCACTTTGAAGGCGATCGAGAATGCCTCCCTTGCCGATCTCGCACAGGTGCCCGGCATCAGCGAGGATAGCGCGCAGCGTATTTATGACTATTTTCACGACAAGACATCGTGACCGGAGACCGTCCCGTGGCCCTGCGTCGAAATAGGCAGGGAGAAGGAGCGGAACCTCATGGCTCATGGTTGACGCAAAAACCTGAGAGGTGTTCCCTCGCGCCATGAAAGCGGCCGCCACCAGCCAACTTCCCAAGCATTCGCTCTCTCTGCCGAATCTTCTGACCTACGCGCGCATCGCCGCGATTCCGGTCGTGGTGGCCGCCATGTATTGGCAGGCGATCCTGCAGGGCGGTTTGTGGCTGCGCTGGGTCGCGCTCGTCATCTTCATCGCCGCCGGCATCACCGACTTTTTCGACGGCTACCTGGCGCGCACATGGGACCAGCAATCGCGGCTCGGCCGCATGCTCGATCCGATCGCCGACAAGCTGCTGGTGGCGTCCTGCCTGCTGATGCTGGCGGCCGACGAAACCATCAAGGGCTGGTCGCTGTTTGCCGCCATCATCATCCTGTGCCGCGAGATCCTGGTCTCCGGCCTGCGCGAATTCCTCGCCGAGTTGCGGGTGAGCGTGCCGGTTACGCAGCTCGCAAAATGGAAGACGACGATGCAGCTCGTCGCGATCGGGTTTCTGCTTTGCGGCGAGGCCGGCGATTCCGTTTTGCCGCAATCCGTTCTCGCCTGGCGCTGGAAATCGGGCGAGGACCTCATCCCGCTCGCCAACAGCTTCGGCCTCGTGCTGCTCTGGATTTCAGCCCTGCTGACGCTCTATACCGGCTGGGACTATTTCCGCGCCGGCATGCGGCATCTGATCGAGGACTGATCGTGCGACTTCTGTATTTTGCGTGGGTGCGCGAGCGCGTCGGCAAGACCGACGAGGACATTTCGCCGCCGGCGGATGTCCGCACCGTCGCCGAGCTGATGGAATGGCTGGCGGGCCGTGGCGAGGAATACGCCTACGCCTTCGAGAACCGCAAGGTGATCCGCGCCGCGATTGACCGCAATCATGTCCGCCCCGACACGGCGATCGCAGGCGCGCGCGAGATCGCGTTTTTCCCGCCGATGACAGGCGGGTAGATTCTTTTGCCGGTCGCGCAATCTTGCGGCGAAGCGGCGCCCATCCCGGATCAAGTCCGGGACAGGCTTTCGCCGGATTGCGCTCCG
Source organism: Pseudorhodoplanes sinuspersici (assembly GCA_945878025.1). GTDB lineage: Bacteria > Pseudomonadota > Alphaproteobacteria > Rhizobiales > Xanthobacteraceae > Pseudorhodoplanes > Pseudorhodoplanes sinuspersici_B. Next base: position 1,802 of record CAMDXM010000081.1, on the reverse strand, counting down.
AGCCCCTCGCCGTTTGCGCGGCGCGGCGGTACATTACAGCCATGAACGCCACCATCCGCCTTCAGCGCGAGGATTTCGACGCGGCTGCCGAATCCGCGAAGCTGTCGCGCGGCCGCACCGACATCGGCGCGCTCGTCACCTTCACCGGAATCTGCCGCGACAACGAATCCGGACACGGCGTCGCCGCCATGACGCTCGAACATTATCCCGGCATGGCCGAGGAAGAGATCACGCGCCATGTGAAGGACGCGCAGGCGCGCTGGCCGCTCATGGGCGTCACCGTGATCCACCGTTACGGCCGCATGACGCCGGGCGACAATATCGTCCTGGTCGTGACCGCCTCGGCGCATCGCGAGGCCGCTTTCGAGGCCGCCAATTACCTGATGGACTTTCTCAAGACCAAGGCGCCGTTCTGGAAACTCGAAGAGCGGCCCGACGGCAAGAACTGGGTGGATGCGAAAAGCGCCGACGACGAAGCCGCCCAACGCTGGCGGACATAATTCGCCGCATGAGAGAGAGCATGATCCCGAAGAGCGCAAGCCGGTTTTCCGCCTTCGCGAAGCCCGCTTCGACGGGCGAAGGAACGTCGGAAAAGATCATGCTCAGGCAAAGTGGAATAGACGTCACGGCGACGTGTTAAATGTCGAGATAATGCGGAGGACACGATGCGGAGAATTTTATTCGCGGCGCTTGCGCTCGCAATCTCGTGCGGGACCGCCAATGCCAGTCAGGTGCAATATTTCGCGCTGCCCTCGGGCGCGGGTCCGCACGATGTCGCCGCCGCTCCGGACGGCGCGATCTGGTACACGGGCCAGCGCGCGGGACATCTCGGCCGCCTCGATCCGAAAACCGGAAAGGTCGAAGTCATTCCGCTGGGCAAGGGTTCGGCGCCGCACGGCGTCATCGTCGGGCCGGACGGCGCGGCGTGGGTGACCGACAGCGGACTGAACGCCAATGTCCGCGTCGATCCGAAGACGAAAGAGGTCAAGGTCTTCGCGCTTCCGGCCGAATTCGCCAATGCCAATCTCAATACCGGCACCTTCGACAGGAAAGGCATCTACTGGTTCACCGGCCAGAACGGCGTCTATGGCCGCGTCAATCCGTCGACCGGCAAGACCGACGCCTGGAAATCGCCGAAAGGCCGCGGCCCCTATGGCATCGCGACCACGCCGTCCGGCGACGTCTGGTATGTGTCGCTTGCCGGCGATCATCTCGCCAAGGTCGATACCGTGACGGGCGAAGCGACAATCGTCGAGCCGCCGCGGCCGGGCGTCGGTCCGCGCCGGGTCTGGTCGGATTCCAAGGGGATATTGTGGGTGAGCTTCTGGCATTCGGGTGAAGTCGCCCGTTACGATCCGGCCGCGAAAAGCTGGAAGACCTGGCCGATCAACAATGCAAAATCCGGCTGCTATTCGGTCTATGTCGACGACAAGGACAAAGTCTGGCTGACGGATTTCATCTCCAACGCGATCCTGCGCTTCGACCCCGCGACGGAAAAATTCGAAAGCTTCCCGAGCGACAAGAGAGGCGCATCGGTGCGCCAGATGCTCGGACGGCCGGGCGAAGCCTGGGGCGCGGAAAGCGGAACCGACCGGCTGGTGGTGGTGAGGGATTGAGCGCGGCGTTGTGAGTTTTCTCGTCGAATTGCCGCTCTCGGATTATGCGGATCATCTGTTCGACGATTTCGCGCCGGAGCCGGATTTCCGGATCGGCACGGCGCGCGCGCTGATGTGGATGTCGCAGTTGGCCTATGAGGTCCGGCATGCGCGGCACAAGGTCGAGTCGGTTCTCGAGCGATGGGG
>CAMDXM010000080.1 GCA_945878025.1 Pseudorhodoplanes sinuspersici | reverse complement strand
GGACCGGCATATTTCGTTCGAGGTCTTTTCCGACGACATTCCGGAAATGGTGGCGCAGGCGCGCGTGATCGCGGGCTGGGGCAAGAATGTCTATGTGAAGCTCCCGGTCTCCAATACGCGCGGCGAGCCACTGTTCGAGGCGGTGCGTTCGCTCTCCTCCGACGGCGTCAAGATCAACCTGACCGCGATCTTCACCGCCGATCAGGTCGCGCGCGCGATGGACGCGCTCGGCGGACAGGCCCCGGCTTGCGTCTCGGTTTTCGCGGGACGGCTCGCGGATTTCGGGATCGATTATGCGTCGCTGATGCAGGACGCCATCCGGCTCGCGCGCAAGACCAGGAATATCGAGATCATCTGGGCCTCCACCCGCGAGGCCTATAACGTGATCGAGGCCGACCGGATGGGCTGCCACATCATCACGGCCCCCGCCGATGTGCTCAAAAAGATGCCAGCGCTTGGATCGAAGACCGATGCCGAATTGTCCCTCGATGCGGTCAAGGCCTTTCGCGAGGATGCGCTGTCGGTCGGCCTGACACTGGCTATTCCGGGTAAGGTACGGGCTGCCGAATAGGGTTAATCCGGGCTGCCATGTGTGAATTGGACCTGTTCAGACGCTGGTGGTTGCCTGTAACGCTTTGAATGAAAACGTGTACGTGGGCTCAAACCGGGGGCGGTCGCCATCCGCCCGTGCGGCGTGCTAGGGACATTCCGGTATTGGGTGGTGGGGGGTAGCGTCTGACATGGTGCGGGCAGTGAAAGACAGCGCGGGCCAGCCGCTGCGGGTCGGCGTCATTGGCGCAGGCATCATGGGCGCCAATCATGCCCGCGTCTTCGCGGGCTTGCCGGATATCCAATTGGCGGGCGTCGCCGATCCCAATCCGCAACAGCGCGATCTTGTCACCCGCGTGCTCGGCTGCCCGGCGGTCGAGACTTACGAGGAACTGCTCGATCTCAAGCCCGACGCCGTCACCATCGCGGCGCCCACGCATCTGCATCACGAAATCGCGCTCAAATGCATCTCGCACGGCATCCATGTGCTGGTCGAAAAGCCGATCGCCTCGAATGTCGAGGAGGGCCGCGAGATCATCGCCGCCGCGCGCCGCGCCAATGTCACGCTCATGGTCGGTCATGTCGAGCGCTTCAATCCGGCGGTGCAGGCGATCAAGCAGGCGATCGAGAATGAGGACATTCTCTCCATCGCCATCACCCGGGTCGGGCCGTTTCCTCCGCGCATGTCGAATGTCGGCGTGGTGATCGATCTCGCGGTGCACGACATCGATCTCATTCGCTGGTTCACCGATTCGGAAATCGTCGAAGTGCAGCCGCAATTGTCGAGCGCGGTGGCCGAGCGCGAGGACATCGCGCTCCTGCAATTCCGCACCGCCTCCGGCGTGCTGGCGCATATCAACACCAACTGGCTGACGCCGTTCAAGGCGCGCAACGTGCATGTCGCGACGCGCCGCAAATATCTGATCGGCGACCTTCTCACCCGCCAGGTCACCGAATGTTTCGGCTTCCAGCCGGACGGCAGCTATTCGATGCGCCATCTGTCGGTCGGGCACGACGAGCCGCTGCGGGCGGAACTGACCGCCTTCGTGCGCTCGGTTCGCAACGGAACGCCGCCGCCCGTCACCGGCGAAGAGGGCGTCGAAAGTCTCGGTATTGCCATGCGCTGCCTCGAAGGCCGCCAGGGCGCCAATGTCGTGCCGCAGCGTGGTCCCCGCCGCGCCGCCGGTTGATGGCTTCCCTTCCGATTTCTTTTCCGTGAGCGCAATGAACCAGCACACCCGGCTCGACACGACTCCCATTCCATTCATCGACGTGGCGGCGCAGCGGCGCAGGCTTGGCGCGGCTATCGACGACGCCGTGTCGCGCGTGCTCAACCATTGTCAGTTCCTGATGGGGCCGGAGGTTCTCGATTTCGAATCGAGGCTCGCGGAATTCTGCGGCGCAAAATATGCGCTGTCCTGTGCGAGCGGCACCGACGCGCTGGTCCTCACGCTCATGGCCAAGGAGATCGGCCCGGGCGACGCGGTGTTCTGCCCGTCATTCACCTTCTGCGCGACCGCGGAATCCGCGGCGCTTGTCGGCGCGACGCCGGTCTTCGTCGACGTTCATGCGGAAAGCTTCAACATCGATGCGGAGAGCCTGAAGAAGGCGATCGCCACCGCGAAGAAAAACGGCCTCAAACCGAAGGCGGTCATTCCAGTCGATCTGTTCGGGCTCGCCGCCGATCACGATCCGGTTGCCGCAATCGCCAAGCAAGAGAACCTGTTCGTGCTCGACGACGCCGCGCAGGGATTCGGCGCGGCCTACAAGGGCCGCAAGCTCGGAACCCTCGGGCATGCGACCGCGACCAGTTTCTTTCCGGCAAAGCCCCTTGGCTGCTACGGCGACGGCGGCGCGGTGCTCACCGATGATGCGGCCTTGCTCGAACGCCTGAAGAGCCTGCGCGTGCACGGGCAGGGCAAGGATAAATACGACAATATCCATATCGGCATGACCGGGCGGCTCGACACCATCCAGGCCGCGGTGCTGATCGAGAAGCTGAAAATCTTTCCCGACGAAATTGTCGCGCGCGACAGGATTGCGCAGCGTTACAGCGCGGCGTTGGCCGATGTTGCGATCGTGCCCAAGGTCGCCGACGGCTTCACGTCGGTCTGGGCGCAATACACCATCCGCCTCGCACCCGGAAAGCGCGGGCCGCTCGCCGACGCGCTGAAAGCCAAGGGTATTCCGACCGCGATCTATTATCCGATCCCGCTGCACCGGCAGGTGGCATACAAGAAATATCCCGCCGCCGACGGCGGTCTGCCGGTCACCGACCGGCTGTGCGAGGAAGTGATCAGCCTGCCCATGCACGCTTATCTCGACGCGCCGACGCAGGACCGCGTCGTCGCTGCGATTCGCGAAGCGCTCGGCCGCTGATCGGGCGACGCGCTACGCATCGGCGTCGTCAGGTTTCGATGGACTGAGATCGCGGCCACGACAATTATTGCCGCGTGTTGCGGGGCATGGTCTCGCGGATCGGAGCGCGTTGCTCCGGCCTTGCGATCCTGCCATGTTGAATGCGCCCAGGCCTCCGATATTTTGAGAGGCCACGGCGGGGGGGAATCGTGTGGGGGAGCGGGGCATGCCGCGTGCCGGCGGTGTGACGAGCCGTATCGGCCACCGTGACGAGCGGTGGCGTTACATCGGATGGATTGCGCTCGCGATAGCGGTGGCGCTCTATTACGGCCGTTACGCCAAGAACGTCATCAATCTGGTCGTTTATTCCATCGGAGCAGAATGCCTTTGGAACGGCCAGCCTCTGCTCGAATGCGCGCCTGAATTCACCTACCCGCCGGCGCTGGCATTCGCGATGATCCCTTTCGTGCCATTGTCGCCGGAGCTGCGGCTGCTGATCTGGTATTTGATCTCCATCGCGGCGACATTGGCCTGCGTCGGGTTATCGGAAGCGCTGGTGAAGCGCCTGTATCCCGCCGCCGCGAATGAATCCAATTTGATCTGGATTCGCGCGTTCACCGGCTTGCTCAGCCTGAAATTCATTCTGTCGGTGCTCACCTATCAGAGCTACGACACGATGATCCTTTGCGTGATCCTGTTCGGTCTCTGGGCGCTGGCCAACCGCCAGGCCATGATTGCGGGCGCAGCGCTTGCTTTCGCCGCGGCTCTCAAGGCGACGCCGCTGATCTTTCTTCCTTATCTTCTGGTCAAGCGCCGATTTGTCGCCGCCGCGACATTCGTCGTCGTGTTCGCCGTGTTGTGTATCCTGCCGGATCTTGTCAGCGCTCTTAAAGGGACGCGCAGCGATTATTTTGAGAACTGGATCAGCCAGATCGTCGGTCCGGCGTTCACCCCCGGCGGCAATTCGCCTCGCTTTTTCTGGCATGGGTGGATGGGGCAAACTCTCGACAATCTTTCGCTGCGCGGCATTATCAACCGTCTGGTGCGGGAGCCGTTCCTTGGCGTCGATCCTCGCACCGTTCTCATCGCCGCCTACGTCATCGTCGCGGCCGCGATCGCGGTGCTGTTGCTGTCGTCTCCGCGGCGCGATGAATTCATCGCGGTGGATAGCGCAATTCTCATGATCGGCATGCTGGCCTTGTCGCCCATCAGCAGCCGCTATCATTTCATCATACTGCTGCTGCCCTACGCCGTGCTGGTCGCGGCGTGTGTGTGCGATCGAAGGATGCGCGTGTTCGGCGGCTGGATGCTTCTGGCGAGCTTCATTCTGGCGACCGGAACGTCCAACGATGTAACGGGGCAGGATCTTGCTGAATTTTCCCATGCTCACGGGTTTTTGCTGATAGGCGCCCTGGTCTTGTTCATTCCTCTCGCTGCGATTGTCTGGATCTGGCAGCCGCCCTTGCCGCAGGCCGCGCGGAATCGGCGGCCGGCCAAGCGCAATGCGCCCCGGCGGCGGGCCGTCAAGATCGGCGCAGCGTCGGCCGTTCAATCGAACTAGAGCATTTTCCGGCGAAGTGGAAACCGGTTCGCCGTAGAAAATGCGACAAATAAAAGGAATCCAGACTGTGTTCCGATTCAATTAAATCGGAACACAGTCTAGAGCCGGCTTCCGCCACAAACAAACGCCAGACAGAGCGCTTCTTCCGTTTATTCGCCAGCCCGCGGCGATTCGCTGTAGCTTTCCTGTTCGCAGGGAATCGGTTTGACGTTGGAAACGCAATGATCCGAAACTTCCTCACAGTCGGCGGCCTGACGCTTCTGTCACGCGTCACCGGCTTCCTGCGCGACATCATGCTGGCCGCCGTGCTGGGCGCGGGCCCGGTGGCCGACGCCTTTTTCGTGGCGTTACGTCTGCCCAATCATTTCCGCGCGATCTTTGCCGAAGGCGCGTTCAACGCGGCTTTTGTGCCGGCTTATGCGCGCGTGCGCGAGCAGGGTGGAGCGGATCCGGCGCGGCTGTTCGCCGACCGCATTTTCACCATGCTGTTTGCGAGCCAGGTCGTTTTGCTCGCCCTTGCGTTGTTGTTCACGCCGGCGACAATCGATCTGCTCGCGCCCGGTTTCCGGGGCGATCCCGGCCGCTACGGGCTCGCGGTCGATCTCACGCGCATCACCTTCCCCTATTTGCTGCTGATCACTGTCGTGACGCTCTATGGCGGCATGCTCAACACCTTGCATCGTTTCGCGGCGGCCGCGGCCGCGCCGATCCTGCTCAACCTGTCGATGATGGTGGCTTTGGCATTGGCGGCGTTTTTCCCGACCGCCGGACATGCCGCGGCCTGGGGCGTACTCATCGCAGGCGTTCTGGAAGTATTGCTGCTCCTGACGGACGCCGGCAAAGCCGGGGTGATCGCGCGCTTCCGCTGGCCGCAGCTCGATGAGGACATCCGGAAATTCTTCCGGGCGCTCGGTCCCGCGACCATCGGCTCCGCCGGCGTGCAGCTTGCGCTGTTCGCCGACACGGTGATCGCGAGCTTTCTCGCAACCGGCGCGCTGTCGGCCCTCTATTACGCGGACCGTCTCAATCAATTGCCGATCGGCGTGATCGGCATCGCCATCGGGACGGTGCTGCTGCCGGACATGGCGCGAAAGATCGCTTCCGGCGACGAGGCCGGCGCAAGCCACGCGCAGAACCGGGCCATCGAGTTGACGCTGCTTCTTTCGATTCCCTGCGTCATCGCCTTCCTGATCGTGCCCGACCTGATCATGCGCGCGTTGTTTCAGCGCGGCGCGTTCACGGCGAACGATGCGCAAGCCGCCGGCGCCACCTTGTCGGCCTATGCTATCGGACTCGTTCCCTTTGTCCTGATCCGCTCTGCGACCGCGACATTCTTCGCGCGCGGCGACACCGCGACTCCGGTCAAGGCGTCGCTGATCGCGGCCGCCGTGAATATCGCATTCAAGGTCGCCTTGATGGGCTCGCTGGCGCAGATCGGGCTTGCTTTGGCGACCTCGATCGGAGCGTGGATCAATCTTGCATTGGTCTTGTGGTTTGCCTCGCGCGCCGGTCTGCTGCGGATCGACGCGCGCCTCAAGCACTCATTGATCATTCTGATATTTTGCGGCGCCGTGCTGGCGATCTTTCTTTGGTATTCCACTGCTCCGGTTGTGGGATGGCTGTCATCAAATACGTTGATGCGTGATGAAGCTGCGCTGATGATTCTGGCCGCTGCGAGCGCGGTGATTTATGGCGGACTCATCGTGGGAACGCTTGGCCAGCGGTGGTTCGGCGGTTTCCGGGGACTTCCGAAAACTCAATCCTCTCAGTCCCAATCCTCTCAGTCCATTGACGGCGTGGACAAACCCGGCCTTGGCGGTTAAGGGAACAATCCGGGCGCGCGGCGCAGATGAATGTTTGCGCCGTGATTGATTGTTGCAATTTTAGGCCTATCTCCCCGGTTCCCCATGATGAAAACACATGATTGAGCGAACCATTAGCTTTTTATCGAAACTGATCGTGCTATCCGTCGCGCTTCTCGTCGCCGCCTGCGGAGACAGCGGGGACAAGCCGGCCGGGCCGCCGCCGCCCGCGGTGACGGTCGCCAATCCGGTCAAAAGAAAGATCAGCGACTTCGATGAATATGTCGGCCGCTTTGTCGCGATCGATTCGGTCGAAGTGCGCGCGCGTGTGTCCGGTTATCTCGAGAAGGTGCATTTCACCGACGGCCAGCTGGTCAAGGACGGCGACCTTCTGTTCTCCATCGACAAGCGGCCGTTCCAGAACACGCTCGACCAGGTGCGCGCGACGCTCACGCAGGCCAAGGCCAATCTGGCCTATGCGGAATCCGACCTGATCCGCGGCCAGCAGCTGGTGCGCGACAAGACCATCACCGAACAGACTTTCGAGCAGCGCCAGCAATCCAAACGCACGGCCGAAGCGAACGTTCAGGCGAACGAAGCCATGGTCCGGCAGGCGGAGCTCGATCTGCAATTCACCGAACTGCGCGCGCCAGTCGCGGGCCGCATCGGCGACCGCCGCATTTCCCCGGGCAACCTGATCACCGGCGGCACGTCGGGAAACACGTCGCTTCTCGCAACCATCGTATCGGGCGATCCGATCCGGTTCGAATTCACCTTCGACGAAGGCTCTTTCCTTCGCTACGAGCGGATCGCGCGCAACGGAACCGATGTGGCGAGCCGCGGCACCGGCGTTCCCGTGTCTTTGAAGCTGATCGATGAACACGATTTCGGCCATCGCGGCCGCATGGATTTCATCGACAACGTGATCGACCGCGGCACCGGCACCATCCGCGGCCGCGCGCAATTCCGCAATCTCGACGGGATCTTCACGCCGGGCATGTTCGCGCGCGTGCAGGTGCCGGCATCGGCGCCTTACGATACGTTGCTCGTTCCGGATGTCGCGATCGGCACCGAGCAGGTCCGCAAATTCGTCTATGTGGTCGGTCCGGACAACACGGTGTCGCAGAAGTTTCTGACGCTCGGGCAGCTCAGCGACAATCTGCGCGTCGTGAAGGAAGGGCTTCTTCCGGACGATCGCGTGATCGTGAACGGAATGTCGCGCGCGCGGCCGGGCGCGAAAGTGACGCCGCAGGATCAGAGCGCGCCGCCGCCGCCCGCCGAAGCGAAGAAATAATCCGCGCCCATGAAGATATCCCATTTCTTCATCGATCGTCCGATTTTCGCCGCGGTGGTGTCGATCGTTTTCGTGATCCTCGGCGGCGTTGCGTTCCTGCGGCTTCCGGTCGCGCAATATCCGGAAATCGCGCCGCCGATCATCACGGTCAACGGCCAGTTTCCCGGCGCCAGCGCCGAGACCGTCGCCGAGACGGTCGTCGCGCCGATCGAGCAGCAGATCAACGGCGTCGAGGGCATGCTCTATCTGGCGTCGAATTCGACCGCCGACGGAAAATTTTCAATCTCGGTGACGTTCGAAATCGGCACCAATCTCGATATCGCGCAGGTGCAGGTGCAGAATCGCGTGTCCACTGCGACGCCGCGCCTGCCGCTGCAGGTCCAGCAGATCGGCGTCACGGTCGCGAAAAGTTCGCCCGACATCCTGATGGTCGTGAACCTGTATTCGCCCGACAAGTCGCGCGATGCATTGTTCATTTCCAATTATGCGAATTTGCAGATCAAGGACGTGCTCACCCGCGTCGACGGCGTCGGCTCGATCACGGTCTTCGGCGCGCGCGACTATGCGATGCAGGTCTGGCTCGATCCGAGCCGGCTGCAATCGCTCAACCTGACGGCGCAGGACGTGACCGCCGCGTTGCAGGGTCAGAACGTTCAGGTTGCGTCCGGCGTGCTCAATCAGCCGCCGATGCCGAACCAGGCCTCGTTCCAGGTCGCGGTGCGGACGCTCGGACGTCTTTCCGACCCGGCGGAATTCGCCAATATCGTCGTCAAGCAAACCAGCGACGCGGTCGTGCGGGTGAAGGATATCGCGCGCGTCGAGCTCGCCGCGCAGGATTATACCTCGGCGTCCTATCTCAACCGCGATCCGTCGGTCGCGATCGCCGTGTTCCAGCGTCCGGGTTCGAACGCGCTCACGACCGGCGAGAATATCCGCAAGACCGTGACGGATATTTCGAAGTCCTTTCCGGTCGGCCTCGTCCATACGATCATTTACGATCCGACGCAGTTCATCCGTGAATCCGTCGACGCCGTGATCGAGACCATCGTCGAAGCGGCGATCCTCGTCGTGCTGGTCGTGATCCTGTTTCTGCAGACGTGGCGCGCGGCCGTCATCCCGATCGTCGCGATCCCGATCTCGCTGGTCGGCACGTTTTTCGTGATGAGCCTGTTCGGCTTCACTCTCAACAACCTGTCGCTGTTCGGGCTGGTTCTCGCGATCGGCATCGTGGTGGATGATGCGATCGTGGTGGTGGAGAATGTCGAGCGCAATATCGAGCGCGGCCTCAATCCGCGCGAGGCGGCGATCAAGAGCATGGACGAGGTCGGCGCGGCGCTGATCGCGATCGCGCTCGTGCTCACCGCGGTGTTCGTGCCGTCGGCCTTTATCACCGGAATTTCCGGCCAGTTCTACCGGCAATTCGCGCTCACCATCGCCGGCGCGACCATCATTTCGCTGGTCGTTTCGCTGACCTTGTCGCCGGCCATGTGCGCGCTGCTGCTCAAGCCGCATACCGACCGGAAGATGAGCGGCTGGTGGGAGAAACCGCTGCGCGTCTTCTTTGGCGGGTTCAACAGGGGCTTCGAGTGGCTCGGCCGGAAATATGCGTGGCTCGCGACGCGCGTCGTGCGCTTCGCCGCGATCACGGCTCTGGTCTATGTCGGGATTCTGGTCTTCGGTCTCAACGAATTCCGCAAGACCCCGCAGGGCTTCATTCCGCAACAGGATCGCGGCTATCTGATCATCGCGGCGCAATTGCCGCCCGGCGCCTCCTTCGCGCGAACCGAAGACGTCGTGCGGCGGGTTGCCGATATCGCGCTCGAAGTGCCCGGGGTCGCCGGCGCGATCTCGATCGTCGGATTTTCGGGCGCGACATTCACCAACGCGCCGAATGCGGGCGCGATTTTCGTCGTGCTCGATCCGTTCGCGAAACGCGGGGGCGACGCGCGCAAGTCGGCCGCCGCCATTCAGGGCGCGCTGTTCGGAAAGACCGCGGCGATCCAGGAGGCTTTCATCATCGTCGTGCAGCCGCCGCCGGTGCAGGGCATCGGCAATGCCGGCGGCTTTCGCATGATGGTCGAGGATCGCAGCGGGCGCGGTTCGGAAGCGTTGCAGGGCGCGGTATTCGCGATGATGGGCAAGGCCGCGCAGACGCCGGGCCTGATTCAGGTGTTTTCGCTGTTCGAGACCTCGACGCCGCAGGTGTTCCTCGACATCGACCGCACCAAGGCGCAGCTTCTCGGCATCAGCATGCCGGACGTCTTCAGTGCGCTGCAGGTCAATATCGGTTCGGCCTATGTCAACGACTTCAATCTGTTCGGGCGGACCTTCCGCGTCCAGGCGCAGGCGGACGCGCCTTATCGCATCGACCCGAAGGATGTCCTCAATCTGCGCGTGCGCAATTCGAGCGGTCAAACCGTCCCGATCGGATCGTTCACGACCGTGCGCGACATTTCCGGACCCTACCGCGTCCCGCGCTACAACATCTATCCGGCGGCCGAACTCGACGGCGCCGCGGCGCCGGGCTTTTCGCAAGGGCAGGCGATCGACATCATGCAGAAACTCGCCGCGGAGACGCTGCCGGACGGGTTCACCTATGAATGGACGACGCTCGCGTATCAGCAGATTCGCGCCGGCAACACCGCGATCTTCGCCTTTCTGCTCGGCGTCATTTTCGTGTTTCTGGTGCTGGCGGCCCAGTTCGAGAGCCTGACCATGCCGCTCGCGGTCATCCTGATCGTGCCGATGTGTCTTGTCGCCTCGATCAGCGGCATCATCCTGCGTGGCATGGACAACAACATCCTCACCCAGGTCGGCTTCATCGTGCTGATCGGCCTTGCTTCGAAAAACGCCATCCTGATCGTCGAATTCGCAAAGCAGCTGGAGGACCAGGGGCGCGACCGCTGGGCCGCCGCGGCGGAAGCAGCCGAATTGCGGCTGCGCCCGATCCTGATGACATCGCTCGCCTTCGTCCTTGGCGTGACGCCGCTGATGGTCGCGATCGGCGCCGGCGCCGAGCTGCGCCAGGCCTTGGGCACGGCGGTTTTTTCTGGCATGCTCGGAGTGACGGTGTTCGGCCTGATCTTTACACCGGCATTCTACGTGATTTCCCGCTGGATTGCCGATCGCAAGGGCTCCGCCAAACCGAGTCCACAAGGCAAACGGCAACCCGCGAAATAACCTCACCTCTGCGGATCACCTGATGAAATTTGGCGTCGGTCAGTCGGTTGTCCGCAAGGAAGACGATCCCCTCATTCGCGGTCACGGACGCTATGTGTCCGATCATGCTCCGGCGGGTCTCCTGCACGGATTGGTGGTGCGCTCACCGCATGCCCATGCGCGGTTCAAGATCGCCGGCGCCGCCAAAGCCCGCGCTATTCCCGGCGTGCGCCTCGTGCTGACCGGGGCGGACATCGCCGATCTCGGGCACATGCCTTGCACGGTCGGTGTGCCGGGCCAGAAGATGATCGTCCCGCCTTATCCGGTGCTCGCTTCGGACGAGGTCCGCCATGTCGGCGACGCCGTCGCCTTTGTCGCGGCGGATACGCTCGATCAGGCGCGCGACGCAGCCGAGGCGCTCGAGATCGAATGGGACGCGCTGCCGCATGTGGTCGGTGCGGAAGCCGCGCTCAAGAAAAATGCGCCGCTGGTCTGGCCGGACCGGCCCGGCAATCTGTCTTTCGAGGTGACCTTCGGCGACGAGACGAAAACGAAGGATGTCTTCGCCAAGGCGGCGCGCACCGTTTCGCTGAAAATCGTCAACCAGCGCGTGGTGACCAATTATCTCGATACCCGCGCTGCGATCGGCGAATACGACGCGGCCAGGGATTTCTACACCATCACGCTCGGCAGCCAGGGATCGCATGCGATCCGCGACGTGATCGCCAAGCGTGTGCTGAAGATTTCGCCGGACAAGATGCGCGTCATCACCCCGGATGTCGGAGGCGGGTTCGGCACCAAGCTGTTTTCCTATCGCGAATACGCGCTGGTCGCGGTCGCGGCGAAAAAAACCGGGCGCGCCGTCAAATGGGTCGCGGACCGCACCGAGCATTTTCTCGGCGACACGCAAGGCCGCGACAACATCACGACGGCCAAACTCGCGCTCGACGACAAGGGAAGGTTTCTCGGTCTCGACGTCGGCACCATCGCCGACATGGGCGCGTATCTGTCGACCTATGCGCCGTATATTCCCTATATCGGCGCGGCCATGCTGCCCGGCGTCTACGACATTCCCGTTTGCTTCATCCGCGTGCGCGCGGCCTATACCAACACCGTGCCGGTCGACGCCTATCGCGGCGCGGGACGCCCCGAGGCGTCCTATGTGATCGAACGTCTGGTGGATGCCGCCGCGCGCGACCTCGGCATGGAGCCGGTGGCGCTACGGCGCAAGAATTTCGTGCGGCCCTCGGCGATGCCTTACACGAGCGCAACCGGCAAAATTTACGACACCGGCGAATTCGCGGGCCATATGGCGCGCGCGCAGGAGGTCGCCGATTGGGACGGCTTCAAGAAGCGGGCGCGGGATGCGCGCAGGCATGGAAAACTGCGCGGCATCGGCGTTGCGACCTATATCGAGGCCTGCGGCGGAAACGGCCCCGAAACCGCGACTCTGAAGCTGGAAAAGGACGGCGCCATCACGCTCCTGATCGGCACGCAATCGACCGGGCAGGGGCACGAGACCTCCTACGCGCAGATCATCGCCGATCATTTCGGATTGCGGCCGGATCAGTTCCGGATGGTGCAGGGCGACACCGCGCGCATTGCGACCGGCGGCGGCACTGGCGGTTCGAGTTCGATCCCCTCCGGCGGCGTTTCCGTTTCGATGTCCGCGAAGAAGCTCGGCGAAAAACTCAAGGACATCGCGGCCGATGCGCTCGAAGCAAGCCCGCGCGATCTTGAATTTTCCGAGGGCGCGATCAAGGTCGCCGGCACCGACCGGGCGATCAGTTTCGCGGATATCGCGAAGCGCCCGGAAGCGACAGACGAGAAGCTGACCTCGGCCGATGCTTTCACGCCGCCGGCGCCGACCTATCCGAACGGCACGCATATCGCCGAGATCGAAATCGACGAGGCGACCGGCGCGGCCGGGATCGTGAGCTACGTTATCGTCGACGACTTCGGCGTCACGCTGAACCCTTTGATGCTTGCCGGCCAGGTGCATGGCGGAACGGCGCAGGGGATCGGTCAGGCGCTGATGGAGGAGACCGTCTATGACGGCGATTCCGGCCAGCTTCTGACCGCGAGCTTCATGGATTATGCGATGCCGCGCGCAAGCCATATGCCGGATCTGGCCTTCGAGACGCGCAACGTTCCCTGCAAGAACAATCCGATGGGCTTCAAGGGCGCGGGCGAAGCCGGCGCCATCGGCTCGTGCCCGGCGGTCATGAATGCGATCCTCGACGCATTGTGGCGCAGCTACAATATCCGCCATCTCGACATGCCCGCGACCGCGCCGCGCATCTGGGCCGCGATCGAGGAAGGAAAGCGCAGCTTGCGGATGTGACCGCGGCCTCGCGTCGCATCCGAAATCCGGTCACGTCGATGTGATGACGGCGTCTGTTACAGGCTTTGCCGCAATTGCGGAATAATGATCGGGAATCGGGGGTTGCATATCCCACGAGCGTTTGCCGGCCTGCCTATTGGTTTTTCCCCTGAAGAAGGAATTCGAGAATGTTCTTTCGCATCGTTATTGCCGTTGCCGCCGTCGCGTGCGCCACAACCGCCGTCATCGCCCAATCCGATCCGATCGACGCGCGTCGCAAGGAAATGAAGGCCATGGGCTCGCACATTTATGGCGGCCTGAACAGAATGCAGCGCGGCCAGGAGCCCTTCGACAAGGCCAAGGCCGACGCGGCCTTCGTGCAATTCGCCGCGAGCCTTGCAAAGCTCCCGGCCCTGTTCCCGGAAGGGTCCAAGTCCGGCGCCAAGCCCGGTGAGGAATTCCGCACCTCCGACAAGATCTGGACGGACAAGAAGGATTTCGAGGGACGGTTTGCGACGCTCGCCAAGGACGCCGCCGACAATCGCGCGAAAGTGACCGACGTCGAAACGCTCAAGGCCGTCTATCCTGTGCTGAGGAAAAGCTGCGACGGCTGTCACGAGACCTATCTGATCAAAAACTAGCCCATCTGTTACGTTCAGGGGCGGCAGTGGCGACACGGCCGCCCTTCTTTTTTTGTTTCGGCTCTGACATTTCCGCGCGAGAAACCCGATGCGCAAGGCCATGATTGCGGTTCTGTTTCTGGCTGTTCTCGGCGTCGGCATGTTCTGGCTGATCACCGAACCGAAAACATTCGACGCGGCGGCGCTCGGCGCGCATGCGGTCGACGCCGAGAACGGCAAGACGATGTTCAACGCGGGCGGCTGCGCGGCCTGTCATGCCATCCCGGGCGGCGAAGACCGCACGAAGCTTGGCGGCGGTCTTGCGCTCAAATCGCCTTTCGGGACGTTCTATGCGCCGAATATCTCATCCGATGCGAAGGACGGCATCGGCGCCTGGACCGAAGCGCAATTTATCGCCGCAATGAAGAATGGCGTATCGCCGCGGGGCGAGCATTATTATCCGGCATTTCCTTACACGTCCTATCGTCTGCTCGGTGTGCCGGATCTGCGCGATCTCCTCGCGCACATCAAAACGCTGCCCGCGGTGGCGGGCAAAGTGCGCGATCACGACCTGCCGTTTCCGTTCAATATCCGCCGGCTGCTCGGCGGGTGGAAATTCCTGTTTCTCGGCGGCGAACCGTTTTCGGCCGATCCTCGCCAGCCGGCGCAGTGGAGCCGGGGCGCTTATCTGGTGAATGCCGCGGCGCATTGCGCCGAGTGCCATTCGCCGCGCAACTTTCTCGGAGCCATTGTGACGGCCCAGCGTTTTGCCGGCGGTCCCAATCCGGAAGGCGAAGGCTTCATTCCGAATATCACGCAACGCTCGCTGAAGGACTGGTCGGTGGACGATTTCGTGCAATTTCTCGAATTCGGGGACAAGCCAGACATGAAGCCGATTCTGGGGTCCATGGTTCGAGTGATCGAAAACACCAGCCGGTTGCCGCCGGAAGACCGCAATGCGATGGCGGTATACCTGAAATCCTTGGCCCCGATT